>CAYJNL010000029.1:0-34209 GCA_964371675.1 uncultured Bacteroides sp. | reverse complement strand
AAATCTACATCTATTATTGCAGAGAGCCTTCCAGGATGTGGTGACAGCACACAAATTCTGTCTGACAAAAAAACCGATTCTGCAATGTTGTGCGTTACAAATACAATTGTCTTGTTTGTTTTGCGCCAAATTCTAAGTAAATCGTCGTGCAGTTTTTCTCTTGTGAACTCATCCAGTGCTGAGAATGGCTCATCCATTAAAAGTATCTCCGGCTTTATTGCAAGTGCCCTTGCTATACCCACCCTTTGTTGCATTCCGCCCGAAAGCTCTGACGGGTAGCTGTTTGCAAATTTTGTAAGCCCTACAAGTTCCAGCATTTGCATAGCCTTTTTCTCACGCTGCTCTTTTGGTATTTTCATAACTTCAAGCGGCAACATAACGTTTTTCTTAACTGTGCGCCAGTCGTAAAGCACCGCACTTTGAAAAACTATGCCATAACGCTGTTTTAACCTTGCCTCTTTCGGGCTCTCATCACCTACTGTTATATGCCCTGTTGAGGGTTGCAACAAGTCTGCAATTATGCGAAGTAGCGTTGTTTTACCACAACCTGATGGCCCCAGCAAAGAAATAAACTCGCCCTTATGTATATCCATGCTCACTTTAGTTAAGGCGGTAACTTCGCTGTCCTCGCTTTTATAAACCATGCCAATGTCTTTCAGCATTATTTCAACGTCGCTTTTTAATATAGCTGTAGGCATATTGTGCACCTCTTTCTTGTGTATTGCTTTTTAATATGTGTGCCTTTTGGGGTTTTGCCACAAGCAAAAACGTATAAAAAAACAGCAGACACAAGGTGCTTTTAAAGCGACCTCATTGTCTGCTGTTTTTAAAGTTTTGTTTGTTTCTTGCTGTGCACTTAGTATATCACAGCACAAATTATATTGTCAACGAAAAACAAAACACCTTGCAAAAATGAATTTATTGACATATATACACAATAATAAAGCTATTAATTTGTGCATTATTCACATTCAACCTTTAATCTAGATGTGCTAGGTTTTCAAAAAAACGCAACAATATGTGCTAGAGCACATATTGTTGCGTTTTAACAAAACTTTATTATCTTCATAGCAAATATGTATGGTGCATTGATGCCACCGATTGCAATTCTTCTTTTTTCGGGTTCCCCCCCCAACTATTGGCAAAGCGCCATAAAAAACCTGTGCCAGCTTTATGTTTGGTACAGGTTTTTTGTTTACTACAAATCTATCATACTCAAAATATTCATAGGTGTTTTCAGAAATTTTTGCCACCTATATGCGAAGCGGTTATGCGTTCTGCGATAATGCTTACTAATTCAGCGTACAACTCTGGGTTAAACTAGAGAGCGATTTGGGTTAAAACTTCCAGTTTTTCTTCCTGTGTGCTTTCTGGGTCTGTGGCAAATTCTATTGTAGGCATATTTACACTATAAGTGTCAATCACTTTCACATAAATAATATTAATCTCAGTATTTGAATTTACTTATATCTCAATAAAAACCTTGTATTCATTCTTTTATGCAATTTAACAAAATATTAACCGACAAATTATGCACATACACAAAATTGTCACTTTAATACAAAACTTAATTGACTTCTTATTAATTTTTGTATATAATTAAAACATCAAGAACACGTGTTCACAACTTGGCTAAGGGAGGTTTTATCAATCAACACAACAAAAATTGCCAACCTTGCCAATGTTTCACGCAGCACTGTTTCACGTGTTTTAAATGGTACCGGTAATGTAGACCCTAGCTCAAAAGAACGCGTTTTAAAAGTAATTGATAAATATGGCTATAAACCAAACCAATTTGCACGTGGACTTGTTGGTAAAACCGCTAATATTATTGGAATTTACATGGCAGATATAAACTCAACCAACAGCCCTTCTGAATTAATCGGTGCGAATTCTCCTTATAATATGGAGCTGTTAAAAAAATTAATAGAAACATTTAAAAAACAAGGGTTTTCTACCATGGTGGATATTATCACAGACCCTGCGGATTTTGATGATATGCACGAACTTTTACAAAGCCGTTTGCTATACGGTGCGGTTTTTGTAGGTTTTCCATACCTTACAAAAGAGCTTGAAACTATAGCAAGCAAAGGGTATAATGTAGTTTTAATTGACCAACTCTTACCCGAAGATGACTACGATAAATGCACAAAACTTGTCAACAGTGATAATTGTTTAGGTGGATATTTAGCTACTAAATATCTACAAAAAAACGGCCACAAAGACATCGCATTTATTGCAGGAGACTATCGTTTATCTTCTATTGAACGTGAAAAAGGCTACTTAAAGGCAATGTCTGAACACAGTGATTCTAACATAACAATTGTGCACGGAATGTATCGTGAAGATATTGCGTATAACGAAATAAAAAAGCTATTGAAAAAAAACACCACTCCAAGTGCATTTTTTGCCGCAAATGATATAATGGCACTTGGCGCTTCAAAGGCAATAATAGAAAAAGGCCTGAAAATTCCTGATGATATTTCTATTATTGGGTTTGACAATATAGATATCATAAATGCTTTTGGTTTTAGCACAACAACTTTTGAGGTTTCTTTCCGCCAACTTGCCGAAAATACAGCAAACCTACTTCTTTCTTCCAACAGTGAAAAACACCTCACTTGTTTACCTAAACTTATTGAAAAAACTTCAGTAAAAAAAATAGATTAACTCCGGTTTAGCATTTTCACAGTGCAAACTAAGCATATAATAATTTTGTTAAAATAAGCTCTGATAAGAGCTTATTATTATAAAAACCGTGAACACGTGTTCACGAGTAATAAGCGGAGGATATTATGAACATTACCATTATTATTTCATTCGTCATTTTCTCAGGCGTTGTAGGTTTAATAACCTACTTCAAAACACGCAACGACACATTATCTACCAGCGACGGCTACTTTTTAGGTGGCAGAAGTTTAACAGGCAAAGTTATAGCCGGTTCTTTACTGCTTACAAACTTAAGTGCGGTTAGTTTTGTTGGCATGTCTGGGCAAAGTTACAGCCAAAACATGGCAGTTATGGGCTGGGAAGTTGGCAGCGGCATAACATTAATTATAGTGGCGCTTTTCTTAGTTCCGCGCTATTTAAAGCAAGGCATTACTACTATACCTGATTTTATACAATCTCGTTTTGACGGAATGACAAGGCAGTTTATAACAATTCTTTTTCTAATAAGTTATATTGTAAACATGCTCCCTATCACGTTATATTCAGGCGCAGTTGCAATGGGGCAGTTATTTAATATATCAGAGGTTTTCGGCATTACTTATGCGCAATCAATATGGCTTATGGTTTGGGTTATTGGCATAATTGGCTCTATTTACGCTATTTTTGGCGGGTTAAAAGCCGTTGCAATCTCAGACAGCATTAACGGCGTTGCGCTTGTAATTGGCGGTTTACTTGTTCCTGTTTTTGCACTTTTGTTCCTTGGTAACGGCAATATTTCTGAGGGTTTTACAGTGTTTTTGAACAGCTCTCCTGAAAAATTCAACGCAATAGGCTCAAATGACAGCTATTTGCCTTTTACTACTATGTTTACAGGTTTATTGCTTGTTAATTTATATTACTGGGGCACAGACCAAAGCATTATTCAACGCGCACTAGGCGCAAAGAACCTTGAAGAAGGGCAAAAAGGTGTTATTTTTGCAGGCCTTTTAAAAGTTTTAACTCCGCTTATGGTAATAATTCCCGGTATTATGGCATACCAAATTTTAGGGCCTAATATCACTAATATGGACACAGTTTACCCACAAATTGTAAGCACAGTGTTGCCTACACCACTTATTGGTTTATTTGCGGCGGCTATGATGGGTGCAATTTTAAGCACATTCAATAGCGTTTTAAATAGCGCATCTACCCTATTTGCATTGAATGTTTATAAACCCAAATTCGGCAAAGGTAAAGATGAAAAACAGCTTATCAAAGTTGGTAAAATATTTGCACTTGTAATAGCACTTATATCTATGTTTGGTGCGCCGTTTATCCTATATGCACCTGCAGGTTTGTTCGATTATCTTCAAACCATAAACGGTTTCTTTAATGTACCTATTTTCACAATTATTTTTATGGGCTATATGACAAAGCGTGTACCACCTATTGCCGCAAAAGTAGCAATTGTATTTTTTGTAGGTGTATATGCCGCAACGCAACTTGGGCTATGGAACACAGGCCTACACTATTTACATATTTCTGCAATATTATTTGGTATTTCATGCTTAATAATGCTACTAATTGGCAAAATAGCACCTATGAAAACACCTTACGAAATGCCAATTAATAATCAAGTTTCACTAACCCCGTGGAAACATCGCTATACATTCAGTGGCTTTGTAATTTTTGTTATGCTCTCTATGTACGTTGTTTTTTCAGAGCTTGGCATTGCACGTGAGAGTGGCTTTGGCATAGATTCACTTCTTGCAATTTTAGGTATTGGTGCAATTTGTGGTGTTGCATCTTTTATGTTGCAGAAAAACGCTAATAAAAATGAGCCTAGCAACGCAAATAAAGAAAAAGAAAACGCAAGTTCAAAATAAATATATATTTATTAAAAGGTGCAAATATGATTAATTTTAACGGTAAAGATACATTTCATCTTCACAACAACAAAATAAGCTATATATTGCAAATTATGCAAAACAATCAGCTTGGGCAGCTATACTTTGGCAAAAAAATCCGCCATAATGATAATTTTGACCATATATGTGTGCAGAGAAGTGCAGTACTTACACCTTGCACTTTTGAGTGCAACCTTAACTTTTCGCTTGAGCTTTTAAAACAAGAGTATCCCTCATATGGCACAGGAGATTACCGTGACCCTGCCTATCAATTAGAGCTTTTAAACGGTAGCAGAATTACAAATTTTGTGTATAAATCTCACCGCATTTATAATGGCAAACCGCACATAAATGGTTTGCCGCAAACACATGGCGATGAAAGTAATGTACAAACGCTTGAAATTATATTGCAAGACGATTTAATAGATGCACAAATTGTGCTAAATTACCATATTTTTGATGATATGTCTTGCATTGTACGCAGTGCTAATTTTATTAATAATGGTAAAGATAGCATAAAAATAAACCGGGCAATGTCTTGTAGTTTAGACTTGCCTGACTGCGATTATGAAATGCTTACACTTGACGGAGCATGGAGCCGTGAGCGACATATTACAGCACGCAAACTTGCAAAAGGTGTGCAAAGCGTTGCAAGTGCACGCGGCGCAAGCAGTGCAATGCACAACCCATTTTTAGCATTAAAACGCCCAAATACAGACGAGCAAAATGGTGAAGTTTACGGTTTTTCGCTTATTTATAGTGGCAATTTTCTTGCACAGGCAGAGGTTGACTGTTATGATGTGACCCGTGTGCTTATTGGCATAAACCCATTTGAATTTGAATGGACGCTTAAAAGTGGAGAAAGTTTCCACACACCTGAGGCTGTAATGGTTTACAGCGATGGCGGCTTAAACGCAATGAGCCAAAACTTTCACGACTTGTTGCGTAATAATTTAATTAACAAGCGCTATTTAAATAAAACTCGCCCTGTTTTAATAAATAATTGGGAGGCAACTTATTTTAATTTTACGCACGAGAGCATTGTAAAAATTGCAACAAAAGCAAAAGAACTTGGCGTTGAACTTTTTGTACTGGACGATGGCTGGTTTGGCAAGCGTGACAATGATTCTACCTCTTTAGGTGACTGGACAGAATACCTTGAAAAACTGCCACACGGCATTGAGGGACTATCAAAAGATATATGCGCACTTGGCTTGCAATTTGGGCTATGGTTCGAGCCTGAAATGGTGAACGAAATAAGTAACTTATACAAAACACACCCTGATTTTGTTATTAAAACACCACATAGAACAATGAGCTACGGCAGAAACCAATTTGTGCTTGATTTTTCAAGAGATGACGTTGTAGAGCATATTTTTAACGCAATGTGCAAAATTTTAGACAAAGCGAATTTAAGCTATATTAAATGGGACATGAACAGAAATATTACAGAAGCTTACAGTTTAGCTCTTGAGCCAGACAGGCAAAAAGAGTTTTTCCACCGATATATTTTAGGTGTGTATAAGCTTTATGAGATGTTAACCTCTAAATATCCCGACATTTTATTTGAGTCTTGCGCCTCGGGTGGTGCACGTTTTGATGCAGGTATGCTATACTATGCGCCGCAAGCGTGGTGCTCTGACGATACAGACGCTATCGAGCGACTGCACATTCAATACGGCACGTCTATGGTCTACCCTATTTCATCAATTGGCAGCCATGTGGCGGCAATACCCAACCACCAAGTTATGCGCAAAACAAGCTTAAAAACACGTGCAGACGTTGCATATTTTGGCACATTCGGGTACGAGCTAGATTTTAATAAAATAACAGATGACGAAAAACAAGCTGTAAAGCAACAAATTGAATTTTTCAAAAAGTATAGAGATGTTATTCATAGCGGAGATTTTTACCGCTTACAATCTGGCAATTATTATTCATGGGCTATTGTTTCAAAAGATAAAAAGACTGCTATTTTAGGCTATTACAAAATTTTGGCTGTGCCAAACACAAGCCTTAAAAAAGTTAAACTAAGCGGACTATGTGATGATTTTAATTATACATGCAACGGCAAAACCTACTACGGCGATGAGCTTATGCACTATGGCTTTAATGTTGAAACAGAGTTTACAGGCCTTTTGCAAGCAGAAGATTTTAAAGGCGAATATACACCGGGCACTGATAAAGGTGATTTTACCTCGCAGGTTTATGTGTTCAGTGCACAATAATTTTGCAACTTATTCTACAAGTTTAATTTATATAGCCTGTGAAAAAAACTCTGTAAATATATATAAAAAATAGCCTTTTATGATAAAATAATTTATATTTACAAAGTTTTTACAGGAGCCTAAAACAAAATGTAGGGGCATGCCTTCCATGTCCCTACATTTTCTTATTCGTTTTTACAATATTCATAAAAATTATTTACACACTGAAAGGCTTATAATAAATTCTGCACCCTGCTTTGTGTTTTTTGCAGTGAGCTCGCCTTTCATCATTTCAACGCTTGCTTTTGCTATTGGCAAGCCCAGCCCACAATTACCGTTTTCGCCTTTGTAAAAGCGCTCAAAAATATGTGGCAAATCAGTTTCACTTATGCCTTTTCCATCATCGCTTATTAAAATATTTACATTTTTATTATCTTCTTTAATTCTCACATCAATTTTTTTCTCTGTGTGGCGCACTGCATTTGATAGAATATTAAATATACTCTGCCTTAATAATTCTTCGTTAGCATTTACAAAAACATTTTGCTTTGGCAAAACAAAATTAATCTCTTTACCGTTTTTCTGCGCAAGGCCATCTACTGCAAGTACACAGTTTTGCACAAACTCGTTTAAATTAACTTTGCCCTGTTTATATTTTCCCTCAAAATTTTCAAGTCTTGCCAGCGACAATATATTATCTACAATATATGTAATCCGCTTTGTTTCTTGCAAAATTACACTCATTGCTTTGTCTTTGTCCTCAAACACATTTTGCATAACACCCTCTGCATATCCTTGTATGCTTGTAAGCGGTGTGCGTAGCTCGTGCGAGACGTTTTGCAAAAATGCTTTTTGCTTTTTGTCGTAGTTATAAATTCTCTCGTTCATCTCGTTGATTTCAATTGCAAGTTCTTTTAGCTCAAAGCTGTTTTGCGCTTCATTTACATTTAAAATTTCAACACTCTTCATTTGCTTTACGGTTTTTGAAATTTCTTGTATAGGCATAGCTATATCTTTTGCTAATTTTTGCGAGACAGCTATAAATACTATTACGCTTAGCAATAAAATAAGCACCATAAAAACATTTACCATTTCAACAAAGCCTTCTGCAAAATAGCCTTGGGAAATATAAATTGCCGTTTGCCCTTCAGGAAGTTCTTCAATGTCAATCCACATAGCATGGTAATACTCTCCACCCTCGTTAAAAGACACTATCTCTTCTTCCTTTGCATTGCTTGTTAGCTCTCCTGCTTTTTGCATAATGCTTTGGGGCATACTTTCCTCTCCGCCCCTTTTAAAATCTGTGTACTGCCCGTCTTCTTTTATAATAATCTGTGTGTTTTCGCCTTGCTCAAACACACCAAGTAGCATGTGTGGTGGGGCTTTTCCATCAAAGTTATCAGGTTCATTTGCATAGCTTATATCTTGTTTAAGGCGCTTTGCCACTTTGCTCAAGTTTTCTTCTGCTTGCCCATATGCGTACAAACCTACAAGTAAATTAAAAATAATAAGCACAAACAGTTGCAAAACAATTATAAGCCCAACGTACGGCCTTGTTATTTTTTGTTTTAAAGATAACATTTTCACTTGCCCAATTCCTCCAACTTGAAACCAAAACCCCACACCGTTGTAATTTTAACATTTGTCTCACTTATTTTTTTGCGCAACCTCTTTACAACATCATCAACTGCCCTTGTGTCTATACTCTCTTCAAAATTCCACACATTTTTTAAAAGCTCTTCTCTTTTTATAGCCCTTGTGCTATTTTTAAAAAGATACATCAAAAGTGCAAATTCCATTGGTGTTAAATCTATGTTTTCACCGTCATGCACACAAGTGTGCAGAGAATTATCCATTACCAAATCCCCGAATTTCACTTCATCATTTTGTTGCGCTTGCACCGTGCCACGCTCAAAATCTATGCGGCGAAATGTTGTTTTAACACGCGTTACAAGTTCCATTGGCGAAAAAGGCTTTGTTATATAATCATCTGAACCAATTGAAAGCCCTGTAATTTTGTCTAGTTCACTGTCTCTTGCAGATACCATAATTATTGGCACATTGTGATTTTGGCGCAGTTCTATACAAATTTCAATGCCACTTTTTCCTGGCATCATTATATCCAAAATAACTAAATCGCAAGGTTTTTTACTAAACGCATCAAATAATTCGTCGCCCGTTTCAAACGCACACGTCTCAAAACCCTCTTTCGTTAAGAATCCCTTAATAATATCACGTATATTTTTCTCATCATCTGCAATATATATAAGTTTGCTCATTTTCTGCTGTCCTTTCAGTTTGCTTGTACTGTATTTCAGTATACCATTTATTTATTAAAAAACAAAGAACTTACAAAAAAGCTGATACAAAACCAACGTCAATTTTGTATCAGCCTCCATTGTATTTATTATAATTTTATTAAACAATCAATTTTTATGCAATTTCTTTTTTAACAATCTTAATTTGCTTTTTTGCCTGCCCTGTATATATGTTGCCGTCTACAATTTGCACAACTCTTTGTGCCCTGTGTGCAAGCTCGCTGTCATGCGTAATCATTACAATTGTGTTGCCCATGCTGTGCAGCTTGTCAAAAAGTTGCATAACTTCTGCCCCTGTTTTACTGTCAAGCGCACCTGTTGGCTCATCGGCAAGCAGTATTGCGGGGTTGCCCACTAAAGAGCGTGCTATTGCAACACGCTGTTGCTGCCCGCCACTAAGCTCCGACGGGCGGTGTTTTACCCTTTCAGATAGCCCAAGCATCTCTATTGTGGGCTGTGCATGTGCTACCGCCTCGCTGTGTGACATGCCACGTATTAACAGTGGCATAATTATATTTTGCAATGCCGAATATGTTGGTATAAGCTGATAGCGCTGAAAGATAAAGCCTATTTTTTCATTGCGTATTTTTGTTAATTTCTCACCTTTTAAGCTGTGCACTGCAACGTCATCTAGGTAATATTCGCCACTATTGCACAAATCCATACAGCCCACTATGTTCATAAGTGTGCTTTTGCCACTACCCGAGGGGCCAAGTACTGCAACAAATTCACCTTTTTTCACATGAAAATCTATCGATTTTAAAACAGTAAGCTCCTCACCGCCTGTGTTGTATTTTTTCACTATGTTTCTCATTGTAATCATATTACTATAAGCTCCTTTCGCTCTGCCCTTTTCGTTAAATGTGTCATATAAAATTTATCCTAAAATATTTATCGAAGTCACATTATCGCTGTCGTCAATCATAACAGTGATGTACATATCCTCTGTAATTTGCGAGAAAGTCATCTCTGTACCAAACTGCATAAC
Organism: uncultured Bacteroides sp.; assembly: GCA_964371675.1. Taxonomy (GTDB): domain Bacteria; phylum Bacillota; class Clostridia; order Oscillospirales; family Ruminococcaceae; genus Ruthenibacterium. The sequence continues at coordinate 24,140 of CAYJNL010000029.1, read as the reverse complement.
AGGTGTTGTAACGGGCACGTTAAATGTTCTTGTCTCGTCTGTTAGTGTTACTATCTCGCTGTAATCTTGCCCTTCCATTTGCGACATTCCACCGCCCATGCCTCCTGCACCACCTTGGCCACCTGCGCCCTCGGGGCGTTCACCTTCTGCACCTTCACCCGCACCCTCCGGCCTTTCACCCATGCCCTCGGGTCTTTCGCCCATCTCCTCCGGCATCTCGCCATTTTCCATTGCGGCTTGCATTTCGGCTCTTTCTTCTTCTGTCATGTCGCTCATGTTACCGCCTGCACCCTCCGGCATACCGCCGCCCATGCCACCGTTTTCCATTTCGCCAACTTGTATTGTTATTTCATTGCCAATAACGTCTGTTACAAGCCCTGTCACGCCGTTTCCTCTCGCTTGCATTCCGCCCTCTCCGTTTTCACCGTTTGGTGGCGCTCCACCATTTTCTGCTGTGCCTTGTGCTTGTTCAGTTGGTGCGCTTTGTGTTGTTGCCTCTGTGCTTTCTTCACTACCACAAGCTGAAAACATTGTAATTGCAAATATAACCACCATAAATAAAATTATTTTTTTCATAATTGTAAAAATCTCCGTTTCTTTCATATAAATATTATTCGTTATTCAATGCCTCAATTGGGATTAAATTTGAAGCTTTCCACGCAGGGTAAAAGCCAAAAGCTGTACCTGTAAAGATGGCAAATAAAAATGCCAATAAAATTGATGATGTTGTTATAACAACAGTCATGTCTGTGTACTGCATTAGCGGCATAATAGCAAAGCTTACACCAACGCCAAGCAAGCCACCTATAATGCCAATCATGCCTGCTTCAAGCAAAAACAAAAACAGTATATCGCGTTTTTTCGTGCCGAGAGATTTTAATATACCTATTTCTCTTGTGCGCTCTTTTACGCTTACGAAAAGCACATTCATTATGCCTATACCGCCAACAATAAACACTATAACAGCAACCGCCAGCAGTAATACTGATAGTGTGTTAGCACTTTGCATTGCAGCATCCATTGTTGCGCCTGCATCTTCAACCGTGTACGTTGCATTTGGGTTTGCCTGTGTTAGTACAAGCTCAATATTTTCCATCACACCTTGCACGGCATCAACATTTGTTGCAAGCACTGATATTTGTGGCTGTGTGTCACGTTCAAGCAAGTATTTGTCTGCTGTTGAGTATGGCATAAAAATGCTGTCATCGGGGTTTACACCCGAGGTTACAGTGCCCAGTTGCGATAAAATTCCATTTACAACGTATTCTCTGCCGTCAATTTCAATACGTGCATCATACGCATATTGTGGCGAGCCAAACAGCTCAAATGCTGTGTTGTAGCCCAAAACTACACTGCGCACCTCATTTTCCACTTCTTCATCTGTAATAAAACTGCCAATCATTAAAGATAGGTTTGAAATTTGTGCATAACTGCTTTGTGTTGCAATGATGTCAAAGGTAAGCGCCTCGTCTAAATCGTCGCTTAAAACCTCACTCTCTACTGTGGCAAAAATTGCTCCTGCTGTCACATCGGGCACAAAATACAGTATATCCTCTAGGTTTTCTTGTGTTAGTGTTGCACCCTCAGACATAGGTAACATAGATGAACTGCGCGAGCTTGTGCCACCAGTTGTACCGCCACCCGATGAGCGTGTGCCTCCACCTCCACCGCTTGACATCCCGCCACCTGTTGGAGCACCACCACCGCTTGGCATTCCACCAGCCATGCCGCCGCCCATCATACCCATCATGGACTCCATGTCAACACCGCCACTGGTAACTGTTACTGTGCCTGCGTTTAGTGTTTTAAATTGCTCTTCAACGTCTTGTTTGCCACCCTCGCCAATTGCAATAACCATAACAATTGTAGCTGCACCAACTATAATACCCAGCGAGGTTAAAAACACCTTGAATTTGTTTTGCTTTAAATTTATTAATACAAGGCGCAGTATTTCATTAAGACGCATTTTGGCTCACCGCACTTTCAAGTAGTACTACGTCGCCTTGCTTAAGCCCACTTGTAATTTCAACATCAAAACCGTCTGAAAAGCCTGTTGTTACTTCTACTTGTATAACTTCTCCGTTTTCGTTGTACATTTTTACGTATTGTTTACCGTCTTGCTGTGTTACACATTTATTTGATACAACAAGCACATCTATAACTTGTTTTTCAACAAAGGTAACGTCTGCTGTCATGCCCTCAAATATAACCATGCCCTCAAATGCACCTACGTAAACTTCTATGCCCACTGTATAGTTTACACTGCTAGACATACCACCAGATGGTGTTAGTGAAATGCTATCTACATTTGCTGTAACTATATTATCCTCATACGCATCAAAAACAATGTTAACGGGCATATCTACTTCAATATCTGCAATGTCCTCTTGCGGTATGCTCACATATACAGTAGCTGTGGTGCTATCTGCTATGGAGGCTATTGCCATATTTGCATTAACTGTTGCGCCCTCTTCTTGTATGCTAAGTATATAGCCGCTTGTTGTGGCAATAACCGTGCCATCTGTTGCAAGCTTTGTAAGAGAGTCTACCTCTGCCTGTAAATCTTTAACTTGTAACTCTGCCTCAGAAAGCTTATTGTTTGCCGTTTCAACCGAAACATCATACTGTGTGCCTGCGCTATTGTAAGTTTGTATGCTTTTTTCATATTCTTGGTAGTAGTCTATTCTTTTTATCTCCATTGTTGCAGCGTAGTTGTCACGCTCTGTATATTTATTATTTAAATTTGTAACCATTTGAGCAAGCTGATCTGTTAAGCTTTGCCCATTTGTTGTACTACCACTTGTACTGCCACTTGTACTGCCACTTGAGCTACCGCTGCTTGAGCTGCTACTCTGTGTGCCCTCTGCTGTTTTTATCTCTGCCTCTTTTGCTGTTATTTCACCTGATTTAGCCTGTATAGCCGTCTCTTTTGCGGCTTTATTATCTGTGTGCGAAGTTACATCTAAGGCATCTATAACACCGTTGCCATCTGCATCTATATTTATGTGCACGGCTGGGTCATATACAAGCGTGCCGTTTACAATTTGCTGTGTTATGCTAATGTATCCATCTATTGTTGCTAGGTCAGCTTGCAAAGTGCTAAGCTCTGTTTGTAATGTTGTAAGTTGTACATTTAGTGCATTTACGTGTGCAATTTGGTTTTCAAGCGCTAACTTTTGAGATTCCAAACTTGTAATTTCTGTTAAAATTGCGTTGTAGCCACTCTCAAGCTCTGCTATATTTAAATTGTAAACAGTTTGTGCGCTTTGACCATTTGCAACGCTATCCTCATAAGTTTGGCTTGCTGTAAGCGTAGTGCTTTGCAAACTTATTTGCTCTTGAGAAAGGCTTAGCTGTGCACTTTCAAGCGATCTCATTGCTGCATCATATTGTTCTTCAAAAAGCTCCGGGTCTATAAGTGCAATAGTGTCGCCTTGTGCAACGTATTCTCCCGGCTTTGCAACTATCTCTAAAATTGTTGTTTCAAACTCAAAGCTTAAATCACTGCTTATAAGGCTTGCAGAACCCATCTCTGTTACACCTACAACTATGTCGGAAACAATAACTTCTTCCTCCATAAACATATTACTTTGGTTTGCACTTGCGTTTGCCATTACACCTGTACTGTTTTGCGGTGCAAAAAACACATTTACAACTATTAAAATTGTAGTAACAATAAGTAGTAATATTATAATTACTGCTACTATTTTCTTGCGTTTTTTTGTACCTCTCTTGCCTTTTGCTTTGGGTAGCACTTTGTTTTTTTCATTGCTACTTTCAGCATTATTTTCACTGTTGTAATCTTGCTCACCTTGTAATTTATTTTCCTCTTGCATCTCTTTCTCTCCCACCAAAATAGTAATATTTTTTCGCCTAGTAATTTATAATACAATTAAAATTAACTTTTTATATATGTTACCATTATTATGTGAAGTAGTTTTGCTAAAATTGTGGCAAACTTGCGGTAAAAGATTACTCAATATTGAAACACGCCCAAACAAAGACTAAAAATATTAAAGCAAACTTTTCACCTTTTTTAATTTAAGCAAAATCCGTGGCATTACTGCATGTATTAATGAGCTTTTTTGTGACTTGTGGCAGATATTTTGCCATTGCTTTTTATATAGGTGACTTTTTAAGCGCCTCCAAATAAAACGCCTTTAATGACAATTGTATGTGATAACAAAGGGGTGCTATTGTTTTACAAAATAAATACTCAGGCAAGAAATACTACAGCCAGTACAAAAAACACCAGCTAAACGCACAAAAATGGCTGTGACATGCGTCACAGCCATTTATTTTGTCTTATTAACTCATTTTTTTACCGTGCGTTTTTTCATAATTCCGCTTGGTTTAAAGCCCGGTGTAAGTACTTGCTCCAGTGTTTTAACTTCCTTTGTACGTGGGTTAACGTAAGTTTTAGGTGCTCTTTGTCTCATTTCAAAACGGCCGAAGCCACTAAGCGTAACCTTTTCACCTGTAGATAGTTTATCAACAATACTGTCAAGCGTTGTACAAATAATAGCATCAACTTCTGAAGCCGGCAGTTGTGTCTCTTTTACAACATGAGTTATCAATTCAGACTTAGTCATTTTTCATTCTCCTTTGAAGAACATAGCCAATAAAAAATATCGTCCTGTTGTATATATTTTACAACAAATGCTAATATTTTTCAAGCCAATTTCGGCAATTTATCCAAATATCGTATAAAGTTATAAAATTTTCAAAAAATTTTATATTTGTTGCCTAAAAATCGAAAAAACCGCAAAAATAGTGATGAGAATATTTGACGATAATACGTTTAGTAATTTTTTCCACAAAAATTAATTGATTTCTGATAAAAATGTAAATTTATTGTTACATTACCATTCATTTACATTTTATATGTTTTTTTACAGCATTTTTTGCTATGGTATCACACTATTTTTAAAATTAACTTTCTATTTTGCAAAACAAAACAGCACTTACATCGGTAAAAAAGCAAACATTTCACACCCTTTGTAAGCACTGCTTAAAATTAAATTTATTCCACCGTATTAAAGAGATAAAACCTCTCAAACATCTCGCTCACTACAAGCTCCATATCTTCATACGTGTACATGTTGTTATCTTCATCGTACAAATATTCAGGGCTCTCGCCCTCTATAATCAAAATTTCTTGTTGTCCTGTCTCTCTGTTATATGACGGAAAAAACACTCTATATTTAACACCGTACTCGCTTGTTTCAATAAAGGCATAACCTGCTATGCCATCGCCCATATCTATAATATTTTCAAGAGAAATTTTATTGTACTCTGCGCCATCTTCTATATGGCTTTGAGCATAGTTTTGCATATATTCAAAAAAATCCTCGCCGTCATAAAGTGTTCTGATAGAGCTCGTCAAATCAATTTCGCTATCACCTATTTCATAATATGCCGTGAAGTAATCATCATAGCTTGAAAATATAAATGAAGCATTGTGGTCAAAATAAAGTATCATGTCCCCTGTTTCAATTGAGCTACCAGCAAGCTTATCTTCTGATATTTTATAAAACTGCTCTTCGCCTTCATAGTCCGGTGCCTTAGTAAACGCTAATTCTGTATCAAGCCAACTTGGCACATCTACGTATGTAATATCTACATTTTTATAATGCTCTATAATATCTTTACTTGTTGTCTCGCCGGTAACAAGCTCTCCAAGCTCATAATCATACGTGTATTCCAATATGTCGCTGTCGCCCAAAAAACCATGTCTTAAGTCGAAAATAACATCACCTATTACCTCAAACAAAGGCGAGATAAACGACAATATAACAACAGCAATTACAATTTTTGAGAGTAGACTTGTTTTCTTCTTACCTTGTGCATCTTTTATCCCACTGCCATTACTGTGAAGCGGACTTGTTTGTATTGTGTTTTGGCTTTGCTCATAGCTTGATTTATAAAAATTTCTGCCGTTAAAAACATTTACATTTGAGCTTGGTCCATTGCTTTTGTAATATTTTTGAGTGTCACTTGCTCTTTGCGTATTATTAATTTCAGGTGGCATGTAACTCCCACCATAATCGTGTGCAACTTCTTTTTTTGCTTTATCTAGGTTAGCACTACAAGCCGGGCATCTGTGCTCATTCCCTTTTAGCGGTGTGAGACAATAGGGGCAACATGTGAGGTCTTCATTATACATAATATTTTCTCAATCTTTCACTTTTATTATAAAACTCTATCTAGCCAAACCGATGTACATTTCCTCCTTAATATTTTATGCGCTTTTCACTGGTAATTGCTGTACTCATTAAAAAACTCTTCCAACTCAGCACTTTGTGCACTGTTTAAAAAACTTAAATTGTCAACTCCTATTATAAGAACAGCAATAGCAAGGCTTAGTAATATTGCACTTATAATTAATATACAAACCTTACCTCTATTATTATATTGCCTATTCTCATCTTCTATAAACTGTTTTTCATAGCGTTCAAATATTTTGCTTTTATAATTTCCGTCATTAAGGTTTCCATTCGTTTGCTCTGTAACCTCGTCGTAATTTATATACTCATCATATACATCATTATTAAGCTGTTTCTCAACATCTGTTTGCAAGGTGTTTTGGGTAGCAAAATGTGCATCTACTTCCATTGCCCGTGTACCGCACCTTGTGCAAAAATTGTCTCCGGGTTTTATAAATGCACCGCAATTTTTGCAGTATTTGCTGTTGTAATTGTTCATTAATCTAGCCTTTCAACGATAGCCAAGCCGATGTAACCACTATTATGATTTCACCAACTTGGCTAAGTGTAAATAACTTTTATTTTTTATACAGGTTATTTAGAGCTTGTTCTTATACCTATACTACACACATACCTTTTTATATTGGCTTGCGCAAATACAAAAAGCCCTATGCTGCACTCTCCTCTACGTCTGTCTCAGCACTTTGAATAGAACTACCATCAGGTGTTGTATAGCCCCAAAGCGATTTTTCAAGTGCATCTGTATCACAGTGCAAACCATCGTAAAAATTATCCGCAGTTACTCCCTCAATTGCACTTGGGTTGTACGAGCCATAAACCTGTATTCCGTGCTTTGCACACAGCTCTCTTATAGCGGGCTCTGTTGCTAAAAAGCCGCCATAACGCCCCGGCTCTAGCTCATTTAGCTCTACAATACCATCATACGTTAAAGGATGATAAGGTGGCATCACAATTTTTATTGTAACACCTTGTTCTACTGCATATGCAAAAAATTTGTCAAATTGCTCTAAAAGCTCTGTATCCATCTCAGGGTAACTCGTCATGTAAAGCGGATTTTCAGCTTGATAAACAGCATCGAGCGCTTGCTCTTCCGCACTTCTGTTTCTAAAATCTACATCATATTTCAAGCTACCGTCACTGCACTTAACCTCTGTTGTTTGGTTTTCAATATCGCCTACAACGGGCTCAGGGCCGCTTACACCGCTATCGTCACGCTGTGAGAACACAATGTTATCTTGAAAATACTGAGGCGAATACAGTGCCTCAAAAGCCGCACTGTCGTCTTCTGCCTCGTATATTATGTCATAGCCCAGTTTCTCATTTAAGAACTCTGTGTAAAGCTCTTTGTCGCTCCTGTAATCAAGTATATTATTTCTCAAATGCCATGGGTCAAGCCCTATAATTACTGTCTCGGGCAGTGCGCCTAGCTTGTCAAAATAGTAGAAAATGCCCATAACGTCGGCAACATCGCCACCCGTTACGCCAAAATTAAAGAAATTCTCACTGCCCGATGCCTCTTTAGTTAGCTGTAAAATACGGCTTGAGCCAAGTGCAATAGTGTCGGGTTTAGGGTCAATGTTAGACGCCATAATTTGTATAATATCGCGCTCTCTAGCATTTAATTGCTCATAACCCGTTATATCTGTGCCACCCAGCACCATATCTGCAACGGCACGCATTTCAAGGTCACCTTGGAAGAAGCCGGAGCAGTCAATAATATAGCTAAAGTAAAATGTAAACAGCGGCACAGTGCACAATACAGCACCCACCAAAACTATTTTAAATATAGAAAAAATTCTACTTAATATCGTCAGCAATAATTTTTTAATATCCATTTTATCTCCGTCCTATCAATAGTTTTGGTAAACAAACCCGGATACTCCGAATTCGCCAAAGAAGTACATAACCATGCACAGTGCATAGTAGAGTGGTAAGCGTAAGAAAAACGGCATCTTGCGAATTAGCTCATTTGTTGGTATTTTCATAAATTCAAAGCCCTCAATTACAACAATGCTCAATATAAGTATCCACATTTTTGCACCCTCTATGCCAAAGGTTGCAAGTGTGTCCAGTACTGCGCCGTCAAAAAAGCCTGCCCAACCTGTAAACACATTTTGGAATAAGTAAAGCCCACTTAGCCAGCCCTCGCCACCCGAGTAAAGCTCTGCACAAAAGAACACGAGTGCTGATGAAAAAAGCAAATAAGTTATGCACGCCTGGAAAAAGTGCTTCATGGGTGCCCAGAAATAAAGAGGGTTATATTTGTGTAGTTTACTGCGTATTGCAAGTGTCTCCTTGCCCACAACAAGGAAAACACCGTTTAACACGCCCCAAATTAAGTAGCCTATTGATGCACCATGCCACAAACCACTTACTGCAAACACAATAATTTGGTTTAGGTTTGCACGCAATTTGCCTTTTTTACTGCCCCCAAGTGGGAAGTACAAATAATCTCTAAACCAAGTTGAAAGGCTTATATGCCACCTACGCCATAAGTCTGTAATGCTAGCGGCGGCAAGTGGGCGCTTGAAGTTTTCCATTATAGTCAGCCCAAAAACAGCGCCACTGCCTATAGCAATGTCTGATAATGCGGAAAAGTCTATGTATAGCTGATATGAGAACAATAGCGCCGCAAGCAGTAGCATGGGGCCTGAATAATTGTCCATATTAGAAAAAACAGGGCGCACTATACCGAGAAGTGCGTTTGCCACAACAAGCTTTTTGAAAAAGCCCCATAAAATTCTAAACGCTCCGCCTGCAACTTTGTTGTAATCAAAAGTTACGGGCGCTTTAAATTGCGGTATCATATTTGTGGCACGCTCAATTGGACCTGCCACAATGTTTGGAAAAAATGTTACAAAAAGTGCATAGTATAAAAAGTTTTTCTCTGCCTTTATCTTGCCCCTATACACATCTATTAAATAACCTGTTGAAGAAAAAATAAAGTAGCTTATGCCAAGTGGTACAGCAAGGCTGAACGGTGTGCCAAAAATAAAGCCCGAATAATTGTAGTAAATTATAACGCCAAACACAAGTAAAAGCGTTAGTGCAAGCACAATAATGCGCGGTATTTTGTTTTCTTTTTTTATAAAGCCTATAACAAGCCCCGATATGTACGTTACTGTTGCAACGCCGAGCAGCACTGCCACAAAGGGTGCGTTATTTACATCGTAAAGGTAAAACACAAGGCTTGCTGCCAAGAGCCAAAACGGGCGCGAAACCTTAGGCATTATATAGTACAAAAGACACGCCAGTGCCAAAAACAGCATGTATGCAAATGACACAAAATTCATTGTAAACTCCGTTCTTACCGCCTTTTTGCGGTTATGTATTATTTTTTCTATTAGCCAAACCGATGTAATCCGAAAAGATACAGCTCAAACTCTTATTCACAAAATGCCACAAATAAAAAATTAATAAAACCATGTCGAATAATATTATATTTATTATTTGCAGCGTAGCCAATCCGCTATAGTGCGAACTTGGCTAGACTAAGCTATACTGATAAAACATAACGGTTTATTAGTACCTTTGCTATTTTGGGGTTTTGCTGTTTTCTTTCAGCTCATGCTCCATCTCTCGCACACGTTTTTCAAGCAAAGCTTGCTGCTGTGTGAGAGATTTTATCTTGTCTGCAAAACCGCTTATTATACTTGACAAACTTAAAAGCAGTAGGAGTACAAAGCAAAACACTATTACAAACACCACATTTACAGGCATTTCCATTTTAAGCAAATCTCTTAAAACAAGCACTGTATAAGGTGCAATAGCAAAAATTATAAACACAAACGAGGATAACAGCCAAATTATTGCATACCTAACAGTTAGGCGCTTTTTTTTCAGCATGAACAAGATTAAAAAGAGATAAATAAACGCACATATAATTAAAATTACACGCGTGATGGGTGCTATGCTGTCTATGCCCATACTATTTACCCCCCTTTTGTTTTTTGCCCTGCGTTATTCTGTAAACCATAAGCGCAAGCACAACTTTTATCATGTAATGAACAGACTTAAACGGCCCTATTGACGACACACCCTCTACGCGCTCTTCCATGATAACAGGTGCCTCGCCCACGCGCCAGCCGCCCATAACCGCGGAAATAATAGCCTCGGGCTCGGGGTAATCTTGCGCATAGTTTTTTGCAAAATAAGCTGTTAGCTCTTTATTACACGCCCTAAAGCCACTTGTGGTGTCTTTAACTTTAGCGCCACACAAAATGCGTATAAGCACGCTTAAAATGTTAATACCTAGCCGCCTCATAAAGCTTGTTTGAAAGCCCTCTTTTTTTATAAACCTACTACCTATGCACATGTCAACTTCACCATTTGCAACAGGTTTTATAACGTTTTCAAGGTATTTTGGGTTGTGCTGTCCGTCACCGTCCATTTGCACTGTTATGTCGTAGCCGTTTTCGCACGCATATAAATAGCCGCTTTGCACACCCCCACCTATACCAAGATTTACAGGCAAGGACAAATAGTTATAATTATTTTTCTCGCACACCTTTGCACTGTCGTCTGTCGAGCAATCGTTAACTATTATATAGTCTACCTCAGGTGCGGTTTTTTTCAAGCGGGTTATAACACGCTCTATGTTTTTTTCCTCGTTGTAACAAGGTATAATTACAAGAACTCTCACACTTTACTCCTTAAAGTTTGTCTTTTTTTTGCGGTGGTTATTATAAAATTTATTCTATAGTTATTTAACTTAAAAAATGACACAATATTGCCGAGCAGAAATTTTGCCTATCAAGGCGTAGGATTGAGGAATACTTGTTGTATTCCGATTGACGACAACGAAGATAGGTGGAATTTATGTTGGGAAGATGTGGTGGTTTTTAAGTTGAATGACTATAAGATAAATGTTTTCAATTTTTCAAGTATAATGTCTCTTTTAAAGTTTTCCTCGCAAAATTGCTGTGCATTTTTGCCCATTTGCTCCAGTTGCTCGCTTGTCATTTGTGTGGCTTTTATCAAGTTATTGTACAGTGCGCTCACGTCATTTGGTGCACTTACAAGCCCTGCACAGCACTTTTCGGTGGCATTTGCTCCCTCGCCGCTTATCGAAACAAGGCACGGTTTGCCTGCGGCAAAATACCCTGCAAGCTTTGCCGGTATTGCAATTTCAAGCCCTGCCGTGCCGCTGTAAGCCATAAAGAGCATATCTGCCGCCGCATAATAATTTGGCATTTCTGTAACGGGTTTTTGCCCCTCAAATGTGAAATAATCACTAACACCGCTGTTTTCAATGTCTTTTTGAAACTGTTCACGGCTCATGCCATCTCCAACTATAATAAAGTGGACATCTCGCCTATCGTCTTTTTCAAGCAATTTTGCACATTCTAATAGCATATTTAAGTTTTGTGCCGGGCTTATATTACCTGCAAATAGCACATTAAAGCGCCCTTTAAAGCGGTTTTTAATTGTTAAATCGCTCGGTTTTTGAAAGTACAAATCCTCGCAGTGCTGTGCAATTACAGCGTGCTTTGATTTTGGCGATATAGCACGCACTTTCTCCACCATACTGGGTGACATTGATATTAGCTTATCGCACCGCCTGTAAAACCAGTGTGATACACTTTTCGCAATGTTGCGCAGAAATTTATTTTTAACCTCAAGCGTTGTATATAAGTTATCGGGCCATAAGTCAAGAACATACGTTGTAAGCGGAACTTTTTTTATTTTTGAGTACACAATTGCAGGAAACATCATTAAAACCGGGCTTGTATTGTAGCAAAAAACTGCGTCATATTTGCGCGAGTGCAAACGTGGTAAATTGAAAACAGCAAAAAGCGGAAACGAGACATAATTCAAAAAAATGCGAATATTAGTGTTATTTTTACGCCTAATCTCACCACTTCTAAAAATCTCGGTGTTTTCATGCGTTTGTCTGCGTGGTTTTGTATAGCTGTAACCGTCAAACCACTCTCCTTTGGGGTAGTTTGGCAAACCGCACAAAACATCTACCTCAATACCGCTGTCCGTAAAGCCTTTACATATGTCTGTAATGCGAAAGTTCTCGGGCCAGTAATGCTGTGATACAACTAAAATCCTCTTTGGCATCAATGTCTCTCCCAACTGCGCTTTATAAAATCTATCGTTTCAGCCACACTGTTTCATTCACAATTTTTGTGTAACTTTGTATCAGCTTTGCAATTTTCACAGACACATTTTCGTCTGCGTAATCCTCTGCCATAACATACGGCTCACCTGCGTCATACATTTCAACTGCAAGATTCATTGCTTGCTCCACATCGCCGCCTTTTATGCCACCTATAACAACACTGCCTTTGTCAAGCACTTCCGGGCGCTCTGTTGAGGTACGTATCAGCACTGCCGCAAAATTTAGCATTGCACTCTCTTCACTTAGCGTGCCGCTATCGCTTAAAACACAATAGGCATTTTTTTGCAATTTATTGTAGTCTAAAAAACCAAACGGCTGCATTGACTTAACAAGTGGGTGGAACTTAAAACCGCGCTGCTCTATGTATTTTTTACTGCGCGGGTGGCAAGAGTAAATTATTGGCATATTGTAATTTTCCGCAATATCATTGACAGCCTGCATAAGGCTTATAAAATTGTTTTCGTTGTCTATATTCTCTTCTCTGTGCGCACTTAACAGTATATATTTGCGCTCTTTTAAACCTAGCCTTTCAAGTACATTGCTTTTATTAATCTCTTGCTCGTGTGCTTTTAGTACCTCACGCATGGGGCTACCCGTTACAAAAATTGTCTTGCCGTCAATGCCCTCGCTTAGCAAATATCTGCGAGAATGCTCCGTATAGGGCAAATTAATGTCGCTTATATGGTCAACTATTTTGCGGTTAATCATCTCGCTAACATTCCAGTCCCAGCAACGGTTGCCTGCCTCCATATGAAAAATGGGTATTTTAAGCCTCTTTGCACTTATTGCTGACAGTGCACTGTTTGTGTCTCCCAGTAAAAGTACGGCTTCCGGTTTTACCTCTTGCATTAATGCGTAGCTCTTTGCAATTATGTTGCCCATTGTCTCGCCCAAATCTTTGCCTACGCTCTCAAGATAATAGTCGGGTGCACGCAAGTTTAAATCTTCAAAAAATACACCGTTTAGCGTGTAATCATAGTTTTGCCCTGTGTGCACAAGAATATGTTCAAAATATTTGTCGCAGCACTTTATAACCTCAGACAGCCTTATTATCTCAGGTCTTGTGCCTACAATTGTCATAACTTTCATTTTTCGCAAGTGTTATACCTCCGTTTGCTATATTGTTTTATACTATCTCAAAATAAGTGTCAGGGTTTTCTTTGTCAAGTGTTTCATTTGCCCACATAACCGTAACCATGTCTTCTGTGCCGAGATTTTCTATATTATGTGTATAACCTGTTGGTATATCAACAACTTCCAATTTTTTATCGCTAACTCTGTACTCAATAATTTCCTTTGTACCTATTTTTCTAAAGCGTATAATACCTATGCCTTTCACAACAATAAACTTCTCGTTTTTAGTGTTGTGCCAGTGGTTGCCTTTAACTATGCCCGGCTTTGATATATTAACAGAGACTTGTCCCCTGTCGTTTGTCTTTAGCATCTCGGTAAAGCTACCGCGCTCGTCACAGTTCATAACAAGTGGGTACGAAAATTCATTTTCGGGCAAGTATGAAAGGTACGTTGCATATAACTTTTTAGCAAAAGCATCGCCCATGTCGGGCACATAAAAATCTTTTCTGCTGTCTTTAAAGCTGTTAATAAGCTTTGCCAATTTGCCAAGTGTTACAGTGTAAACTTCGCAATTAAGCTCACAAATATTATTTTCATCGCACTGCACCGCGCTGCCGTTTTCCATTGCGTTTATAAAATTACTAACAACATCATCTATATAAACAAGCGGTACTGCGTAGTTTTCGTCTCTAATTTCAATTGGCAAACCGTTTGCTATATTGTGGCAAAAAGTTGCCACAACACTGTTGTAAGACGGACGGCACCATTTACCAAACACACCCGGCATACGGTAAACAAACGCTTTCGCCCCTGTTTTTTGAGCGTAGTTGAAAATAATGTTTTCCGCCTCGCGCTTGCTTTTGCCATAGTCATTATCAAGTGCCGCCTGTGCACTACTTGTTAGCAAAACAGGCGTTTTTCCGCCTTTTTCTTCTATTATTTCAACTAGGTGGCTTGTTAAATCTCTGTTACCTGTGTAAAACTCAACAGTTTCTTTCGGGCGGTTTACACCTGCTAAATGAAAAATAAACTGTGCTTTTTCTACGTACTGTGAAAACTCTTCATTTGTGTTTTCCACATCAAATGTCATTACATTTTCATATCCGCGGTTTTTTAGCTGTGCCGTTAAATTTTTGCCCACAAAACCCAGTGCACCCGTAACTAAAATAGGTATTTCTTTATTTACCATTCGTCTCCAGCTCCTGTTTTATATACGTATTTGTAAGCAATTTTTCAACAACGCCATCAATGTCTAGGCGGTGCGTGTTATGGCTTGTATAAGAGTCCTCGCTCTCCGTCATAACTCTGCCATCTGCAAAGAATTTGTCATAATTTAAGTCTCGCACGTCTGCCGCTACACGGTAGTAGTCGCCCATGTCTGTTGCTTTTAGGTTTTCTTCACGAGTCATTAATGTCTCGTATAATTTTTCTCCGTGGCGCGTACCAATTACGTTAATGCCTGTGTCTCCAAACAACTTTTGCACACCTTTTGCAAGGTCATGTATAGTGCAAGCAGGCGCTTTTTGTATGAATAAATCACCCGGGTTTGCGTGCTCAAAGGCAAATAGTACTAGGTCTACCGCTTCTTCAAGGTTCATTAAAAATCTTGTCATCTCAGGGTCTGTTACCGTCAGTGGTTTGCCTGCGCGTATTTGCTCAACAAAAAGCGGTATAACACTACCCCTACTGCACATTACATTGCCGTAACGAGTACAGCAAATTGTTGTTTTTTTCGCATCTATATCACGTGCCTTCGCGCAAATTACCTTTTCCATCATAGCTTTGCTTATGCCCATTGCGTTAATGGGGTAAGCCGCTTTGTCTGTTGAAAGGCACACAATGCGCCTAACCTCGGCATCAATTGCGGCTGTCAACACATTTTCTGTGCCTATTACGTTTGTGCGCACTGCCTCCATTGGGAAAAACTCACAGCTCGGCACTTGTTTTAGCGCCGCCGCATGGAAGATAAAATCAACACCGCGCACTGCACCCCTTAGGCTGTCAATGTTGCGCACGTCACCTATATAAAACTTAATTTTTGCGGCATGTTCAGGGTAATTACGCTGAAACTCATGCCTCATGTCGTCTTGCTTTTTCTCATCTCTGGAAAAAATCCTTATCTGCCCTATGTCTGTTTTAAGAAAACGCTGTAAAACAGCATTACCGAAAGAGCCCGTGCCCCCCGTTATTAGTAGCGTCTTGCCTGTAAATACGTTGTTTGCCATTAATATCTCCGTTCTGCCGCCTTTTGGCGACAACATTGTATTTAAATAGAAATTTATTTAAAATAAAGCGCAATTTTTCCACAATAACATTACTATTATAGCACAAGTTTGCAAAAATTCCAATATAAAAATACAAATTTACATAGTTATAAAGTATAATCTATTTTTAATATTGCACTTTTTCTTTTAATATGGTAAAGTATTAAAGTGAAGATACGTATTTTCCGGCTTTATTATATATAGTGCTTATTTAGAAAGGGTGCAAAATAATGCAAAACCAAAACAGCTTAAAAAACGAAAAGACAGATACATTATTTAAAGCAATTTTGAGCCTAAACACAATAGAGGAATGCTATGATTTTTTTCAAGACTTGTGCACAATGAAAGAAATTGCAGACATGACACAGCGTGTTGAGGCTGCACAAATGCTTTTAAGTGGGCAGACATACGAGCAAATTGTGAACGACATTGAGATAAGCACAGCTACAATAAGCAGAATAAACAGATGTATACAGTATGGCAGCGGCGGTTACAGAGAAGTTTTGAAAAGAATTGAAAACGCAGAGTAGCCGATTAATATAAATGCTGTAGCTTTACAATAATAAGAAAATATGCGTTTTATTTTTAGTATACTAAAACCCACATTTTGATGCGGTTAATTTTAATAAATTTTATGCACAATTAGTTTTAAAAAATAAATAATTATTTGTGTATAGCAAAAACTGTATTATTTTACTGTTTTTTTTGCAACATTTGTGCCAAAAGTTGACATATTTACACTTGCTTTATGAAACAAAAAATAATATAATGTTAAAAGCATAACAAAGTTACACATAATTGTTAAAAAAGGAGTTATTAAAGTTTATGAGCACACTTGGCAAAATAACAGTTGACGATATTAACGTAAAGGGCAAAAAGGTATTAGTTCGTTGCGATTTTAATGTACCAATGAAAGATGGCGAAATTACAAACGACAACAGAATTACAGCGGCACTTCCCACAATTGAAAAACTTATGAACGACGGTGGACGTCTTGTACTTTGCAGCCACCTTGGCAAACCTAAAAACGGAGCAGAGGATAAATTCAGCCTTGCACCTGTTGCAGTACGTTTATCACAGCTACTTGGTAAAGAGGTTGTTTTTGCAAACGACGACAACGTTGTTGGCGAAAACGCTAAAAAAGCAGTTGCAGACATGAAAGATGGCGATGTTGTTCTTCTACAAAACACACGTTTTCGCAGTGAAGAGACAAAGAACGTTGACACATTCAGCAAAGAGCTTGCAGAGCTTTGCGAAGTTTATGTAAACGACGCTTTTGGCTCAGCACACAGAGCGCACTGTTCAACAGCAGGTGTTACAGACTACATTAAGGATACAGCCGTAGGCTACCTAATGGGCAAAGAGATTAAATTCCTTGGTAATGCCGTTAATACTCCTGTTCGCCCATTTGTTGCAATTCTTGGCGGCGCTAAAGTTGCGGACAAGCTAACAGTTATTGAAAACCTATTAAATAAAGTAGACACACTAATTATCGGCGGCGGCATGGCTTACACATTCCTAAAAGCACAAGGCTATGAAGTTGGCAAATCTCTTGTAGATGACGAGAAACTTGACTACTGCAAAGACATGCTTGCACAAGCTAAAGAAAAAGGCGTAAACCTTCTTTTGCCTGTTGATACAGCAATAGCAAGCTCCTTCCCAAACCCTATTGATGCTGAAATTGAAGTTAACTATGTTGACGTTTCAGGCATTTTAAGCGACTGCATGGGGCTTGATATAGGACCTAAAACAGAGGTTTTGTTCTCTGATGCCGTTAAAAATGCAAAAACAGTTGTTTGGAACGGACCTATGGGCGTTTTTGAAAACCCTGTTTTATCAAAAGGAACAAAAGCACTTGCTAAAGCACTTGCAGATACAGATGCTACAACAATAATTGGCGGTGGCGACAGTGCCGCAGCTGTTATTCAACTTGGTTTTGCAGACAAAATGACACACATCTCAACAGGTGGCGGCGCAAGCCTTGAGTACCTTGAGGGCAAAAAACTACCGGGCATAGAGTGCATTGCAAATAGCTAAATAAAACATTTATACAGGAACGTGCCCCAATGGTGCTATTTATAATAGCTATTGTAGCGCCGTTCCTGTATTTTTTAATTAAACAACTATATTATATGAAAGAGGTACATAAAAATGGATAAATCAAAACGCAAAGCAGTTATAGCAGGTAACTGGAAAATGAACAAAACAGCAACAGAGGCAGGCGCACTACTTGCACAAATGAAACCACTTGTAGCAAATGCTGATTGCGATGTTGTAATTTGCGCACCTTTTACAAGCCTTACAGCTGCAATTGATGCAACAAACGGCAGCAATATTGAAATTGGTTCACAAAACTTGCACTTTGAGGCAAACGGCGCTTTCACAGGAGAAATCAGCGCAGACATGCTTTGCGACCTTGGCATAAAATACGCTATTACAGGCCACTCAGAGCGTCGCCAATACTTTGGCGAGACTGACGAGACAGTTAATTTGCGCACAAAAGCTGCAATTAACGCAGGTTTAACAGCTATTGTTTGCGTTGGTGAGAGCCTAGAGCAAAGAGAGCAAGGCGTTACAACAGAGCTTGTGCGTTTACAAACAAAAATTGCTTTAAAAGACGTTACAGCAGAGCAAATGAAACAAGTTATCATTGCATACGAGCCTGTTTGGGCAATTGGCACAGGCAGAACTGCTACATCTGACCAAGCACAAGAAGTTTGCCTTGATATAAGAAAAGTTGTTGCAGAGCTTTACTCACAAGACGTTGCAGATGCTACAACAATTCAATACGGCGGCAGTATGAACGCGGCTAATGCAGACGAGCTACTTTCAAAACCTGATGTAGACGGCGGTCTAATCGGTGGCGCATCACTAAAACCTGAAGATTTTGCGGCAATTGTTACAGCTGCAAGCAAGTAATTTTGAAAGGGACACAACACAATGAAAAAACCTTTAATGCTTTGTATTCTTGACGGTTTCGGCTCTGCTGGAGATGCTCCGTTTGGCAATGCAATCATGAGCGCAAATACACCTAATATAGACGAGCTTTTTAAATCAAACCCACATGTTAACATCGGTGCCTCCGGCATGGACGTTGGCTTGCCTGACGGGCAAATGGGCAACAGCGAAGTTGGGCACACAAACATAGGCGCAGGGCGCATTGTTTACCAAGAGCTAACACGCATAACAAAGGCCATTAAAGATGGCGATTTCTTTAAAAACGAAACTCTTAATAAAGCTGTTGACAGCGCTGTAAAAAACGGCAAGGCACTACACCTTGTTGGCTTGCTTTCAGACGGCGGTGTTCACAGCCATAACGAACACCTTTACGGGCTACTTGAACTTGCAAAAAAAGCAGGTCTTAGCGAGGTATACGTGCACGCAATTATGGACGGACGCGACGTTCCTCCCGATTCGGGCCTAGGTTTTGTAAAAGACTTGCTAGCTAAAATGGATGAAATTGGCGTTGGCAAAATTGCCACAATTACAGGGCGCTACTACGCAATGGACAGAGACAACCGCTGGGACCGTGTTGAAAAAGCATACGGCGCAATGGTAGACGGTATTGGAGACAAAGGCGAGCCTGTGCAAATTATGGAGCAAAGCTACGCAAAAGACGTTACAGACGAGTTTGTTCTGCCCGCAGTAACTTGCGAGGGCGGCAGAATTTCTGCCGATGACAGCGTTGTGTTTTTCAACTTCCGCCCTGACAGAGCGCGTGAAATTACACGCACATTTGTAGATGATGACTTTAGCGGATTTGAGAGAAAAGGCGGGCGTCTACCGCTATTTTACGTTTGCTTTACGCAATATGATGCAACAATGCCAAACGTTGAGGTTGCATTTAAACCACAAAGCCTTGACAATGTTCTCGGTGCTTATCTTGCTCAAAACGGCAAAACGCAACTTCGCATAGCGGAGACAGAAAAGTATGCACACGTAACATTTTTCTTTAACGGTGGCGTAGAAGCTCCTTTCGAGGGCGAGGACAGAGTGCTTGTTAACAGCCCAAAAGTTGCAACATACGATTTAAAGCCCGAGATGAGCGCATACGAAGTTGCAGACGAGTGCGTTAAGTGCATTGAGAGCGGCAAATATGACGTTATTATACTAAACTTTGCTAACTGCGATATGGTAGGGCACACAGGTATTTTCAGCGCGGCAGTAAGTGCTGTACAAGCTGTTGACGAGTGTGTTGGCAAAGTTACAAAGGCAATGCAAAATGCAGGTGGTGTAATGTTCTTAACAGCAGACCACGGCAACGCAGACAAAATGTATGACGGCAGTGAGGACAAACCATTTACAGCACACACAACAAACCCTGTACCGTTCCTTGTAAGCGGTCTTGGCGAGGTTAAACTTCGCGAGGGCGGTGTGCTTGCAGACATAGCACCAACTATGCTAAAAACACTTGGGTTACCTATCCCCGAGGAAATGACAGGCACATCTATTATAGTTTAGTAATTGCTGATATACGTATAATTTTAAGATGAACAGAACAATGTAAAGAGCATTTTATTGCAAACATCTTAAAGAGATAATTAAACGGGTTAAAATTTAATTTTTCGCAAAATTTGTAGGGGCAACCATGTGTGGTTGCCCCTACTTTTTTAAATTGCTGAAATTTAATATATTTTGCCACAGACTTTTGTAGTCATAAAAACAGCTATTGTTTTCTAGTTAACACCCAGCATACCACTATGCAAATTATAATGTAAGAAACCCAGCCCAAACCATATATAACAAAAGAATTTCCATAATCAAATATTGGTTTAATTGTAAACGAGTATCTACCAACTATACTTTGCAAAAAGTTAAATATAAGGGAGCAAGGTATTAGCGCCAAAATCCAAATATTTATAACCCAAAATTGCTTTTTCGCATCATATTTATGCTCACCAATAAATTGACCCACAAAAAATATCATTGTACCCATAGTCATAAAAATTAAGCCAATCATAATAGCGGTCGGTACTTGCTCTTCTACCCATACAATTAAAGTAACAATTAAACCAACAAAGTTAAATGCCGTGCCCGCCAGCGCAAAAATGCGCGCATCTAATCCGTCTTTTTTATTCTCTGCTTTTGGCTCAATACCTTTTATAAGGTAATCTGTCGTAACCTCAAAATAATCGCTTAGCATTGAAATTTTATCAATGTCAGGGATACTTTGCTCGCTTTCCCATTTTGAAACCGCTTGCCTTGAAACACCTATCTCATCGGCCAGCACCTCTTGTGAAACGCCTTTTACTTTTCTCAAATGTTGTATTCTGTCTGCTATATTCATATTAAGCAACCCCTTTCTTTTATGGGTTAATTGTAACAACTAAAGTGGTTGCATATCTACCATTTTTACATTGAAGTATGTCAACCATCAGTTGCAACTTTGTTTTTAGTTAAATTAATAAGGTTCACTCCACATTTGTGGCGCTAAACCCTCTTGTTATATATCCTTTTGGAACGCTGTCTATATTCATATGATGTCTCGGGTCGTATGCAGAATATCCATCAACTTCGCTTACCTCAATTTGCTGAAAATGAATTGGTAATCCTGCACTGTTATAAAAACTTCGCCCAGTTTGCAACTGGAAATGCAAATGCGGCTCTGTTGAATTGCCTGAATTACCGCACAAAGCTACAACTTGCCCTCTTAAAACTTTATCGCCAACGGCAACCTTGAAACTATCCTTTTTCAAATGCGCTAAGGTGCTAAATTCATTTTCAGAGTGTTGTATTACAATAAAATTGCCTGCAATGTGCTTAGCTTTAGAGATAAACCTACCTTTCCCCATTATAATGCTGTCTGCCCAATTTCCCTCCACCTCTACTACCGTGCCATCTGCCGGCGATAGGATTTCTTGCCCATAACAATAATAATCGCCGACATCCTTATAGTCACCCTTAAAAGACATGCCGTTTTCATCAAGTTTTACAAAATCATAAGCATATCTTTGTGTGGGAATGTCCCATGAATGGGAAAATTCTTTTGTAAAACAACCATTGACTGCAACAAAACACCCATTAAAAGGCAAGCAATATGAAACATCGCTTTTATAGTTATCTACCGATGGCATTTTGTCTTTAAATTTTGACTCTACTATAACCATTCCTATCATTTGAAAAACGGAACATTTCCAAACAGAAAAATTTAATATTATATCTAAAAACACAAACAAACCAAAAAAACAAAGAATGTTAAAAATTATTAAATTACTAAAAATAGTGCCTATCAGCCCTATAATTCCAATCCAATATAATTTGGATACATAGTATAAAATTTTAATAAAATCACCTCACAAACTACAAAAACCTCACATCACCATTATATATTACTAAAAATATGAATGCAATAAAAAATTATTACACTGTAAAATAGTGCCACACGCCTCATTTGCATGTGCTATTTTATGGCATTAATATATACTTGCCATAAAAAGAAAAGACGAACAGCACAACGCTATCCGTCTCATGGCAAAATGATTCAAATCGTAATCAAAATTGCATTGCTATTAATAAAACTGCATAAAGCATCTATGCTTTTTTAACATATTTTTTAAAAAGGCTTTTTAATAAGAAAAAACCGAAAACTAACGCAACAGCTGTCATGTATATTGGTGTACCGTGCTCATGTGTGTGTGCTATTGTGTCTGAAATTCCGCTGTAATTAAATGTGTCTATAATGTAATCAAGCAAATAACCAAACGCTATTGCACAAACAGCAACACTGCCAAGGTATATTGCAAGAACTTTTTTGCCAAGCGCTTTAGACAAAACTGTCAGCGATGCAATGTTAGTTACTGGCCCTGCAAACAAAAATACAAATGCCGCCCCGGGAGAAACGCCTTTCATCATGAGCGAAAGCGCAATGGGAATTGATGCAGTTGAGCAAATATACATTGGTATACCGATGATTAGCATTATTAACATACTAAAGAACGGGTTTGTTATACTAGACAGCCATTCCTCGGGCACAAGTGTGCTTATAAGTGCCGCAATTACGAGACCTACCACAAAATGAGATGCAATGTCGTCTAAAAAGCTACCAAACGCAAAGGTGAAAATGCTTTTTATTTTTTGCACGAATGAGGTTTTTTGTGGTGTAGCACCTATCGTTTCACTGCAACAACTACCACTGCTCTCTTTTACTTTTGGCTCAGATGAGCAGCAACTTGATGTTTCCGCAGGCTTTGCCTCATTGCAACAACAGCTTGTTTCGGGCTCTTCTACCTTTTGCGCTGTATCTTGTGAGGAGCAGCAACTTGATGTTTCCGCAGGCTTTGCCTCATTGCAACAACAGCTTGTTTCTGCTGTGCTCTCGCCTGCCTCACAGCTACATGCTACTGCACTTTTCTCTTCTGTGCCACATCCGCATGTCGGTGCATCGCTCTTTTCAGCGGAGCATCCACATGTCGACGCTGTATGAGTATAATCTGCTTTATCATTTTTACATAGCACATTTGTTGCAAGCCCAGCAAAAATACCTGACAAAAACGCGGCAACTGCTCTGTAAGCGGCAAACATAGGCCCCATAAAGCCATATGTAGCAATAATGCTGTCCACGCCTGTTTGCGGTGTAGAGGTTAAAAAGCTGACAACTGCGCCTTTTGACGCGCCATTTTTACCAAGGTAAAGCGCAGTAGGTAGCACTCCACAAGAGCAAAGTGGTAGCGGCACACCAAAAACTGATGCCTTAACCACAGACCCAACAGACTTTTTGCCCACTTGCCTCAAAATAAAATCTTTGTCAACAAACGCATTTAACGCACCTGTAAGCAATAGCCCTATCACTATATAAAACGACATATCGACAAAAAGCACCCACAAATTCTGTAAAAAAATCATTCATTTCCTCCTTGATGGCTCATATGTTCAAGCCCTATACTTAAAATATCTTGAATATACTTATCATTTAAGCTGTAAAAAATACTGTTTTTTTCTTTTCTTGTCTTAACAAGGTTGTCAAGTTTCAAGAGTTTCAGTTGGTTTGAAATCCTCGGCTGCGACACATTTAACACCGCTACAAGGTCCTTTACACAAATTTCTTCATGCAGCATGGCAAGCAAAATTTTTACACGTATAGGTTCACTAAACGCTTTAAAAAATGTTGACAACTCGTCAGAAACACCCTCATTTTGCAGTAATTTTTTAACCTTATCAGGCGTTCTGCAACAAAGACAATCTCGTGTTCCACAGCACGAACATCCTGATGTTTTGCAACATGAACACGGCATTTAATAGCACCTCCTACACGTAATATAACAGCATCATGATATAGTTATATTACTACTTTATAAAATAATTGTCAAGCGTTATTTTTAATGTTGATAATTTACGGTACAATATAGTAACTAAAATTATTGCATTAACAGTATTTTAATAGTAATATATATTAAAAGCCTGCAAATAAAAAGTCAATAGGTTTGAGCGAAAAAAGTAAAAAAAGAGAAA
>CAYJNL010000028.1:0-34614 GCA_964371675.1 uncultured Bacteroides sp. | reverse complement strand
TGGAGGTATCAGTTATGGATATTTTAAAAGCACTAAACACACGTTACAGCACAAAAGAATTTGACGCTACAAAGAAGCTATCAGATGAGCAAATTACACAGCTTGAAGATTTGTTACAGCTTTCCCCTTCTTCAACTAATATTCAGCCATGGCATTTTATTATTGCAACAACAAACGAGGGCAAAAAGAGAATTACAAAAGGCTCACAAGGGTTTTTCTCTTTTAATGAGCAAAAAGTTTTGGATGCGAGTGCAGTTGTAATTTTTGCCTCAAAGGTAGATTTAACAGATGAATATCTAGCTAAAGTTCTTGAAAAAGAAGATAAAGACGGCAGATTTCCGCAGAGTGAGTTCAAAGCGCAAAACCATGGCGGAAGAAGCATTTTTGCAAACATGCACAAACTAGACTATAAAGATTTTCAGCACTGGGCTGACAAACAAGTCTACCTTAATTTAGGAAATTTCTTGCTTGGTGTTGCCGCTTTAGGTTTAGATGCCATCGCAATGGAAGGATTTGACTTAAAAGCACTAGATGAAGAATTTGGTCTTCGCGAGAAAGGCTTCACATCTTCTATAGTTGTAGCAGTTGGCTACCACAGCGAAAATGATTTTAACAAAGACTTGCCAAAATCAAGACTTTCAAAAGAAGATATTATCGAAAGGGTTTAATTAATGCACTACACAGGTCAAGTTTACAGACATCCAATTGAAGCCGCAACACCTCTGCTTGAGGTTACTGCGGGTTGCTCGCATAATAAATGCTCGTTTTGCACAATGTATAGAGAAACTCCGTTTAAGGTGTCTCCACTTTCACATGTAGAAGAGGACTTACAGGAGCTTGCGGCTCACAACCCAAACATCAACCGCATTTTTCTAGTTAATGGCGAGCCTTTTATTTTAGCTACAAGTAAACTTATAGAAATTGGAAAGTTAATTCACGAGTATCTTCCAAATATAGAAACTATAACTTGCTATGCCTCTGTTAAAAGCCTAAAAAACAAGAGCTTAGAGGAATTGAAACAGCTAAGAGAACTGGGCTACAACGAGCTTCACATAGGGCTAGAGTCCGCCTACGAGCCGGCTGTTACAAAGATGAACAAAGGCTTTACAACAAAAGAAGCTTACGAGAATATTGAAAAACTTGTCAGTGCCGGTTTTGATTGGGACGCTATAATTATGACAGGTGTAGCCGGCAAAGGCAATGGCAAAATTCATATTGAAGAAACGGCAAAACTGCTAAATAAGTTTCCACCATATCTCGTTTCGCTTATGACAACTTCTGTTTCAACAGGTACACCACTTGAGATAATGGTTGACGAAGGTGAGTTTATAGAATGTACCGAGCGTGAAAAGATTGAAGAAGAAAAAATGCTAATTAAACTGCTCGATTTTGATGCATACTTTTTTGGTGGGCATAATTACAATTTAATACCGTTTAATGCACCTCTTTCTAAAAAAGAAGAAATTTTACAATATATCGATAAAAAACTAACAGAAATAGACCCAAAACTTTTAAATTCATCATATAGGCGAGCCAATATTTAATGAGGAGATTATAGTAATTATGAAAACAATTTTACTCACAGGAGCTACCGACGGAATTGGGCTTGAAACCGCCAAAACTTTTGTAAAAGATGGGCATAAGTTAATCTTACATGGAAGAAATAACGAAAAACTGCAAAATCTTAAAAGTATGTTATTAAACATAAATAAAAATGCGGATATAGCTTTGATTAGAGCGGATTTGTCAATTATGGCAGAAACTCACAAGATGGCTGATGAGATTTTAGCTTTAGGGATAAATCTCGATGTGATAATCAATAACGCAGGTGTCTTTGTTACTAAAAGCCCTAAAACTGTGGATAATATAGATGTCCGTTTTGCAGTAAATACTGTCTCGCCATATATTATAACTAAAAAATTGCTGCCCATATTGAGTACAGGTGGTAGAGTTGTCAATGTATCTTCAGCGGCACAGGCGGCTTTTAACCTAAAATCGTTTGATGTTAGAAATTCTGACAGTGAAGCGTATGCCGAAAGCAAACTTGCAATTATTATGTGGTCAATTGAACTTGCAAAAGACACAGGCGTTAATATAGTATCTGTAAACCCCAAGTCGTTTTTAGGCAGTAAAATGGTTAAAGAAGCCTATGGTAGGCAGGGTTATGACTTAAAACTAGGTGCGGATATTTTAAATCGAGCTGCGCTCTCAAGAGAATTTGAAAGCGCAAGCGGAAAATACTTTGACAATGATTATGGTGTTTTCGCAGAGCCTCACCCTTTTGCACTTAATGATATTAACCGTAAAGAATTAATTAAAGCTTTAAATGGTTTTTTGTAAAGCAAATTAAGTAAAATCATAAGCAAATGTTGCCAATTTAAAGGGAAACATTTGCTTATAATTATTTTTGTGTTTTTGCTGTTTTACTGCTAGCGAAAATGCTAATGACTCACTGTGAAGTGCTTTAAACTATGGTAGCACTCATAATGTAGGTACAATTGGCGATAAAAAACTATATAACAAGTACTTTTCTCTACATCCTTTCTTTGTTATTTTTTAAGTATTCACTGCTTTCAATTTTAGTCCATAATTCTTGACTTTAAATTATATATCTTGTATTATAAATGTATACAAAGGAGGTAAATCAAATGAAACAAAATAATAAGACAAACAAAGGATTTACTCTTGTTGAACTAATTATTGTAGTTGCTATTATAGCAGTTTTAGCAGCGGTTTTGGCACCACAATATTTACAGTATGTTGAGCGATCACGTCAGTCAAATGATTTGCAAATTGCTACAAATTTAGTTAAAGCTGCTACCATTGCAGCGGCAGACCCAAAAAGCAATATTGTGCCGGGAACTATTATTGAAGTTGCTTGGATTACAAGTAATGATCGCCCCACTTATGAAAACTGGATTTTAGTTCGCGATGCAGGACATCCCAGTTCCGGACAAAGAACGTCTGCACTTATAGATTATTCCACCTACGAAGCTAAAATGATAGGCCTTGATGCAATAGGTGATATACAAAAAGGTGTGCTTGGCATTATGGGAGTAGAAGTATTAGATAATGGTAGCGAATACTATGGAATTATGGATGGCTCTTTATCTGCCGTAGCAAAATCCAACAATTTTGTATTCCACTTGGATACAGGCACAGGTCAAGTTGCAGTAGCTTATAAAGCAGGTACAGATGGTGTTAAAAATGCTTGGGTTGATGAAATTGGTGTGAATTTAATACCACACCCATAAATATGCCTTGAAATCTTATTAAATCAACAGTATTAATACAAAGGGACACACTTAAAATTTCAGCAAAAGTGTTAGTGTTAGTTAGACCTCAGACTACTGAGAGCTAATAACGCTAACACTTTTTTGTTATTTGAGCAATAAAATGAGGTGCATAATTGTAATTTGTTTAAAATAAAATCAATTTTTTAGTATATTGCACAAAACTTCCATCAACAATATAAACATATTGCACAGTAATTAAAAATGTCACCAAAATACTGTGACAAACTTAAATTTCTTTGTGTTGATTGTACAAAATAGCTATGTTATACTTAGCTCAAGATGAAAAATGAGCTCATTGAAAATCACTAAAAAATTTATAGGTGGTATACATTCATGAAAAACAAGGTGCAAGGTTTTGGAAGATTTTTAAGCGGCATGGTTATGCCAAACATAGGTGCTTTTATAGCATGGGGATTAATAACAGCTTTATTTATACCAGCCGGCTGGTTACCTAACGAGGCACTTGCCACTATGGTAGGGCCAATGCTCTCTTACTTATTGCCAATATTAATAGGTTACACAGGCGGTAAAATGGTGGCCGATGTGCGTGGCGGTGTTATTGGTGCAATTGCAACTTTTGGTGTAATTATGGGTGCTCCCAGCACACCAATGCTTTTAGGTGCTATGATTTGTGGCCCTTTAGGCGGTTTAGTTATAAAATATTTTGATAAATCTGTTGATGGTAAAATCCCATCTGGGTTTGAGATGATAGTTAATAACTTTTCTGTTGGTATTTTAGGCTCTGTGCTTGCAGGTTTTGCTTATTTCGGCATAGGCCCACTTGTAGAAATCGGCACCGAGGTTCTTGGCAATGGTGTTGAAGCACTTGTTTCTGTTGGTTTGCTTCCTCTAGTATCAATTCTTGTAGAGCCGGCAAAGGTGCTATTTTTAAACAATGCTATAAATCACGGCGTTTTCACTCCGCTTGGTGCACAAGAAGTTTTGGAAACAGGCAAATCTATTTTCTACATGATAGAATCTAACCCCGGCCCCGGTTTGGGATTATTGCTAGCTTATATGTTTTTTGGTAAAGGCAGTTCAAAAAGTTCTGCATCAGGTGCTGCAATTATCCATTTCTTTGGCGGAATACATGAAATTTACTTCCCGTTTGTTCTCATGAATCCTGTTTTAATATTGTCCACAATTGCCGGAGGTGCCTCAGGTGTATTTATTTTCTCTATGTTCGACGGTGGCTTAACAGGGCCTGCTGCTCCCGGTAGCATCATTGCACAAATGATAATGACACCAAGCGACGCATATTTTGCCAATATACTCGGTATTGTGGTTTCAATTGTCGTAACATTTGTTTTGTCTGCATTCTTGCTAAAAAAATTCGGCAAAGATACAGACCTTGAAAAAGCTAAAGAACAAATGCAAGAAATGAAGAAAACAGCTAAAGGTCAAACCGATGAGGCAGTTGTAGATGCTAACACTGACACAAAAACATTAAAAAATGCTAAAAAAATAGTTTTTGCATGTGATGCCGGTATGGGTAGCAGTGCAATGGGTGCAAGTAAATTGCGCAAAAAGCTAAAAAATGCAGGTATAGAGGGCATAACGGTTATTCATCATCCTGTTAGTGAGATACCACAAGATGCCGACATTGTTGTAACACACGACCAATTAAAAGAAAGAGCAATAGCTGCAAACCCAAGTGCTTACCTTGTAACAATTCACGACTTCTTGAATGCACCTGAATACGAAAAATTAATAAGCGACATCAAAGAACAAAAAGGAGAATAACAATGCTTACATTTAACTATATAATTACTGATGAGCAAGGAATTCACGCAAGACCGGCAGGGCTTTTAGCAAAAGAAGCACAAAAATTTTCATCGTCAATAAAACTTGATAAAGGCGAAAAAAGCGCAGACGCAAAAAAACTGTTTGCTCTTATGAAACTTTCCGCAAAAAAAGGTGAAGAACTTGTTTTTACAATTGAGGGCGAAGACGAAAAAGAAGCCATGCAAACACTTCAAGAATTTTTACAACAAAATTTGTAAACTTTTTATCAGCTAAAACAAATAAGCAGTATGTAAAGGAGGTTCAGTAAATGCAGATTATCTCTCAAAGGCTTGCAAATATTCTTGAATTACTTCTTGAAAGCAATAACCCTATGAGTGTTAATGAGTTTGCCAAAATATTAAACGTAAGCAGACGAACTGTATTCAGAGAACTCGAAAATATAGATGCTGTTTTAGAAAATTATGATTTATCACTTGAAACAAGTTTAAAAGAAGGTCTTTACTTAAAAGGTGACAGCAATAAAATAGATGAACTTAAAGAAAATCTAATAAAGACACATAAGGCGTCATCTTTTAGTAAAGAAGACCGAAGAAATACATTTGCATTAGCACTGCTTAATAATGTGGACTTTCAAAAATTATACTATTATTCCAGCATTTTAGACGTAAGCGAGTCCACTTTAAGCCTTGACCTTGATGCTATTGTAAAAGAGCTAGATATCTTTAATGTAACTTTACTGCGAAAGCAAGGGCTGGGAATTGCCGTGCAAGGCTTAGAAAAAGATATACGCAAGGCAATGGTCTACTATCTAATTAAAAATGAAAACAGCCTTGGCAAAAGCGAAATTATTACAAGAAAATTTAAGTTTCCACAAGATAATATCACAGCAGAAATTAAAAACATACTAGCGCTTATGTCTTTACAATTAGACTGGATTACACCCGACACATTAAGTATTTTACAGCTACGCCTTTGTGTACAAGTATCACGCATACTGCAAAGGCAATATGTTACAGATGAAAAGGAAATTGCCACAGGTGGTGTCTTGTGGCAACTTTCAAAAAAAATAGCAGACGAGATACAAAAGCGTTTTGAAATAAAGCTTTTAAACTCTGAAATAATAAGAATTTCAAAAGGGCTTATGGCTTCAAGGGCAAAATACAAAAACCCTATAAGCGAAAAAGATGAAATTGCAGCTTATAATAAAGCACTTAGTTTAACATTTTTACTTATAGAAAATTTTGATTATCGCATTGCTCACACGCTAAAAAATGACGAGGAATTTGTGCGTGGATTGAGTGTACATTTATGGTCGGCAATAGAGCGCATAAAGAACGGATATGAGATAAAAGACCCGCTTGACGGGCAAATAAAAAACGAATTTCCCGATGTTTTCAAGCGCTCTAAGCAAGCGGCAAAAGTGCTTGAAAATGAGTTTGGCAAAAAAGTGCCTGAGGGAGAAATTGTTTGTATAGCAGCACATTTTGGTGCAGCTGTTATGCAAATAGGCTGCCAAAAATTGCAAAGAAAATTAAAAGTAGCAATTGTTTGCATGGGTGGCATAGGTGTTTCGTACATGCTTAACAGCCAAATAAAAAAGCATTTCGCAAATGAACTTTCAACTCAAATATGCGATTTTAAAAGCAAAGATGAATGGACAGACAGCGACTTTATAATTTCTACAATACCACTTGATAATACAAATAAAATTGTTATTAATGTTAGCCCAATACTATCACGTAAAGACCGTGAAGTAATTAGAGATACAATTGAAAAAACAGCATCAACCTGTTTACAAACCCAAAATTCAAACACCTGCGAAATTAGCACCGAAATCACAAGCATAAAACAGCATATTACTGAAATTGAGGCAATTTTAAACAATTTCAAAGTAATCAATGCAAGTGGCTTGCAAACAGTTGAAGACGTTGCAAAATATGTTGGTTACCGCTTTGCAGACAGTGAAGATCAGGGCGAGCTTATTTACAGCGACCTTATGAAAAGAGAGACTATATCTACACAGATTATTAAAGAGCTTAATTTATTGCTTTTACACTGTGTTTCACAAGGCGTTAAAGAACCCATTGTTGTAACAATTTTTTCTGACAAAGGTAGCATAACAAATACATTAAACGACACCGCAAAAACCAGCCTTGTTGCCCTATTACCACAAACTTCAAGCCATGAGGCTAAAGCTGCAATAGGAAAAATTAGCGGTGCTTTGGTTGAAGATGATGCTTTTTTATGCCACTTATTAAATGGTAATGAAACGGAAATTTTCTCAAGATTGCAACAGTTAATGAAATTTCACCTCAAACAATATTTCACAAATTTATCAAATTAACATTTAAATAGTGTTTACACTATTTAGCTAAAATCTATTTAACAAAAGGAGTTTTAATATGCTTAACGAAGACAACATTCTTTTAAATCAAAAGGCTGCTACTAAAACCGAGGCTATAGAACTTTGCGGCAAGTTACTAACACAGGCAGGCTATGCTGAGGCTGAATACACCGAAGGCATGTTTGCCAGAGACAATAGTTTTTCAACCGCAATAGGCAATATGATTGCCATACCGCATGGCGAAAAAGAGTACAAAAAATATATTAAACAAACAGGAATTTGCGTTATAACATACCCTGAGGGAATTGAATGGGACGGCATGACAGTTAAACTTGTTGTAGGTATTGCTGCCCTTGGCGAGGAACATCTTGATATTTTGGAAAACATTGTTGATGTTCTTGAGGAAGAAAGCGATGTTGAAAACCTAGTTAACGCGAGTAGCAAGGAGAAAATAATAGAACTTTTTACAGGAGGAAATTAAATGATAATTACATTAACTTTAAACCCTGCTGTTGATAAAACTGCAGTTATTGACCCACTTGTTGTAGGTGGTTTAAACCGTGTTAAAAGTTTTACAGTAGATGCCGGTGGCAAAGGCATTAATGTATCAAAAATAATTTCAATGCTTGGTGCAAACAGTGTTGCAACCGGATTTATTGGTGAAGAAAACGCAGATATTTTCAAAAAGGCTTTAAGCAACCTTAACTGTAAATTTGATTTTATAAAAGTAGACGGCAGTACAAGAACTAATTTAAAACTATATGATGAAATTAACGGAATTACCGAGGTAAATGAGCCGGGTATAGTAGTTACCTCACGCGAAGAAGAAAGGCTTATACACGAAAATTTACTACCTTACGCATGCAGAGAAGCAATTTTTGTTTTGGCAGGCAGTATGCACAAAAATGCAGATATAAACTTTTATGCAGATTTGACACGCCAATTAAAACAAATAGGTGCACGTGTTTTTATAGATGCTGACAACGAGGCATTTGCCCTTTCGCTAAAGGCAAAACCCGATTTTATAAAGCCCAACAAAGACGAATTGTTGCGATATTTTAAAAAAGAAGACGCTAGTGAACAAGAGCTTATTGAAATGTGCAAAAGCTTAACAAAGCAAGGTATTGCCACAGTTGTGTTATCCATGGGTGGCGAGGGCGCATTATTTATAACAGAAAAAGAGGCATACAGTGCAAAAGCTGTAGATGTAAAAGTGTTGTCTACCGTAGGCGCAGGCGACAGCATGGTTGGTGCATTTGCATATGCCACTATGAAAAACATGTGCCTTGCAGATGCAGCAACACTTGCAATGGCATGCAGTGCCGGTGCAGTTACAACAAAAGGTACAACCCCACCCACATTAGAGCTTGTAAACAATTTAAAAGAGCAAGTTGTATTAAATAAAATTTATTAATTGAGAGGTATTGTTATGATAGCAAAAGCAGTAAGACTTTACGGAGCAAACGACTTAAGACTTGAGGAATTTGAGCTTCCTGAAATAAAAGACGATGAGATACTGGTTAAAATTGTAAGCGACAGCATTTGCATGTCTACTTATAAACTTTTAATACAAGGCAAAAAACATAAGCGTTGCCCACAAGATGTAGACACAAACCCTATCATTATAGGCCACGAGTGCTCTGGTGATATTGTAAAAGTGGGCAAAAAATGGCAAAGTGAGTTCAAAGCAGGCGAAAAATTTGCACTGCAACCTGCTCTTAATTATCAAGGTAAATTGGACTCTCCCGGTTATTCTTATATGTATTGCGGCGGTGCAACAACGTACTGCATCATGCCAAAAGAGGTTATGGAGCTTGGCTGCTTACTACACTATGACGGCGACAGCTATTTTGATGCATCTTTAGGCGAGCCTATGAGCTGTGTTGTTGGCGGTTATAATATTATGTACCACACAAACAAGCTTAATTATGACCATAAAATGGGCATAAAAGAAGGCGGTAATGTACTTATTCTAGGTGGCTGCGGCCCTATGGGGCTAGGCGCTGTTGAATATCCGCTTGTTGCCGGCAACCGCCCTGCTAAAATTGTTGTAACTGATGTTGATGACAACCGTATAAACAGAGCAAAACAGCTTATTACACCTGAGTTTGCAAAAGAAAAAGGTGTAGAACTTGTTTACTTTAACCCAAAAAATTCTGCCGATGCTTACAAAGACTTGCTCGACATTACAGGTGGCGAGGGATATCACGACGTTTTTGTATATGCGCCAATTAAAGAGCTTTGCGAAATGGGCGATAAATTAATGGCTTTTGATGGTTGCATGAACTTCTTTGCAGGGCCATCTAATGCAGATTTTACAGCTGAAATTAACCTTTATAATTGCCACTATATCTCAACTCACATTTTAGGTAGCACAGGCGGCAATACAGATGACTTAAAAGAGTCTATAAAACTGGCAGAAGAGAAAAAACTGCACACAGCTGTTATGGTTAGCCATATTTGCGGCATTGATGCAATTGCAGACACAACAGCAAAACTGCCTGAAATAAGAGCCGGTAAAATTTTAAGCTACACGCAATTTAACATGCCACTAACCGCAATTGACGACTTTGAGGAACTTGGTAAAAAAGACCCACTTTTTGCAAAACTTGCAGAGTGCACAAAGGCAAATAATGGGCTTTGGAGTGCAGAGGCTGAAAAAATATTGTTAAACCACTTTGATGCGGTATAATTTAAAATAGTATATTACAAAAATAACCCTTAAATCCTGTACGGGCTATTTATAATTAATTTTACGGCGGTGCTGTGCACATGTCGGTTTATATTAGCTAATGCTAATACAAATAATATAAGGCACAACAGCTATTTGTTATAAAACACTTTGTCACAATAGTTTAAATAATAGTTGTTTGTGCCTTATACTTATACTATATTTGAAAGGGTGAAAACATGGTTGTTTTAAATGGCATTGGTGTATCTAAAGGCATTGCAATAGGTGCACTTACATTCACAAAAAAAGCAGTTGTAACCGTGGAAAAACGCACAATTGAAGATGCAAAGCTTGAAGTTGAGCGTTTTGAATCTTGCCGTGCAAAGGCAATTTTACAATTGGGACAACTTGCAGTTATAACTGCAAAAAAACTAGGTGAGGAAAACTCTCTGCTTTTTCAAATACATCAGATGATGCTTGAAGATTTAGATTATCACGACACAATAGTAAGCTACATTGAAGACAATATGATTTGTGCCGAATATGCTGTTAGTGAAGTGGCAAAAGAGTTTGCACAAATGTTTAGCGAGATGGACGACGAATACATGAAAGCTCGTGCAATTGATGTTCAAGATGTTTCAAGGCGAGTTATAGAAATTTTGCTCGGTGTTGAAACAGACAATAATTTACTAGACAGCCCGTCCATTTTAGCCGGCGAAGACTTTACACCGAGTGAAACCGCATCTTTTGAGCGTGAAACTGTACTAGGGCTTGCAACCTCGGGTGGCAGCAAAAACTCTCACACTGCAATTTTTGCCAGAACGCTTGCTATACCCGCTGTAATTGGCCTTGGCGACAGCTTGCAAAAAGAGTACGAGGGTGAGGTTATCATACTTGATGGTGAGACCGGCGAAGTTATTATTACGCCTGATGAAGAAATTTTAAAAGAAAAGCTTGAAAAGAAAAATGAATTTGAAAAAGCGCAAGAAAAACTTAAAATTTTTAAAGGCAAAAAAACCGTTACAAAAGCAGGCAGAGAAGTAAAACTTTATGCAAATATAGGCGCTGTAAGTGATGTTGACGCAGTGCTTGAATATGATGCAGAGGGCATAGGGCTATTTAGAAGTGAATTTTTATATCTCGAAAGCAATGATTTCCCGAGTGAAGAAACACAATTTAATGCCTATAAAAAAGTAGTTGAGCAAATGGGTGATAAGCCTGTTATAATCAGAACAATGGACATAGGAGCAGATAAACAAGCTGCCTACTTTAATTTGCCAACAGAAGAAAACCCTGCACTTGGGTACAGGGCAATAAGAATATGTTTAACTCAAACTGATATTTTCAAAACACAGCTTAGGGCTATTTTAAAGGCAAGTGCATTCGGAAATGCTTATATAATGTTGCCTATGATAAATTCACTTTCAGAAGTTAAAAAAGCTAAAGCAATTATAGAAGAAGTGAAAAATGAGCTCTCGAGCGAAAACATTTCATTTAAACAAGATATCCCCATAGGAATTATGATAGAAACACCTGCTGCTGCAGTTATAAGCGACATCTTGGCAAAAGAAGTTGACTTTTTTAGTATTGGCACAAACGATTTAATACAGTACACACTTGCTACCGATAGGCAAAATGAAAGTATTGCTGAATTTTGCGATACACACCATGAAGCTGTTTTAAGACTTATTGAAATGACAGCAAAAAATGCACATGCAAATGGAATTTGGGTGGGCATTTGCGGTGAACTTGGTGCTGACATGGACTTGTACGATTTTTACGAAAGAATTGGCATAGATGAACTTTCTGTTATCCCATCTTCGGTTTTAGAGTGCCGTGAAAAGTTAAGTGTTACATAATTATAGTAATTTTTTTAGATAGTGTTGACTCAAGTTGGCTGAATTATTTTGGCTTGAGTCAACACTATTTAATTTAAGAGCCTTTTAACGGCACTTGCCGTGTAAAGCTGCATTGCCTCGGGCATTTTTGTTACACTAAAACAAAGGCGCTCACTTATTTGAGCTATGCGGTACTTTATGGTGTTTTTGTGCACAAACATAATCTCACTTGTACGTGCAACACTGCTGTTTGCATCAAGTAAAAATATTTGTAGCGTTTCAATAGGGTCAAAATTAAATGCTTTTTCATTGCTGTTTAAAAAGTTTATTGTTGAAAGCACGTTAGCTATATTTTCTTCCCCACTATCTATAAGTGCTGTGCACTGTTTTGCAAACAAAACCTCGCTGTAAGTTAAAATATTTTTTGCTTTAAAAATGCTTTTAGCGGTGCTTGTACAACTTTCTATGTCTAAAAAAGCGCGGCGCACTTCCTTTGCACTGGAAAGTGCTGTGCAAATAACAAAGTTTTGCAGTATGCACTCCTCTGTTAAAACGTCATAAAGTTCTTGCGCCAATGAAAGGTTATGGTGCTGAATTGTTTTGTTGTCTATAAATATTACAACGTAATCTTTATAGACATCTGCAACAAGTGTACTGCAAGAGTGGCGCAAAAGTTCTTTAGCTATGCCCAGCACTTTAGCCGTACTATTAACGGGCGGCTTGATAACCCACATTGTGTTTATTGATGCTATATCAATATTAAAAAAATTAGCAAGACGGCGCATATTTATGGGCTCATTGCTCAAAATGGCGCGAACAAGCTCCGAAAGCACAATTTTTGCATGCTTTTGGCTCCACAAATTTAGCGATATTTTTATGAGTTCAGCTGTTTGCCGTATGTAATCATCGCTAACAGGTGCGCTTTCTTTTGCTATTAGCACATTTAAGTACCGCCCCTCAGCATTCTCAATTGTTGCGCGGCTAACACATAACTCTTTACTTTGCAAAGATATTTTCATACTATTTTCTGTGAAATGGTCATACTTAAGCTTTGAGCATAATTCTACAATAGTTGCTGTGTCACTTCTTGGCCAGCAAACCATGTTAAGTGCTTTGAAATTCTCATCTGTCAAGATTATGCTTGACTTTAGCCTATCACTTGTCATTTTCAAAACAGTTTCTACATTTTGCTGTGAGCGCGTTAGCTTTGCAACATTGTCAAGTATTTCGCTAACAAAATATTTGTTTTGTGCCCTGTCTTCAATTATAGCCTCCATTACTTCAACAATAACTTCGCTATAGCGCAAATTTAGCTTGTTTTTCGGCATACATATAAGCACAAAATCAAGCTTGTTTGCAAGCGAAAGCAATTTTTCATCAATTTTAGGCATTATAACTCCAACATAGTATAAAACCATGCCTACTTCTCCAACACCGGCAAGACGTTTTATATTTGTGCACTGCGCTTCTACGTCTTCTTTTATATTTGCAAATGCA
Organism: uncultured Bacteroides sp.; assembly: GCA_964371675.1. Taxonomy (GTDB): domain Bacteria; phylum Bacillota; class Clostridia; order Oscillospirales; family Ruminococcaceae; genus Ruthenibacterium. The sequence continues at coordinate 21,222 of CAYJNL010000028.1, read as the reverse complement.
GTAATTACAAGCTCACTGCCTAAAAAATCTTTGCTTTCAAACAGCTCCTCTTGCAGCTTTTCTGTATTTGCATACTCAAGTACTGTTATGCTTGTAACAGTTTTCTTTAACCCACCACTACCTGCAACAACTTGTGCACTGCTTAAACTAGGGAGTTTTAATATGTCGTTAACAGTTATGCTCATTTTTGCATCACCTCAAATTAATTGTCTTATTGTACAAATTTCGCTTTCTTTTTTTGTTCGGTATTATTACCTAGTTTTCTTCAAAATACTGATTACCAATATAATTATAACATTTTTTTGTTTAAACACAATATTCAACCTTATTATTTTTGTCTTTTTGGACAAAAATAATAAGGTTTTTTTAGCTTAACCAATAATTTAATTTTATAATAAAATAATTATAATAATAAGGTAAGGGCTTTTTGCACATATGCAAAAGCAAAAAACAATGCCGAGTTAAGCGGCATATGAGTATTAGCGTGAAATTCACGTTAATAACTTATACAAAGGCATTTCATCGATAACAGCAAATACCAAAAATCTCCATTTTTTAAGGAGATTTTAAAAATTAATTGTGCTATGCACAGAATGGAGATTTTTATGCAAACTAATGAAAAAACTACAAACCAAAGCTCAGGGTTTGAGATTAAACCCGAACAACGCCAAAGCTGGCTAAGCCTTACTATGATTTGGGTTGGCAGTATGATATGCGTACCTTGCTTAATGGTTGGTTCATTTTTAGGCTCAGGTTTTAATTTTGGTATGGTTGCACTATGTATACTTGTCGGTTACGGCATTGTTTGTGCATATATGTGCTTTATGGGTATGCAAAGTTGCGACACAGGTTTGCCCACGGTTTCAATGGCATCAGGGCCTCTTGGCACAAAGGGAGCACAGTATATTATAAGCTTGCTTTTAGCTGTTGCGTGTGTGGGCTGGTTTGGTATACAATCTGCTGTTTGCGGCTCATCTTTTTCGGCAATGATACTGGGCATGACGGGTATAGACATACCTGTGTGGCTATCAAGCACTGTTTGGGGTGCATTAATGCTTTTAACTGCAATGTATGGTTATAAAGCACTTAAATATTTAAACTACATAGCAGTTCCCGCACTTGTTTTGGTTTTAATTTACGGTGTTTGGGCGGCTATTACACAAAACGATGGCGTAAATGTTTTAACAAATTATGTGCCGGCAACTCAAATGACGTTTGTTATGGGCATAAGCCTAACTGTTGCAACATTTGCACTTGGCGGCGTTATAAGTGGCGATTATTCTCGCTATGCTAAAAGCAGAGGCGATGTTATAAAATCGAGTTTAATTGGTGTTTTGCCGGCGGGTTTTGCAATGATGATGGTGGGTGCTGTTCTATCTATAATAACAGGTCAGTTTGACATAAGTGCGGTTTTGTCGGCAGTTGGTGTTCCTGCATTTGGTCTTGTTGCACTTGTGCTTGCAACGTGGACAACAAACGTTGTTAACGCATACAGCGGCGGTATTGCATTTTCTAACCTTTTCGGTTTAGGTGAAAAGCAATTTAAAATTACAACAGGCATTGCTGGCGCAGTGGGTACAATATTGGCTGCTGTTGGGCTAATGTCACAATTCGAGAGCTTTTTAGGAATTTTAACAGCATTTATACCACCTGTTGCAGGCGTTATTATGGCTGATTACTGGATTTTAGGCAAAGGCAAAAAAGAGAATTTTAAGATTGCAAACGGCTTTAGGTGGACAGGTATTTTATCGTTTGTACTAGGTGCGGCTGTTGCATATGTAACAGGCAATGTGCCGTCTATGATATTCTTTGTAGGTCCTGTAAACGGCATAGTTGTTTCAATGGTTGTTTACATATTAATTGCAAGGTTTGAAGTTAAAAAATAATATTATAAAAGAGGCTGTCATATATAAATGGGTTTACCAAATATTGTGACACCTCAATTATTGAAAAATGGAGAATTGAAGCAAAAAAACCGCGCTAATTTTTTATTAAAATGGTGTGTTTATTTACATGACAACTAATCTCCATTTTCAAAAAGATAATTCAAAATTACTTGTGCTGTGCACAGAATGGAGATTAATATGAGAAAAATAGGTTTAAAAGAAATTGAAGACATAGCACTTGGTGCGGCACTGCTTGGTGCCGGCGGTGGTGGAGACCCATACATAGGCAAACTTGTTGCAATGGGCGCAATAAAAGAGTGTGGCGAGGTTACAATGTTAAGCTGTGACGAAGTGCCCGACGATGCCCTTATAGTGCCTATTGCAATGATGGGCGCACCCACAATTTTGAGTGAAAAAGCAATAGGTGGTACAGAATATAAACATCTGTACGAAATGGTAAGCCGCTTTTATGGCAAAGAAATTTTTGCATTTATGCCAATTGAGGCAGGTGGCGTTAACAGCATGTTACCATTTGCAGCGGCAGCAAGGCTTGGCTTACCTATTGTAGACTGTGACGGCATGGGGCGTGCATTTCCTGAACTTCAAATGGTTACATTCACAATAGGCGGACAAAGCGCAACACCTATGGCACTTATAGATGAAAAGGGCAACAAGTGTATTTTTGACACTATCACAAACAAATGGACAGAAGAACTTGCGCGAGCAGTAACAATGAGCTGTGGCGGTTCTGTATCTGTTGCGCTTTACTGCATGGACGGCAAAACATTGAAAAAATATGCTGTAAAAGACATTGTAACAAGAAGCGAAAAACTAGGTGCGGCAATAAGAAACGTGAAACAAAATACAGAAAAAACACCTGAGGAAAACTTCCTTGAATTTACAGAGGGCTTTAAGCTGTTTAAAGGCAAAATTACAGATGTTAAGCGCGAGGTAAAAGGTGCATTTAACTTTGGGCACGTATTAATGGACGGCATTGCTGAATACAAAGGCAAAACCGCCGATGTAACTTTCCAAAACGAAAACTTAGTCGCAACGGTAGACGGCGAAATTCTTGCAACTACACCTGATTTAATTTGTCTTGTTGACACAGAAACATTTCAACCAATAACTACAGAGGCACTGAAATATGGCAAACGCGTACTTGTTGTAGGGTTAAAATGCTTTGAAATGTGGCGAAGCGAAAAAGGCATAGAACTTGTAGGGCCACGCTATTTTGGCTGTGACACAGATTATATTCCGCTTGAAGATCGCTGCAAACAAGGAGGGCAAAACAATGTATAAACTTGGTATTGACGTTGGTGGAACAAATACCGACGCAGTTTTAATAGACGAAAATTTAGCAATAGTAGCAGAGCTTAAACAGCCCACAACAGACGATATTTATGAAGGCATTTTAGGTGCTGTTAAAAATATACTTGGACAATCAGGTGTAAATCCATCTGAAATAAAACAGGCAATGCTTGGCACAACACAGTGTACAAACGCGATAGTAGAGCGCAAAAAGCTTGAAAAAATAGCTATATTAAGAATAGGCTCGCCTGCAACAGAGGGCATAACGCCAATGGTGGACTGGCAGGAAGATTTATCCGTAATAGCTGTTAAAAGTGCTATAATAAAAGGTGGCTACGAGTATGACGGTAAAGAAATTATGCCACTTGATGAAGATGCAGCACGCAAGTTTTTTGAAGACGTTAAAGGTAAAGTAAAATCTGTTGCAATAAGCTGCTGTTTTTCAACAGTGAGAAATGAGCATGAGCTTAGAGCCGCAGAAATTTGCAAAGAAATAATGGGTGAAGATACATACATTTCAATCTCGAGCAAAATAGGCTCAATGGGGCTTATTGAACGTGAGAATGCAACAATATTAAATGCTGCACTTTGCAAAGTGGCAGAGAGCTTTACAGATGGTTTTGCAAGAAGCCTTACAGATATGGGCATTACAGGTGCTGATGTATACATTTCACAAAACGACGGCACCCTTATGACAATGGAGCAAGCACGCAAATACCCAATACTTACAATAGCGTGCGGACCCACAAACTCTATACGCGGCGCAAGCTACTTGAGCAAGCTTAAAGATGCAATAGTTATAGACGTTGGTGGCACAACAACAGACCTTGGTGTTATAGCAAACGGTTTCCCTCGTGAGAGCTCTGTTGCTGTTACTATAGGTGGTGTGCGCACAAATTTCCGTATGCCTGATGTTATATCTGTAGGGCTTGGTGGCGGCTCAATAGTGCGCGAAAAAGACGGCAAAGTTACGGTAGGCCCTGATTCTGTTGGCTTTAAAATAACAGAAAAAGCACTTTGTTTTGGTGGAGACACAATAACTGCAACCGACATAGCAGTGCGCCTTGGCATGGTAGAAATCGGCGACAAAAACCTCGTTATGGGAATAAGCGAAGAAACTGCAAACAGCGCAATGGAAGTTATACGCGAGCTTGTTGAGGACAGCATTGATGCTATGAAAATATCAAACGATGACATTGACGTTGTGCTTGTTGGTGGCGGCTCAATAGTGCTACCTGCCATGCTAAGCGGTGCTAAAACAGTAATAAAACCTAACTACTTTGGCACGGCAAATGCAATAGGTTCTGCAATTTCAAAACTGAGTGGAACGTTTGAGCAGCTTATGGACTATGACGAAAAACCACGTGAAGAATCAATTGAATATGCAAAAAAACAAGCAATAAAACTTGCTGTTGATGCAGGCGCTATTGAGGGCACTGTTGAGATTATTGATGTAGAAGACAGCCCACTTGCATACTACCCGGGCAATACAAACAGGGTTAAGGTTAAAGCAGCAGGAGATTTGAGTTAGTGCAATAGAAAATTTGAGTTAGTGTAATAGCAATATTTTAAAACCTCATTTCTATATAACTTCTAAACAAGCACTGCTATTTAATCTTAAAAAACCAGCACATTAACCACAAAGCATTAATTCCAAAATATTAAACAATAAAATTGGTGGTGTAATTTTGCATAAAAATACACCACCAATTTTATAATATTTAACTACTAACAAACATGTACTTTTTAGCAAACCAACTAACCTGTACCCTCTCTACTTAAGAAACCACAAAACTAAAAAGTATAAAGTTTTTTGCCTAGCTTTTTTTCAAAAAAGCGGAAAAGGCGGTACGAAATTTACATTTCGTACCGCCTTTTTTACCGTTACTTTTTAATTTTTCAGTTAAACGGCCTTCCACCAACTATCTCAATTGGCATAAGCACTAAAAGTTACCTTTTGTGCAAGGTCGCTAGCTGAAAAATCAAAATAACTTATAATAAATTAATGTAATTAAACAAGTTCGATTATTGCCATTGGTGCGGCATCTCCGCGGCGTACACCTATTTTGATAATTCTTGTATATCCGCCGTCACGGTCTGCGTATTTTGGGCCTACCTCATCAATTACTTTTTTCGCTACGTCTTCTTTTGTAACATATGCAAAAACTTGGCGTTTTGAATGTAAATCATCTTTTTTACCAAGAGTAATCATTTTCTCGGCCATAGAGCGCACTTCTTTAGCTCGTGTAACGGTTGTTTCTATTTTGCCGTTGTCAAGCAAAAATGTAACCATTGCGCGTAACATAGCTTTCCTATGGTCACTGGCTCTGCCTAGCTTTCTTGTACCGGGCATTGCATTTCACTCCCTTTCGTTTACTCGTCGTCGTTAATCAAGTTAAAACCCAGTAATTCCAATTTTGCAATTACTTCTTCAAGGCTCTTTCTACCAAGATTACGTACTTTCATCATCTCATCTTCAGATTTATTAATAAGGTCTTCAACTGTGTTAATACCCGCACGTTTCAAGCAGTTGAATGAACGCACTGACAAATCAAGCTCTTCGATAGTCATCTCAAGTGCTTTCTCTTTGCCTTTCTCGTCTTTCTCAACCATTATCTCCGTGTTCATTGTCTCTTCAGACAACGTTACAAATAAATTAAGATGCTCTGTCATTATTCTCGATGCAAGGCTTATTGCCTCTTTTGCATCAATTGTACCGTCTGTCCACACTTCAAGGCTAAGCTTGTCGTAGTCTGTTATTTGACCAACGCGTGTGTTTTCAACAGTATAGTTAACTTTAAGCACAGGTGTATAAATGCTGTCAACTGGCAATGTTCCCACTGCCGCTTGTGTCATCATTTGCTTGTTTTTGTCAGCAGATACGTATCCGCGCCCTTTATCGAATATAAGCTCCATAACCAGCTTGCCGCCTTTTGCAATTGTGGCAATGTGCCAGTCGGGGTTTAATATTTCAATATCAGCGTCTTGCTGTATAGCATTAGCTGTAACTTCGCCCTCGCTTGTTGTTTCAATGCGCACAAGTTTAGGCTCGTTTGTGTTAAGTTTTGCTGTTATGCCTTTAACGTTAAGCACAATTTCCGTAACATCTTCTTTTACGCCTTCAATTGCGGAAAATTCATGCACTACACCGTCAATTTTAATGCTTGTAACAGCAACACCGGGCAAGCTTGACAGAAGTACTCTGCGCAAACTGTTTCCTAGCGTAGTACCAAAACCACGCTCCAAAGGCTCTATAACAAACTTGCCATAACGCCCGTCTGCCGATAATACCTCTGTATCAATTTTTGGTTTTTCAATCTCCATCATATCAATTACCCTCCTTATTGGGCTTTTATAGCCCGCTTATGTTCGCATACGTGCAAGGGATAAAATTATTTGGAGTACAACTCAACTATTAGATGCTCTTCAACATCAAAGTCAATGTCGTCACGTTGTGGCATTGTTGTAACTGTGCCCTCAAGGCCTGCTTTGTTGTAGCTTAGCCATTTTGGTACATTAACAACAGGAGCATCCTCGCCTGTTAGTTTTTTAAACTTAACACTTGCTCTGCTCTTCTCGCATACAGCAATAACATCACCTGTTCTTACTAGGTATGACGGAATGTCTAGGCGGTGGCCGTTAACATTGAAGTGGCCATGTGTTACAAGTTGGCGTGCTTCTCTTCTTGTTTGTGCAAGACCTAAACGGTATACCACGTTGTCTAAACGTTGCTCTAGCATCTCAAGCAATAAATCACCTGTTTTGCCTTGTTTGTGAGATGCGTGCTCATAGTAACGGCGGAATTGTTTTTCACTAACGCCGTATACAAATTTAACTTTTTGTTTCTCGGTAAGTTGCAAAGCGTACTCTGACTTCTTTTTACGCATCTGATTACCGGAATTTCTATTTGTCCCTTTTTTAGCATATCCCATAACGGTAGGAGACAAATTTAAGGCTTTACACCTTTTAGCAATTGGTTGCATATCTCTTGCCATGTTTTTTATTAACCTCCTGTAAAATCAGATACGGCGACGCTTCGGTGGGCGACAACCATTGTGTGGAATTGGCGTAACATCTTTAATCATGTTAACTTCAAGGCCTGTTGCTTGTAGTGCTCTAATAGCAGCCTCACGCCCTGAACCCGGGCCTTTAACAAATACTTCCACAGATTTCATGCCGTGCTCCATAGCACTTTTTGCAGCTGTTTCTGCGGCAATTTGTGCGGCATACGGTGTGCTTTTTCTGCTTCCTCTAAAACCTAGGCCGCCTGCGCTTGCCCAAGAAATAGCATTGCCTTTAACATCTGTTATTGTAACAATAGTGTTGTTAAATGTGCTTTGAATGTGAGCACAGCCGCGTTCGATATTTTTGCGCTCACGACGTTTTGTACGTGTAGCACCTTTTTTAATAGCAGCTTTTGCCATTTAATTATCCTCCTATTACGAATTATTTCTTCTTGTTTGCAACTGTACGTTTTGGGCCTTTGCGTGTGCGAGCGTTTGTTTTTGAACGCTGACCACGTACTGGCAAACCTTTGCGGTGACGAATGCCCCTGAAACACTGAATTTCAACAAGACGTTTAATGTCCAGCGCTACGTTACGGCGCAAATCGCCTTCAACCGTAAAATTCTTATCAATGTAATCACGAATAAGAGCCTCTTCGTCGAATGTTAAATCTTTAACTCTTGTATCGGGGTTAATTTTTGTTGCTGCAAGAATTTGTCTTGCTGCGCTGTCACCGATACCGAATATATAGGTAAGACCAACTTCAACTCGCTTTTCTTTGGGCAAGTCAACTCCGGCTATACGTGCCATTTACATGCACCTCCTGTTAAATTTTTCTCATTTTTCACATGGCTTTTGCCATATGACGGCGAAATTTTACCGTTTTTAATAATTGTTTTGTTTAACCCTGGCGTTGTTTGTGCTTTGGATTTGCGCAAATTACCATAACGCGACCATTGCGTTTGATAACCTTGCATTTCTCGCAAATGGGTTTTACGGAAGGTTTAACTTTCATAGTAATCTCCATTCATTAGTTGTTAAACTATTTTGTTCTCCACGTAATGCGCCCTTTAGTAAGGTCATAAGGGCTCATCTCTACCGTAACTTTATCGCCCGGTAAAATACGTATAAAATTCATGCGCAACTTGCCTGAAATGTGCGCCAGCAAGCGATGACCGCCCTGAATTTCAACAAGAAACATTGCATTGGGCATTGCTTCAACCACGACACCCTCAACCTCAATTACGTCTTCTTTAGACACGTTCAAGTCCTCCACATCATTTGTTGTCATCACCGCTAAAGTTGCGGCATTTTGTTAATATGACCGGTCCTTTCGCCGTTATGGCAACCGTGTGCTCAAAATGGGCACTAAGTCCGCCATCTTCGGTTTTAACCGTCCACTTGTCGGATAATGTCTTCACAGCATAGCCCTTTTCGTTAATCATTGGCTCTATTGCAAGCGTCATGCCCGCAACAAGGCGTGTGCCCCTACCCTGTGTGCCAAAATTCGGCACCTCGGGAGATTCGTGCAATTTTTTGCCAACGCCGTGCCCCACAAATGTGCGCACAACAGAGTAACCGTTACTCTCGGCATGGTTTTGCACCGCCGCGCCTATATCACCAATTCTTGCTCCAACAACAGCCGCCTCTACCGCTAAATCACGTGATTCACGCGTTACGTCTATAAGCCGCTGTGCCTCTTGGCTTATCTCGCCGCAAGCAAATGTTGCGGCGTTATCGCCATGAAAACCGTTTATAAAAGCACCGACATCAATGCTAACTATATCACCCTGCTTTAAGGTAACTGCCTTTGAGGGAATTCCGTGAATAACAGTGTCGTTAATAGAAATGCAAACACTGTTTGGAAAGCCGTTGTAATTTAAAAAGCTGGGTTTCGCCTTTTGGCTAATGATATAGTCATAAACAATTTTGTCTATATGTGCTGTTGTGACACCCGGTTTTACAGCATCGCCCGCAAGCTTCAGTGCTTCTGCCGCTATATTGCAAGCTAGGCACATTGCCTCGAGCTCTGCCGTATTTTTTAAGGGTATCAATTTTGTATCCCCAGTGCTGTAAATACGAGGTTAATCGTATCAGCCACTTCTTCTTGTCCCTCAACTATCACAAGCTTGTCGCGCTCTTTGTAAAATTCAACAAGTGGCTCTGTTTGCTCATGATATGTCTTTAGTCTCTCGATTGTTGTAGAGGGCTCATCATCCTTGCGGATTATAAGCTGCCCCGAACACCTGTCGCACGCATCGGGATTTTCACTTGGCTTATATTGCAAATGGTAACTTGTACCACATGATGAGCAAACCCTGCGCCCCGCTAGTCTCTTAACAATAACGTCGTCCTTAACTGAAATTTCAACAACTTTGTCAATTTCAACGCCCATTGTCTCAAGTGCGGCGGCTTGTGCCACTGTGCGTGGCACGCCGTCCAGTATAAAACCTTTTGCGCAGTCGCTCTGTGCGAGACGCTCTTTGATGATGTTAATAATAACATCATCAGGTACAAGTGCGCCGGAGTCAATAAACTCTTTTGCGGCAAGCCCCATTTTCGTCTCGTTTTTTATTGCCTCGCGTAATATATTGCCCGTGCTTATTGCAGGGATAGACAGTTTGTCGCATATTGCCTCTGCCTGTGTGCCCTTACCTGCGCCGGGTGCTCCCAAAAGTATAAGTTTCATAAACGCATTTCCCCTCTTTTGAACATTGTGTTAATTATTCAAAAAAACCTTTATGATGACGCATTAACATATAAGATTCTAGGCTACGGCTTGTGTCAAGTGCCACACCAACAACGATAAGAAGGCTTGTACCGCCCAGTGATAAGTTCATGCCTGTTGCCATACTGAAAAGTATTGGAGCAACAGCAACTATACCAAGGAACGATGCACCGATAAATGTTATTTTACCGAGCACTTTTGTTATAAAGTCGCTGGTGGGTTGCCCCGGCCTGTAACCGGGCACTGTGCCGTTGTTATTGCGCAAGTTGTTAGCTATCTCAATTGGGTTGTACTGCATTGATACATAGAAGTAGTTAAACGCTATGATTAAAAGCAAGTACATCGCCGCATAAAACCAGCTGGTTGTTGAGAACATGTTGAAAAATCCATACCAGAACGGGCTTTCTGCCTGTGTTAAACTGCTGAAGAACAAGTCTCCAATAGTTCCCGGTATGCTTATAAGTGCTGAGGCAAAGATAACGGGCATAACGCCACTCATGTTAACTTTAATGGGGAAGTATGTGCTTTGACCGCCATACATTTTTCTGCCTACAACACGTTTTGCGTATTGAATTGGAATGCGTCTCTCTGCCGCGTTTAATATTACTATTAAAACAAGAATTGCAAGTGTTAAAATTGCAATTAGCGGTAGATAGAAGAAGTATTGCGTTTGACCGTCCATTGCAAGCGAAATTGAGTTTGAAATAAGCGAAAATACACTTGAAAGACGGCTTACGATACCTGCGAAAATCAGTATTGAAATACCGTTGCCGATACCGTTCATGTCAATTTGCTCGCCCATCCATTGAATGAGCATTGAACCCGAGGCAAATGTTGCAATTATAACAATTGCGGCAAATACACCTGAAAAACCTGTGGTGTATGTTAACATGCCTTGGCTGTTAAGCAGAAAATAGTAGCCTATTGAAAGTGCCACAGCCATGCCTGCACCGACATAACGCGTAATTTTTGCTATTTTGCGCCTACCGTCCTCGCCCTCTTTGCTTAAACGCTCAAGTGCGGGTAGTGCCACCGTTAAAAGCTGCATTATGATAGATGCGTTAATATACGGTGTTACGCTAAGTGCAAATATTGTTGCCTGTGAGAATGAGCCACCTGTGAGCATATCAAAATATCCAAGCAAGCTACCGCTTTCGTTAACAAGTGCGCTAAGCCCCTCGCCCGAAATAAAGGGCACGGGTATTGCAACACCTATACGGAAAAACAAAATAACCATTAGTGTAAAAATTATCTTTTTACGAAGCTCTTCAATCTTCCATGCGTTTGCAAATGTACGAAACATTCTACTTCACCTCGGCCTTTCCTCCGGCCTTCTCAATTGCCTCTTTTGCGGAATCAGAAAATGCTGCTGCTTGTACAGTAACTGCTTTTGAAGCTTTGCCGTCACCGAAAATTTTAATGCAGTCAATTTCTTTTTTAGTAATACCTTTTTCTTTTAATGTTGCGGCATTAACTGTTGCATCTTTGTCAAACTTTTTAATGCAGTTAATGTTAATTAAGGTATATGCCTTTCCACCGGCACTTTCTATTGCTTTTTTTGCGCTATCTGAAAAAGATGCGGCCTCTACTGTTACAGCCTTTGTAAGGCTACCTGTGCCAAGTACTTTAACGCCGTCAAGTGCATTATTGATAATGCCTTTCTCAACAAGCTCTGTGCTTGTTACTGTTGTGCCTGCCTCAAAGTTTTCCAAATCGCTCAATTTAATTATAGCATAATGTTTTGCGAAAATATTGTTGAATCCTCGTTTTGGCAACCTACGTTGTAAAGGCATTTGACCGCCTTCAAAACCTGCTTTTTTAGCACCTGAACGGGCTTTTTGGCCCTTATGTCCGTAGCCTGCGGTTTTGCCGTTACCGCTTGCCGCGCCGCGACCTTTACGCTTTGCGGGCTTATTTGCGCCCTTTGCCGGGCGTAATTCATGAAGCATCATTGTGCATTACACCTCCTTGCTTTTACGCTTTAACTACCGTTACCATATGTGATATAACGTTAATTTTGCCTTTTGTTGCCTCGTTGTCGGGTTGAATTGTCTCATTGCCAACACGTGTTAAACCAAGGCTTTTTGCTGTGCTAATTTGTTTTACACTGCGGCCAATTAAGCTTTTTGTTAGTTTAATTTTTAAGCCGCCTGCACTTGCTTTTTTAGCAGGTGCTTTTTTTGCCGGTGCTTTTTCTGCTTTTGGAGCAGCTGCTTTTTTAGCAGGTGTTTTTGCCGCTTTAGGTGCTGCTGCTTTTTTAGCCGGAGCTTTTTTCTCAGCAGCCTCACCCTCAGCCGCTTTTTTAGCAGCCGGTTTTTTTGCGGTTGTTGTTTTTTTGGCGGCAGGTTTTTTTGCCGGAGCTTTTTTCTCTTCTGCTGCGCTTTCAACTGCGCTAGTTACTTTTTCTTCAGCCATTTTTCACTGCCTCCTTAACCTAAAATTTCTTTCACGGTTTTACCGCGTTTTTGTGCAATTTCTTCAGCACTTTGCAAGCTGCAAAGGCCGTTAACAGTTGCAGTTACAACGTTACAAGGGTTATTTGTGCGTTGGCATTTTGTACGTATGTCTTTAATGCCTGCGCACTCAAGAACTGCACGAACTGCACCGCCTGCTATAACGCCTGTACCTTCAGGTGCCGGACGAAGTAAAACCCTACCTGCACCAAAGCAACCTACTGTTTCGTGGGGGATTGTTGTACCCCTCATGCTGATTTTGCGCAAGTTTTTCTTTGCAGCCTCAAGCCCTTTGCGTATTGCCTCAGGTACCTCGGATGCTTTGCCAAGCCCAAAACCAACTATGCCGTCACCGTTTCCGACAACAACAAGAGCGGAAAATTTCATAACGCGGCCGCCCTTAACTGTTTTGGATACACGGTTAATGGCAACAACTTTTTCTTGTAAATCCAATGTGGATGCATCTAATATGTCCATTTGTATCCTCCTTACAGCTTTAGGCCGCCTTCACGGGCGCCCTCTGCCAAAGCTTTTACACGGCCGTGATAAACGAAACCGCCTCTGTCATAAACAGCGTTTGTAATGCCTTTGTCTAATGCTTTTTTGGCAATTGCTTTGCCAACTTTTGTTGCGGCCTCAACGTTACCGCCGAATCCTTCAAAATCTTTATCTAAGCTGGATGCGCTTGCAAGTGTAACACCGGCTACGTCATCAATAAGCTGAGCATAAATGTGCTTTGAGGAGCGGAACACATCAAGGCGCGGGCACGCGCTTGTGCCTGAGATTTTACCGCGAACACGGCGATGTCTGCGCAAACGCGCAATATTCTTATCCGGTTTATTAACCATTGTCTCTCACTCCTTTTATTATTTACCCTTACCGGCTTTACCCTCTTTGCGGATGATAACCTCGCCCGCATAGCGAATACCCTTGCCTTTGTAAGGTTCCGGTGGGCGTTTCTCGCGCACTTCTGCAGCAAATTGCCCAACTTTTTGTTTGTCTATGCCGTTAATTATAATTTTAAGCGGTTCCGGTACATCAATTGTAATGCCATCTTTTTCGCTTACAATAACTTGGTGTGAATAACCAAGGTTCATAACAAGGTCTTTGCCTTGTTTTGCAGCACGGTAACCTACGCCTTGAATTTCAAGCTCTTTTTTGAAGCCCTCTGTTACACCAACAACCATGTTGCTTATAAGTGTACGTGTTAGGCCGTGCAAGCTACGCGCTTGTTTCTCGTCGTTTGGGCGAGTAACCAATATTTCACCATTGTCCGCTTTAACTGAAATTATAGGACTGATGACGGAATTAAGGCTACCTTTGGGGCCCTTAACCGTTACAGTGTTGCCGTCGATTTTAACCTCGACACCTGCCGGTATGACGATGGGTTTTCTTCCTATTCTCGACATTGTCTTATTGCCCCTTTCTTACCAAACAAAGGCGAGAACTTCGCCGCCCACGTTGTCTTTGCGAGCTGCTTTGTCTGTCATTACGCCTTTAGATGTTGATATAATAGCTGTGCCAAGCCCTCTCATAACCTTTGGCATATCTTCACAATTTGTGTAGATACGTAGGCCCGGTTTTGACACACGGCGCAAACCTGTTATAACAGGTGCACCTGTTTTTGTGTATTTTAGTGTAATTCTGATGACACCCTGTTTGTTGTCATCCATAACCTGAACACCTTTCACATAACCTTCTTCAACAAGAATGTTTGCAATTGCTTTTTTCAAGTTTGATGAAGGAATGTCAACAGAAGGGTGTTTGGCACTACTAGCATTGCGCACCCTTGTTAAAAGGTCGGCAATAGGATCTGTAATATTCATTAGCCACTAACCTCCTTGTTAATGATAAATTGTTTTACCAGCTTGCTTTCTTAACGCCCGGAATTTGCCCTTTATAAGCCAATTCTCTAAAGCAGATACGGCACACACCGTATTTACGTAAATACGCATGGGGTCTACCGCAAATTCTGCAACGGTTGTATGCACGGGTGCTGAACTTAGGCGCAAGTTGCTGTTTAATTTTCATGCTTGTCTTAGCCAAATGTCATACCCTCCTTAATTTGCAAACGGAGCGCCCATTAATTTAAGCAACTCTTTGCATTCAATGTCTGATTTTGCTGTTGTTACAAAACAAATGTCCATGCCACGTACTGTGTCAATTTTGTCGTAATCAATCTCAGGGAAAATTAGTTGCTCTTTGATACCACAGCTGTAGTTGCCGTGTCCGTCAAAAGAGTTACCGTTAATGCCCCTAAAGTCACGAACGCGTGGTAGTGACACTGTGAAGAACCTGTCAACAAACTCGTACATTTTCTCGCCTCTTAGTGTAACTTTTGCACCAATTGGCATACCCTCACGTAATTTGAAGTTTGCAACGCTCTTTTTAGCTTTACAAATAATTGGTTTTTGACCTGTAATTTTTGCAAGGTCAGCTACAACAGACTCCATAATTTTAGGGTTGTCTCTAGCTTCACCGCAACCTATGTTTATAACAACTTTGTCAATTTTCGGAATTTGCATAACGCTTTTATAACTGAATTTTTTCATAAGAGCGGGAGCAACTTCCTTGGCGTACATCTCTTTTAATCTTGCCATTGTTCTACCTCTCCTTTTTTAAAATTCAGCGCTGCATTTTTTGCAAACGCGTACTTTTTTACCGTTTTTGTCAAACGCACTACCTGTGCGCACGCCTTTGTCGCATTTTGGGCAAACAGGCATAACCTTGCATGCGTATAATGCGCCTTCAGCTTGAACTTTGCCGCCTTGCTCGCCTTGACGGCGGGCTTTAACGTGCTTTGTTACCATGTTAAGGCCTTCTACAATAATTTTACCCTCTTTTGGGCTAACTTGTAGTACTTTGCCTTGTTTGCCTGCGTCCTTACCGCTGATAATAGTTACATTGTCACCGGTTTTAACGTGAACTTTTTTATCTTTATTCATTTTAAAACCTCCCTTACAGCGATTCCGGAGCAAGGCTTACGATTTTTAGGTAACCGCTGTCACGCAATTCGCGTGCAACCGGGCCAAAAATACGTGTACCCCTCGGGTTTTTATCTTCACGAATAATAACTGCCGCGTTCTCATCAAATCTGATATAAGAACCATCTTCACGGCGAACACCATGTTTGCTGCGTACAACAACAGCCTTGATGACATCGCCTTTTTTAACTGTTCCGTTTGGCGTTGCTTTTTTTACCGAAGCAACTATTACATCGCCAATACCGGCGTATCTCTTTCTTGAGCCACCCAAAACACGAATGCACATAATTTCTTTAGCGCCTGTGTTGTCGGCAACTTTGAGATAGCTTTGCATCTGTACCATAAGACAGAAACTCCTTTCAAAGCTGTTTTGATTATTTTGCTTTTTCTAATACACGCACTGTTCTCCAGCGTTTATCTTTGCTGATAGGGCGTGTTTCCATAATTTCAACGCGGTCACCCACGCCGCACTCGTTTTTCTCGTCATGAGCTTTAAACTTAACTGTGCGTTTAATAATTTTTTTGTAGAGGGGGTGCTGTACGCTGTCTTTAACAGCAACTACTATGGTTTTATCCATTTTGTCGGATACAACAACGCCCACACGGGTTTTTCTTAAATTGCGTTCCATAAAAGCCTACCTCCCTCTTACTCTTTACCGCTTACAGCGTTTGCGCGCTGTTGCGTTTTAATACGTGCTATGTCATGCTTTACAGCCTTTATTCTACCGGGGTTTTCAAGTTGATGAATTGCAAGTTGAAAACGTAGGTTGAATAATTCTTCTTTCAGCTCTGCCAGCTTTTTTGTAAGCTCAGCGGCTGTCATTTCGCGTACTTCTACCGGTTTCATGCCTGCTGTGCCTCCTCACGCTTAACAAATTTGCATTTTACGGGTAACTTGTGCATTGCAAGGCGAAGTGCTTCGCGAGCAATCTCTTCGTCTACATCTGCAAGTTCAAACAATACACGGCCCGGTTTTACAACCGCTACCCAGTACTCGGGTGAACCTTTACCGCTACCCATCCTTGTGCCTGCCGGCTTTTCTGTTACAGGTTTGTCTGGGAAGATTTTAATCCAAACCTTACCACCACGCCTGATATAACGTGTCATTGCAATACGAGCCGCCTCAATTTGGTTTGATGTTATCCAAGACGGTTCAAGGGCAACAATACCAAATTGACCTTGTGTAACTTTGTTGCCGCGCATTGCTTTGCCTTTCATGCGGCCACGGTGTACACGGCGGTACTTAACTCTTTTAGGTAGTAACATTATTTGTTGCCTCCTTCCTTACGAGTTGCAAGTTTCGAGCTTTTCAATACCTCACCTTTGTAAACCCATATCTTAACGCCAATTTTACCGTATGTTGTATCTGCCTCAGCAAAACCGTAGTCAATGTCTGCGCGCAAAGTTTGTAGTGGTATTGTACCCTCATGGTATGTCTCGCTTCTTGCGATATCGGCACCGTTTAAACGTCCGCCGATTTGAATTTTAATTCCTTTTGCAGCTACTGCATTTGAGCCCCTGCGAGGTTGCATAGCGTTACGCATAGCCATTTTTGTGGCACGGCGGAAAGCTACTCTACGCTCTAGTTGGCTTGCAATATCTTCTGCAACAAGCTGTGCGTTTGTAGACATGTTTGTAACTTCAACAATGTTAACATTAACAGCTTTGCCTGTCATTTTTTCAAGCTGAGCTTGTAGTTTGCCAATTTCGCTGCCGCCCTTGCCTATAACCATACCAGGTTTTGAGCAATGAATGCTAACTCTTATTCTTGGCTTGTTAGTAGCGTTGTCTGTGAAACGCTCAATTTCAATTTTGGGAACGCCTGCACTATAAAGTTGCTTTTTAAGCACTTTACGAATTTCGTGGTCTTCAATAAGTGCATCCGCAAAATCACGCTTGGATGTAAACCAGCGGCTGTCCCAATCTTTAATTATTCCCACTCTTATACCGTGGGCATTTACCTTTTGACCCATGCTGTTTTACCTCCTTACTCTTTCTCTTTTAGTACAACTGTTATGTGGCTTGTGCGTTTCAAAATTCTGAATGCACGGCCTTGTGCCCTTGGCATTATGCGTTTAAGCGTTGGGCCCGGTGTTACAAAACACTCTGCTACATAAAGGTTGTTTATATCCATATTGTGGTTGTTTTCCGCATTAGCCGCAGCAGATTTTACCAATTTATAAAGGAGCTCAGAGGCAGCCTTTGGTGTATACTGCAAAATTGCAAGAGCTTTGTCCAAGTCTTGTTTCCTAATTAGGTCAAGCACTACGGAAACCTTGCGCGGTGAGATGCGGGCGTATCTTAGATATGCCTTAGCTTCCATTTGTAATCTCTCCTTCTTCCTTATCGTCCTGTTGTCTTGCCGCCAACGTGACCTTTAAAAGTTCTTGTTGGTGCAAATTCGCCGAGTTTGTGGCCTACCATGTCCTCTGTAACATATACGGGAACATGTTTGCGTCCGTCATGTACGGCAAATGTGTGTCCGACGAAATCAGGGAAAATTGTAGAGGCGCGGCTCCATGTTTTTAAAACACGTTTTTCGCCTTTTTCGTTCATCTCTAAAACACGTTTAAGCAGGACCGGTTGCACGAATGGTCCTTTTTTAATACTTCTACCCATATCAGCAATCCTCCTTACTTCTTAGTTGCGCGTTTTACGATAAGTTTATCGCTACGTGCGTGGTTTTTACGAGTTTTGTAGCCAAGTGCAGGTTTACCCCAAGGTGTAACAGGGCCTGCTCTACCGACTGGGCTTTTGCCCTCACCGCCGCCGTGCGGGTGGTCACAAGGGTTCATAACGCTACCTCTAACAGTAGGTCTCCAGCCCATGTGTCGTTTACGTCCGGCTTTACCGATGTTTACGTTCTCGTGGTCTGTATTACTTACTTGACCTATTGTTGCAATGCAGTTTACAGGTACGTTTCTCATCTCTCCCGATGGTAGGCGTACAAGTGCATATTTGCCCTCTTTAGCCATAAGCTGTGCTTGGTTGCCTGCGCTACGTACAAGTTGTGCGCCTTTTCCCGGGTAAAGTTCAATGTTGTGAATTGTTGTACCAACGGGAATGTTAACAAATGGCAAGCAGTTGCCGGGTTTAATGTCAGCGTTCGCACCGCTCATAACCTTGTCGCCAACTTTCAATCCTTCAGGTGCTATAATGTAGCGTTTCTCGCCGTCCTCATATTGCACTAGTGCAATAAATGCAGAGCGGTTTGGGTCATACTCAAGTGTTTGTACTGTTGCGGGCATATCTGTTTTATTGCGTTTAAAGTCAATAACACGATATTTTGTTCTGTTACCGCCGCCGTGATGGCGAACAGTAATGCGACCTGTGTTGTTGCGGCCTGCGGCTTTTTTCATGGGCTCTAGCAGGCTGCGCTCAGGTGCTACTTTTGAAAGACCCGAGTAATCCGTAACCGTCATACCTCTGCGGCCCGGAGTAGTGGGTTTCAATTTTTTGATAGCCATTATCTCTCTCACTTTCTGTATAGTTGATTAAGTTCAAAAGTGCGGTAAGAATTTTGAGATAAAATTTTGTTTTTCAATGAGAAGAATTGAGGAATACTTTTGTATTCCGATTGACTCCGAAGCAGAAAAACGGAATTTTAGCCGAAATTATATTGCAGTTTTGGATTTAATTGACTATTTCTTATGATGTTATTATCGGGGTCATATCCCCATAATTTGCCCCTTCTCGGGGCCGTTTCGCTTAGCTTATGCCATCGACTCGAAGAACTCTATGCCTTTTGAGTCTTGTGAAAGTGTCACAATGGCTTTTTTTGATTTTGCAGTGTAACCTACATATCTGCCTTGGCGGCGCAAACGGCCGCGTACCGAAACAGTGTTAACCTTGCTAACTTTAGTGCCTTTGAAAAGTTGCTCTACAGCACGTGCAATGTCAACTTTAGTTGCTGTTGTAGCAACTTTAAATGTGTACTTTTTCATCGGAATGCCTGCCATAGAGGCCTCTGTGATGATAGGTGCCAAAATTATATCTTGTGGTGCTTGTTTCATCTTGTGTATACCTCCTCAAGCTTTTTGGCAGCGTCTACGCTAATAACAAACTTGCCTTGGTTTAACACTGTGTATGTGTTAATATTGTCAGCAGTTGCTGTTTTGATACCCGGAATGTTGCTTGCGCTTTTTACAAGCTTTTTGTCAACTTCAGGTGTAACCAAAAGTGCTTTGCGTGTTACGCCAATTGCACTTAGCATATCAACTATTGTTTTTGTTTTGTATTCGCTTGTGCTAAGCTCGTCTACAACAATTACGTCACCGCTTAATGCTTTGCTTGAAAGCGCTGAAAGTATAGCAATGCGCTTAACTTTCTTGTTTAGGCTGTAGCTGTAATCGCGAGGTTTTGGGCCTAGAGCAATACCACCGTGTGTCCATTGTGGGCTACGTGTGCTACCTTGGCGTGCGCGGCCTGTGCCTTTTTGGCGCCATGGTTTACGTCCACCACCTGAAACTTCACTGCGAGTAAGTGTGCTTTGTGTGCCTTGGCGTTGGTTTGCTAGGAAATTAACAACAGCCGCGTGCATTACTTTTTCATTCGGTTTAATTCCGAATACGGCGTCGGAAAGCTCTATTGTGGAAACTTTCTTGCCGCTCATGTCTAAAACGTCAAATTTTGCCATTTTGCTTTCCTCCTTTACGCCTTAACGCTATCGGAAATAGTAACAACTGAACCTTTAGGGCCCGGAATTGCACCTTTAATAGCGATAAGATTATTTTCAGCGTCAACTTTAACTACAAGCAAGTTTTGAACAGTTACGCGCTCCGCACCAAGGTGACCCGGCAATTTTTTGCCTTTGAAAACGCGTGATGGTGAAGAACAAGCGCCCATAGAACCTGCGTGACGTGCAACAGGACCTGTACCGTGAGATTCACGTAGACGGTGGCCGTTCCAGCGTTTGATTGTACCGGCATAACCTTTACCTTTGCTTGTGCCAACAACGTCAACGTGTTCGCCAACTTCAAAAGTGTCTGCCTTAACAATTTCGCCAATGTTAATTGCGCTAACATCTTCATAACGGAACTCTCTTAGTGTTCTCTTAGGTGCAACCTCTGCTTTGTCGAAGTGACCTTTAGCCGGTTTTGTTACTTTTTTTGCTGAAATGTCGCCGTAGCCCATTTGAACTGCAACATAACCGTCGCTCTCGATTGTTTTCTTTTGCACTACTGTGCACGGACCGGCCTGTACAACTGTAACGGGAATAACTTTGCCATTCTCGTCAAAGATTTGTGTCATGCCGACTTTTTTGCCGATAATACCTTTTTTCATATTCTGCCTCCTAATAGGTTATTGGTTGGCGGCGTAAACCGTCAACGTGACCTCACCTACCGAAATTTAACAGAAATTTTACTGCAATGCGTTTTACATGTAAACAGTTGGCTAATTAAAAGCCCTTATTATAATGTAAGATTACAATTTAATTTCAATTTCAACGCCGGCGGGGAGTTGCAAGCTTGTTAAGTCTTGCACCGTCTTGTTAGACGGTTTTAGAATGTCGATCAGACGCTTGTGTGTGCGAGTTTCAAACTGCTCACGGCTATCTTTGTACTTATGCACAGCACGTAGAATTGTTACTACCTCTTTGTCTGTCGGTAGTGGGATTGGGCCTGAAACTCTCGCTCCCGAGCGCCTCGCCGTCTCCACAATTTTCTCCGCCGCATTGTCTACAAGTGTTGCATCGTAGCTTTTTAAGCGTATTCTGATTTTTTCTTTGACTGCCATTTCGTTTCCTCCTTTTGTTACTGTCTTTGGAGCCTTAAACAAATACTTAACACTGCGCCGGGTGTTTCATCTATTTGCATCAGAAAATCCGGTGAACCGCCTTGCAGTTCCTCCGGAAA
>CAYJNL010000027.1:0-40022 GCA_964371675.1 uncultured Bacteroides sp. | reverse complement strand
GAATTTTAAAAACCTGCTAAAAAAGTCTTGACTTTTCTTAGCAGGTTTTTGTGCCGATTTTAAAATTACACTCTTTTATGGAGTTTTATATAGTTATTTTAATAAGGAAAACTAAACGATGTGTTTGCAACTGTAATCATAGTAACCATCGCCGCATTTACTATGCCGCCAAGCCAAATACTTCCTGTTTTTTTGTATAGCTTATAAGATATTAAACCGGCAATACCCAAAATTGGCACAAATGGAATTACAAGAATTGGTATAAGCGCCCCTGCCATACCTATTATACCTGGCATACCGCCAAAAATTGTTTTTTGCGTAAATAAAATAGGCACATACGTTACAAGCACAAAAAGCAATGGCGCAATAATATTAAACGCTACCGATAGACTGATTTTTTTTGTTTCACTCCACCCCTCAATATCATTGCGGCTAACGCAAATACTGTTAACAATGTAAAACAACAAGAAGAATGGTAAATATTTAATTGCAACCCAAATTTTTGGTGCGCTAAATATACGTACAACCAGTGTCCAAATACGAAAATCTGTTTGGAAAATGTAATCCGCTAGGAAAACAAGGGCATATGTACCCACAATAATTACAAGCGCCATAATTATTGTACGTTTTAACATTCCTTTTTCCAATTTTGTGTGCAGCTCTTTACCAGCACCTTTTAATTTTTTGCCAAAGCCAATTCGCAGCATTAACAGGCAAACAAGCCCACTGCCCAGTGTCCAAAGTCCTATACCCCCTGTTGTGTCCTGCGGCCAAAATGGGTTTATTAGCAGCACATACCCAACTAATAAAAGTGGCATTAACAAAACAGCATTTATTATTCCGCCTAAAATGTTTGTTGCAAAATATCTGCGTTTGTCTTTGCCAATAGGCGCTGCAAGTGGCAAAACCTCTTTTGCTTTTAGTGGCGCAAAATACGGCAGTGTCAATAGTAAATCTGTAAAAGGCATTATGAATGCAAAAAATCCAATTAGACCAACCATGTTAAAAAGTTCTTTTAGCCACCATACTTGATTTTGTGGCGCAATTGGGTTTGGCGCACCTAAACTTTCCTCAAAAAACTCTACAAGGTCTGCCGCTTCAAGTGTAGAAAAATGGTTTTGTGCATGTGTTTCGGCTGGGTTGTACAATGCCAACATATAGCCGTTTTCAGCGTTTGTATAAAACTGACCCTCTTGCGCTGCCTGTGTTAGTTGCTGGCCGGTTTGCACTGCTACCAATTGCTGTGTTTCTTTGCTTGTAAGCAGTTCATACCCATAGTTGTTAGACATTCCAAGGTAAAATTCATCATATTTGCCTGCTATTACGGCAAGGTCGCATAGATATCCACTTTCCCCTGTTGTGTCTTGCGCACTTGCAAGTGATAGCGGATAGTTGCCTACAATTGCTGCGGATGCAATTTTATTTTCAGCTCTTGCCTCTTCAGGGCTTAATCCTGCGGCAAGCGCATCACGCTCTAACTGGGTATAATACGCCGCAGTGGCATCTGTAAATCCACCGCCCATAGAGTGTCCCGATACGCCGATTCTTGTATTATCTACAAAAGAGAGCGATGAAACATATTCTACACCCTGAACCATACCGCCGGTTGTTACCTCAATCCCCTCGCCCGTTGGCATAGAAGAATCTCCGTGTGCGTATGCATTTTGCACAAAAACAACATAACCACGGCGCGCAAGCTCTACATAGTTGTTGTCTTGCATCTCCCTGTTATTCAAATAACCGTGGCTTAAAACAATAGCCGGTGCAGGTGTTTCGCTGCTTGCTGTTTTAGGCACAAATAAGTAACCTGTGTAAAGGCCGTTATCTGTGCGTAAAGATATTTCAGAAACTTCAATTTGCCCAAATCCTGTTTGAATGAAAAAAGCACCCATTGCGCCCACTAAACACAATAAAAGTGCTATACACATCCATATTTTTGATTTTTTACTCATAAGAATGCACCTCTTTCTTTGTAATATTCTTGTACTTTATTATGCCACAGCATAACAATATAAACAATTGATAAAATGTCCAAAAACATGAAATTTCTATTATTTATTGTGCACATTGCATTTTTATAATTGTAATGTTTCAGATAAAACTTGTTCATTTCGCGTTTGCTTTTAAACCCTTAATGCTAAATACAAAAAAACTAAAGAGTTGGAACTTAAACCAAAATTAAAAAATGTAGTTTTTTTCCAATTTATTGTTGCAAACGGTATAAAAAACATCAAAAAAACATCATATTTGTCAATTAGTTAGAATATCTAACTAAAACTTTGTTGAATTTTTACATTTACAAATGGCGCATAATAAACTTATAATATTTAACATGAGGTTAACATTTTTTGATTGTAAAATAAGTTAACTAATCAAAAACGAATTGTACTTTTATTAAAATTGGAGGAGTTACTATGAACATTAAAAGGTTATTGGCATTAATTATCGCTTTAATTTTATCCTTAGCACTATTTTCAGGTTGTGCAAGCACACCAAGCGAAAGTCAACCGGCTGACACAAGCGAGGCAGAAGAACCTGCTGATACACAAGCTGAACCGACAGTTGATTACAAAGTAGGTTTAATTGCCGGACTAACAGGCCTTGGCGACAAATCGATGAATGACCAAGCACTGCTTGGCTGTCAAAATGCAGAGCGCGACTTTGGTATATCATATGAAGTGTTTGAGCCAAAAGATACTACACAAGTTTTAGATATGATGCAAAGTTTGATTGATCAAGAATATGACATGATAATAGCCGCTGTTCCCGACTATGACACAATAATTGAGGAACTTGCTCCAAGTGCGCCCGATGTTAGCTTTGTTACAATAGACTCAACACTTGAAGCTGAAAACATCATGTCGGTAGAATATTTAACACATGAAGGCTCGTTTTTGGCCGGAGCAGCCGCTGCAATGAACAGCGAAACAGGCATGCTTGGCTGTGTTGGCGGCATGGACTTTCCTGCAATTCGCAGATTTATAGTTGGTTTTGAAGAGGGCGCAAAATATGTTAATCCTGAAGCTGAGGTTATATCTAAATATATAGGAACAACTTACGAGGCATGGGCAGATACTACAACGGCAAAAAGCATAACGCTAGACATGGAGAGCAGCGGTGTTGATGTAGTTTTCCAAATAGCAGGTGGTGCAGGTCTTGGCGTTATTAACGGATGCGAAGAAACAGGCATATGGGCAATAGGCGTTAATGTAGACCAAGAAGAAATTGCCCCCGATAGTGTGCTTACAAGTATGCTTACAAAGGGCGAGGTTGCTGTATACGGCGCAATTGAACAGGCATTAAACGGCGAGCCTGTTACCGGTAGATACGTAGCAAGCCTTGAAAACGGAAGTGTTGGAATAGTTTACAGCCGTCATTTGTCTGATGAGCAAGTTGAAGATCTAAAAGAAATTGAGGCAGCTATAATTTCAGGTGAAATTGTAGTTACTGACTATATAGCCGAGTAAGTTGTATTATTGAAAAAAAGGGGGAAATACATTGGAAAACAGTGGTATTAAAATGGAAAATATTACAATGGACTTTTCCGGAAATTTAGCTTTATCCGATGTTGATATTTATATAAAAAAAGGTAGCATACACGCAATTGTCGGTGAAAACGGCGCTGGTAAAAGTACCCTTATGAATATTCTCAGCGGTGTACTTACCCCCACAAGCGGGCGCATGAGCGTAGACGGTAAAAAGAGCAATTTTGCAGGGCTTAAAGAGGCAACAGAAAACAAAATAGGTATGGTGTACCAGCATTTTATGCTGGTACACCAGTTAAAAGTTTGGCAAAATATTATACTTGGCTGCGAGCCTAATATAAAAATGGGCTGGATTGATAAAAAAAGTGCATATGAAAAAATTGAAGAAGCCTGTAAAGATTACGGCATTACGCTTGAGCTAGAACAAACAGTTGGCAACTTAACAGTAGGGCAGCAACAGCGTGTTGAAATAATTAAAGTTCTTTATAAAAAGGCAGAATACATTATTTTAGATGAACCTACAGCTGTTCTTACTCCAAAAGAAGTTGAACACCTTATTAGTAGCATAAAAGAACTGCAAAAACAAGGTAAAACAATAATTTTTATAAGCCATAAATTAGAAGAAGTTATGAATGTTGCCGACGAAATATCTGTTTTGCGCAGGGGTAAATTTATTGGCACGGTAAAAGCGAGCGAAACAACCACAAAACAGCTTGTAACAATGATGGTTGGCAAAGAAATTTCGTTTGACGAAAAACCTCTAGAAACAAAAAAAGGTGATATCGTTGTTAAAATTGATAATATTTGTACTGTTGCAGGTGGATTTGGCTGCAGTTTGAAAAATCTTTCGTTCAGCTGCAAAAAGGCAGAGATATATGGCATCGCCGGTGTGGACGGCAATGGGCAGTCGGAACTGATAGAAAGTATAATGGGACTTAGAAAAATTAAATCGGGCAAAATAAATTTGCTTGGAAAAGATTTTGCAAACAGCACCACGCAAAAAATTAGAAGCGAAGGTGTTGCTTGTATTCCGCCCGACAGACATTCGCAGGGAATTGTTCTTGATAATACAATTGCACAAAACGCTGTAATGGGGTTTGAAAATAATAGACAGTTTAAATCGTTTGCATGTTTTCTCTCTCCTAAAAAAATTCAAAAAGCAGCAGAAAAAATGGCACAAAATTACAATGTATCGTATACAAGCACGCAGCAAAAAATACGTTTCTTGTCCGGTGGTAATCAACAAAAAGTTATTCTTGCAAGGGAATGTGGAATTACCGACAAGGAAATAATTATAGCGGCAAATCCAACAAGAGGCCTTGACGTTGGTGCTATATCTTTTGTTTACAGTGTTCTGGAAGATTTGAAAAAACAAGGCAAATGTATTATTTTAATTTCTACTGAATTAACCGAAATACTAAGATTATCTGATAATATAGGTGTTTTATTTGATGGACAGATAATGGGAGAATTAAAAAACGAAAACGTTAATTTAGATGAGCTTGGTGCTATGATGCTAGGCGTAAAGCGAGGGGTGAAGTAATGAATATATTAAAAAAAGATAGTGGCACTGATTTAAAATCTCATTTAAAAAGTTTGGGATTAATTGGTTTAAACATATTAATTGCAATGTCAATAGGCAGTATTTTTATAATTATTCAAGGGCAAAATCCTTTTGAAGTTTACTACTATTTGCTGATAGAACCACTTACAAGACCGTCGGGCATAATAAAAGTATTGGGAAAGGCAACTCCATTAATATTAAGTGGGCTTGCTGCGGTTATAGCATTTAGGTGTAGTTTGTTCAATGTTGGAATAGAGGGGCAAATTTATATTGGGGGCCTTGCCGCCGCTGTTGCAGCATTGTATTTTCCTATAAACAATGCTTTTATAAAAATACCTGTTTGTTTAATTTTTGCAATGATATCAGCAGGTTTGTGGAGTATGCTAGCAGGCTGGCTAAAGGTTAAATTTAAAGTACATGAAGTTCTTAGCACAATTATGATGAACTATATCGCAATGGCAATGGTTTCATATATATTGCTGACATTTATGAAAAGCGAGGGCATTTCTCCAAGAACAAATGAATTTCCGCCAGAAGGAATACTGCCGCAAATGTTCCCACCCGAACAACTTAACTGGGGTTTTGTTATTGCTATAGGTGTAGCTATATTAATGTATATAGTTTTTAACTATATGCCTTTTGGTTGGAATATTGACGCCGCAGGAAAAAATATGCTTGCGACAAAGTATTCGGGCATATCTTCCGGAAAAGTAATACTTCTTGTAATGTTGCTATCGGGCATGATTGGCGGACTTGTAGGCGCCGAAAGAGTTATGGGCGCATATGGATATATGGAGTTAAACTTTTCCCCCGGATATGGATACGATGGAATGACAGTTGCCATAATAGGACGCAACAACCCGATAGGTGCGGTTGTAATGGGTTTATTCATTGGGCTTTTACATTACGGCGGTGTAAATATTAATATGTACACATCTGTTTCAACAGAGTGGGTTTATGTTTTAATAGCCATTATGTTAATACTTGTTGTCGCAGATAAAGGTATTTTTAATAGTATAAAAGCTCTTTTTAGAAGAAAGGAGCGTTTGTTGTAATATGTCAGATGTTATAGTTTCTATTTTAACTTTAAGCATTGTTGGCGCTACACCTATTGTTGTTACAGGCGTGGGCGGAATATTTGGAGAAAAAGCCGGCATTACAAATATAGGCCTGGAGGGAAACATGCTCATAGGCGCTTTTGCAGCGGCAATGGGTAGCTATTACTTTAACAATGCTTGGATGGGTCTTGTGTGCGGAGCAGTGGTTGGTATGCTTGTAGGGCTTTTGCACGCTTATCTGTGTGTAAGCGTAAAAATTAACCATGTTGTAAGTGGCCTTGCAATTAATATTTTTGCAACAAGCATTACGGTATATATTTTAGGCGTAGTATTTGGTAGCAAGGGTAATTCGCCTATTGTTCCCTCTTTATCAGCTGTAGATATACCACTTTTAAGTAATTTGCCGTACATAGGATTTTTATTTACAAATTTATCGCCAATTACAATTATGGCTCCATTCATAGTTTTGTTTGCATATCTATTGTTTAACAAATTTTCTTTTGGAAACCACGTTATATCTGTTGGAGAAAACCCAACTGCCGCATCGGTTTTAGGAATAGATGTTAAAAAAACGCAATATTTAAGCGTAATTATAGGTGGTTTGTGTTGTGGCCTGGCAGGTGCATTTTTGTCAATATCAAATATTAATATGTTTGTAAGGGGCATGTCTTCGGGAAGAGGATATATTGCTATTGCAACTATTTTATTTGGGCGATATCACCCCGTGGGGGTTGCATTGGCTGGATTATTTTTTGGGGCAGTAAGCGCTCTTCAAATTTCTCTGCAAGGTTCTGTGGATATACCTAGCGAGTTCATTCAAATGGTACCGTATGTGCTTACCATTTTGGCAGTTGTTCTTGTTTCTTTAAGAACAAAAAATACAAGCGTATAATACATTAAAACATTTTTATCAAAGCAAAAAATATTAAAATTTTTAATTTGAGTTTATACAGTGAAGTGCAGTTGAAAGGATGAATTATATTTATGACAGCGAGTGAACGTTTTTTAAAGGTACTGTCTTTTGAGCAAGTAGACAAAATTCCGGTATTTGATTTTGGCTACTGGCCGGAAACTATTATTAGGTGGCGCAAAGAGGGTTTGCCTTTACATTTAAAATCATACGAAGAAATTGAAAATTACCTTGAGGGCGACCGTGGTTTTGAGCTTAATATGGTTAACTATTGGGGACCAAGCAAAATGGAGGGTGTCATTTGGGGGCCGTATCCTCCTTTGTCACGCGAAGTTGTTGAAGAAGATGAAGAAACAATTCTTTATGGCGGAGAAATAGGCCTTGTTAGAGAACACAAAACATCGGGATCTATATCTCATACAATTAAACATCCAATAGAAAACATAGATGATTTTAACAAATTGATTGCCCCAAGGATGAACGGATTGAGTGAGGGAAGAATACCCAAAGGGTTTGATGAAAAAATTAAACTACTTAGGAGCGAGGGCAACCCCACAGGTGTGTGGATTGATGGTTTTTTGGAGTATCCAAGAGAATTGATTGGAATTGAAAATTTATGCTATGCATATTTTGATGAACCTGAATTTATACAGCGCATCAATTCACAACATTTAGAATTTATAAAACAGTTTATAGAACTTGTTTTAAAACACACACCTCTTGAATATGCATGTGTCGTTGAAGACATGGCGTATAAAACAGGTTCTTTTATATCAAAAAAAGTATTTGACAAATTCATGAAACCGTATTATATTGAACTTGTAGACTTCTTGCGTTCTAAAGGAATTAAAAAACTGCTTTTAGATTCCGATGGAAATACTCTTGGTATTATACCTTGGTATATTGAACTTGGATTTGATGGGCATTATCCTCTTGAAGTAATAGCAGGTAGCACACCACAAGAGATAAGAAAGCGATTTCCTAATTTTGCCATGATTGGCGGAGTAAATAAATTTGAAATTGAAAAGGGTCCGCAGGCTATTGTTGCCGAGCTTGAAAGTTTAAAGCCTGTGCTTGAAAAAGGAGGATACATTCCGACAATTGACCACAAAGTTCCCCCTACAATTTCTCTTTACAATTATCAATATTACATTGAGAAAAAAAGCCGTATGCTTGAAGAGTTTGCAAAGAAATAGTATTTTATAGTAGCAAAAAAATATTTTAATACGGCAAAATATAATGTAACTTATAAAGGAAATAGGTGTTTTTTTTTGAAAACGTTAGGGATTAGTAAAGGACATGTTAAAAAAACAAATCAAAGCCAAATTTTACTTTATTTGTTACATAACAAAGCGGTTTCTCGTGTCGATTTATCAAATGCATTAAGTCTTACAAAGGCTGGAATATCTGTACTTGTAAGTAATATGTTAAAAAATAATTTAATTATAGAAACAGGTTTGCTGAATACAAACTCTACATCTGTGGGTAAGAAAAAAATAGCAATTGATATTAATGCGACGGCAGGCTTAACAATTGGCCTTTTCATAAACGAAGAGTTTATTTTTGGTGGACTGGCTGATTTGCGAGGAAATGTGCAGTACGTATGCGAACCTTTTCCTATTGTTAAACACGACAAAGAACGCATAATTTTAACTTTGCTTGAGTGCATAGAAGAAATACTAGAGCAAACACAATCCAGAAAAGTTCTGGGCATCGGAATTGCTTGTAATCCCAATATACAAGATGTTCTGCGAAATTTTAAATCGTTGCAAAAAAGTGTTTCACAAAAAACAAACCTACCTGTTGTTATAAGCGGCAGCCCTAAAGCACTTGGTACAGCTCAAATGGACTATTCTTCGAGTGTGCCCGATAATTACTTTTTGCTTGTTGAAATAGACAGCTCTATGAATGTAGCGCTTTTTCTAAACGGAGAAATATATGCCGGCGAACACGGCAAAGCAGGGTCACTTAACCATATGGTTATAGACCCGAACGGCCCAACTTGCAAATGTGGTAGAAGAGGATGCTTAAACACCATAGTATCTACGGAATATATAATGCATCAAGTACGAAATAATTTTAGCAAAGAAAAATTTCCTGTTTTGTATGATTTACTCGGTGGAAATATAGATCAGCTAAATTATTCAGCGCTAATGCTTGCTTCTTCTCAGGGTGATAAAGGGGCGAAGGCACTTGAAAACGAAGCTGATGAGAGATTTTTGCAAGTTTTGTTAAACCTTGTAAGTATACTAGACCCTAAGCGATGTTACTTGCATGGAATAACACTGTTTGAAAGTGAATTTATTGAAAAAAGCAATAAAGCTGCTATAAAACTTCTTGGAAATGATTATTGCAACGTTTTTTCCACCTGTGATTTTAAACATAATTATGTATTTTTGGCAGGGTGCGCAATTGCAGGAAGAAAATTTTTCTTTCAAAAAGATTTTTAATAAGTGCATAGATTTGAAGCCTCAGTGCTCAATCTATGCTCTTTTTGAATTAACGCAGCCAGCAACAAAAACTGTCATCCTTCTCTTACTATATGCGCTTGATTAAGCAGGTTGAAACTTTTATAAGCTTTCGCGTAACTAACAAAAATAAATGGTGATAGTTGAAAATGTATCAAAATCGGGTGTGAGAATGTTTTGACAGGGCATCTATTTTATCTCGTCTTTACGTTGTTTTTTGGCATTTTTGCCCTTTGTGTAAATATGCTGTATTAAAAGATGTCCAAAAGATACCGAGCAGTTTTGAGCCTATTTGGGGTTAAAACTGCTCTTTTTTTGTGCCGATTTTTAAAAACCACACTCTTTCATAGAGTTTTATATAAAATAACACGTAAAACTTTAAGCCCTAATTTTATGCAATGTGTCATAAAGTTAGGGCTTTTTCTGTTTTAAAAACAAACCTGTAACACCAAGGGGTTAGTGCGCCCTTTTGTAGCTTGCACTTTCACTGTAACTGTTGTTTTGCATTAAAATAATCAACCTTAGTAATTTGTCACCGCCGATGATAAAATGAATAAAAACGCCGAAATAAAAATGACGTTAAAAGACGAAAGCCATGATAAACTAAGAAGATAAAAACAGCGAGGTGAATCATGGTAGAAAGAGGAACATGGGTGGAAAAAGACTTGGCTTTGATGACACAAGAGGAACTATGTTCTTTTGCGGTGCTGTCCAAATCTTTGATTTGGCTAACAACACCCAGGCAAGGGTTTTCCAAGAAACAAGGCGCAAGCCGCCCTTGATTGGATGAAACCTACTGCTCAACCGACGCAAATCCGCAGACTCTTAAGCAAATCAGAGGTGGTAGCCAAGGAAAACGCATCTACGACACCGACGGCTTGAGTATTACAATTATTGCAAGCGCAGGCGGCAAGGGTGGCAAAACGCGTCCTCACAAAGTTCGCGTTAGCTCCAAGTTTTTGTCTTGCAAAATTAATTGCAAAAACTTATCCGCTTGCTCCCTTGTTCGTCCTTATCCGCAAAAAACCTTAAAAACTGACGGTTCTTTGCGGGCACGAGAGTGTCTGCGATTGCAAGGTTATACAGATGACAGAATTGACGTTATATTGTGAATAAACTCAGATGCGCAGGCGTATAAGCAGGCGGGTAATGGCGTTACGGTTACTGTTGTTGAGGCGATTGGAAAAAGGCTGTTTAAGATGCATGATGAATTAAGTAGCAAATAGAAAAGCACAGGCGGTGTGAGGTCTCACACCGCCTGTTATTTTCATAATTGTTATGAATAGTCATTATTTATGATATTCCAATTTTCAATGATTGATACAGATATATCTTTTGCTTTTGCACCTGAAACATTATCTCCTTGAATAAAAGTAGCAAAGTAAATATTTTTTTCATTATATTCAAAATATCCTACATACCAACTATTACTACTATCACTTCCTGTTTTTCCATAAACATTATCTATGTCTGTTTCCATTAGTTCTTGCAACAAATCAATATGTTCGATGGTAAAATCAGTTTGATATTCAAAGATGTTTTTTAATAATATAACTTGTTCTTTTGGAGAGATTTCAAGTGATGAGCCTAACCAAAATCCATTTAAATCTTCTTGTAGATTACTTCCATTTCCATTCCACTCTGAAATATCTTTATTACCATAGTTCAATGCATCTAAGTGTGCTTGTACCGTTTGTTGCGGTATATTATTTATAATCTGATGATAATACCATACACAAGAATTTTTAAAAGCCTGTTCTAAATTTAGATTATCATTCCATAAATCGTACCAATATATTGTACCATTGTACTCCATAGTGCTATCTTTTGTAGATATGATATCCTCATCAAGCCCCATCAATGTAGATACAATTTTGAAAGTTGAATATGGCGAATACCTTTTTTTAGATAAATCTTCATTGTAGATATATTCCTCACCATTCTCTGTTAAAAAAACTGCTGTGCCGTTAATATTATTAA
This sequence comes from uncultured Bacteroides sp., assembly GCA_964371675.1. Lineage (GTDB taxonomy): Bacteria > Bacillota > Clostridia > Oscillospirales > Ruminococcaceae > Ruthenibacterium. The sequence goes on along the minus strand of CAYJNL010000027.1, from coordinate 28,557 downwards.
AATAACCGCTTAAGTCTATGTATTTAGGTGATACTGGCACATTTTCATCATTTGTTTCATCTCCAGATGAAGCTGTTATGTTTGGTGCTGCAATTTGTGTTTCCACTTCTTCTTTCGCTGTTACCGAACAGCTTGTAAACATTGTAATAGCTACTATAAGTACAATAATATATTTTCTCATGAAATTAACCTCCATATATTATGCATGTAACCGTATTTTATCCTATTATACCACCGCCAAATTAAAATAACAAGAAAGAGGTGTTGCCCTTGCAAGTATAATACAACTAAATATCAACAAAAAGCTCAGATAGAGTACAATAAAGAGTGCAATTTTAAAAAAGGTATAGAAAAGCCGTAACACAGGGCAGTATTATTGCCATAGGGCAAACAAATGAAAATGGCATTTTTACAACATCTGCAAGCCTTGATTTAGGCAAATACGAGGTGCAAGAAATTGTGCCAAGTGAGGGCTACCAATTTTTAGAATATGCCTATAACAGCCCTATTGTAAATGTGAATTTGACGTATGCAGGCGAAAATGTGGCTGTGACCACAAAATCAATCGACTACACAAATAGTGTAATCAAAGGTCACATCAGCATACAAAAAATGCAGGAAGAAAGTGAGGAAGTCATGCCATCCGTAACTCTTTTGCAGGCTTATTATCTAGCTTAGCATTTCGCAGTTCAATGAGCTTCAAAATTGCATTATAGGCTAATTCTTCAATTCTCTTTTCATCAACCTTTCTAGTTCTACAATTTGAAGTGGAGTCTTTAGCTCGATTACCACAAACATAATATGTATTCATTACATCTCTAGCTTTTCTTCTCATAGCTCGTCTACAATCGCCACACTTCACAAGCCATTTCAAAGGGTACTCTAAATCATTTTTCGGTTTTTTGTTTATCCTAACAATTTTTGAATTAGCTTGTTCAAATTCTTCTTTTGTAATAATTGCTTCATGTGTACCCTCAACAATTATCGGGTCTTTGGATACAGATTTTGGAGAGCCTATATTCACTCTTGTTTTCTTGCCACTTACAAGTGTTCCAGTTGCCGAGTTTTTCAACTCTGCATGGCGAAGATTTAGAAAGCGCAATGCGTTCCCGACAGCCATAACGCAAAATGTGGAGAGTCTTTTACTCTCTCCGCTTGCAAGTTCCATGCTGTCGAACAGTGAGTTTCTTGTACTTCTTAACCAAGCCCCGAGCGACAGAGAAAAACTTGCAAAATTGCTTAATATTTCTGGCGAGCAGCTTAGTTATATAACGAATGCGGATGCAGGTTGTGGGCTTATTCGGTATGGTAGCAACCTTGTTCCGTTTACGAATAGGATTAATACTAATACGGAGATATACAAATTAATGTCGACTAAGGCAGGTGATTTTTTGGCGTGAGTTGATGTTTTAACTAATTATATAAAACAGGAGCAGTGCCAATTTTACGGCACTGCTCCACTTTGCATTTAAAGATAATTGACAGTTAATGTTAAAATTAAACAAGGTACAATCGTATTGACTGTGCCTTGTTTGATTGATTGATTAATTAACTCATTCGTTTTTAAATTGTCAATAATGTTTTCGTTATTATTTGATAAAATAATAATTATTAAAAAATTGAAACTTATTAGATATAATTATACACATATACAGTAAGAGAGGAGTGAGAGGTATTAACCTTAAGAATTTAGAGTTTTTTAACAGCCTTTATAATGAAAGTTATAACAAAACAGCGGCGTATATTGCCGCTAGGTGCGATAATCTTACGCAAGTGTCAGACATTGTGCAAGAAATATACTTAGAGATATATAATACAATTAACCGCAAAGGCACAGGCTACATGACAAACCCACAAGGCTTTGTGCGGCAAGTGGCAAAGGCAAAACTTAGCCGATATTACGGCAAAAACAAAGATAAAATTTATGCACCACTTATTTTAGCAGACGATGAGGACAATGAATACGACTCCACCGCCATTGCAGACGGCGTTAATATAGAAGAGCAATATATAACTAAGGAGCTACTTTCACAAATTGCAAGCTTTATCTCGAAACAGCCACCTTTAGAGGGCAAAATATTTTACCTCTACTATTACTGTGACAACAGTATCGAGCAAATTGCAATTTTGCTGAATATGAAAAGCTCAACCGTTAAAACAAAGCTTTACCGAACGCTTGCAAAGGTTAGAAAATTATATGTAAAGGAGTACAAAGAGCTATGAAAGAAAAAGATTTAATTAAAAAAGCTCTATCAGAAAATGTGACGGATAAAGATGATATTTATCGCAGGATAGTACTGTCTGCCACAAAACCAACAAGAAGGAGTTTACACATGAAAAAAGTTTTAATAATTGCTGCATCTATTACGCTGCTTAGCATTACCGCCTTTGCCTCTGTTAGGCTGCTAACGCCTAAAGAAGTTGCCGATGACATGGTTTTTACAACAGAAAGCGGTGAAACAATAGACCACTTTGCAACGCCGTTTGAGACAGGCAGCGGTGATTCTGTTCAGATTAATGAAACTCAAATAGACGCAGGGCTGAAAATAACATTCTTAGGCTTTGCACATGGCGAAGGCATTGATACACCCGACCTTGCAGTGGACAGTAACAAAACATATGCGGTTATAGCCATAGAAAATGAGGACGGCACACCGATAGAAATTATGGAAAGTATGCTTACGGTTTCTCCGCTTGTAAACGGCATGAACCCCGGCTTACACAATGCCTTTACATTTGGAGCCTCCGGCATGGGCACTCTCATTGACGGCGTGCAGTATCAACTTATGGAGCTTGATGTAATAGAGTATTTTGCCGCTGAAAAATTATACCTAAGCGTGAGCGATACAGTGCCCGGAATTGGCCCTTATGCCTTTGACGAGCAAAGCGGAGAAATTACCACAAACCCTGAATATACAGGCGTGAATGTGCTATTTAATTTACCGATAGACCCTGCAAAAGCTGATAGCGCAAAAGTTGATGAGTATCTGGCAAAGTTTGAAAACCCTAGCGAAGATGACTTTGCAGATGAGGCTGTCGATGAGGGCGGCGAAGATGATATGTTTGGAATTTCTAAAGATGCAATTGCGGCTAAGGGCGAGCTTGTGTTTGAAGATGTTGTAAAGGCGAATTCAAACGGAGAATATGATATTTACTGGAATGAAACAAATATTTTTACAACAATGAAAGCTGACGACATTGCAACATTTGAATTAAACGCACCAACGATGTTTTCAATATCCGGCAACAGCGAAACAAGCAAGGTGCTTTTTATAGAAAGAACTTCTGATGCAGAGATTAAAACATCAGTTTATGAGGTTAACACAAGCGAGCTTGATTAAAATAGCGTTTTGCAAGATTGTCTGCGCATTTATCATGATTTATTCTCCCTTCGCTAATTATAACACGTACCACCGTTGATATAATATTATACAATATAAATTTTAAGCAGTGCTGATTTTACGGCACTGCTTTTTATTTTGCCAAAATTTAAATATAAAGGAGAACCACATGCCCGAAATTAAAACAAAAGATTTTACCCGAGCAAATACACCAATTAACAGTAAGCTACCACCCACAGAGACCTACACAAAACAGCTTGCCATACGCACTAAAGATGCAATTATTTCACAAGTGCAGTATTGAAAAGTTGTTTTGAATATGCGACTTTGCCTGCTCTCGTTCATCAGAGCAACAACAGGTGTCGAGTTTGCAGGGTTTATCCTTGCCCTGATAATACAGGCAATACTCGCAGGCACAATCCTTGGTGGTATATCCATTGAAGCAATCATATATTTTTGTGTTATTTTTCAAAGCGACATCTCCTCTCAAAAGTTCGTGAAAACGAAAAAAGGGCGCCCCTCCGTTTTTGAAACGGAAGGACGCCCTTCATAAGTGTGATTTATTTAATTTTTGAGCAATTTTAAGATTTTAGTAGAATTTCGGCTTTTAATTCGGAGGGAGCATATCGCCACAAACCCGCATGATTACAGCGTTTTTTTACGTCCTTTTTCAGTACTGTCATATCCGGCATTTGGCCAAAGCTAACCTTTAATATAGGAAAATAAGCGCTTCATCATTAGAGCCAGATATATACTGCTCAAAACATTGCAACCTTTCTTTACCATATTAAAGACCTCCTATGGTAGTTATTTCTATTCTACCATAGGAGGTCTTTAGTTTACACATTTTATTTTACAGGGTCCACTACCGGCTCACTGTAACTGTTATATTGTTCTTTAATTTGCTTTTCAAGTTTTTTAAATTGTGCAGCTTTTTTTGCCATATTATGCAGTTTGCAGTACTTGCAAATTTGCCTGCAAACCTCGTCTGCGTTATAAAAACCTGCTTTGAAAATTTGCGCAACTTGCCTTTTGCTAGCCGTTTGCAGTTTGTCTGTGTATTTTTCGCAAATTACACTTACTTCGTCAAACAGCTCTGTATTTGGTGCGTCAATTTTTTGTGTAGTGCAAAAATTTGTCATTGCGCCCACTTCGCTCATAAATTTAAACTCATTTTCTAAAGTATCAAACATTTGCAAAACTGTTTTTCTAACCTTCACAAGTTCATGAATTTGTGAAGCTTGCTCATTTACGTTTTCAAAACAGCTGTATTTGAGCGGAGTATGTGCATAAACCGAAAGCGCATTCATAAGCTCTGTGTACGCTAGCTGTGTGCCTGTCTCAAGCGCTATTTTTTTTCGTATTTCAATGCTTTTTTTCATATAGGTAGGTAGAACAGCCTTATCTACTGTCTTTTTATACATCTCATCGAGCCTTGCGCTAGTTAAAATTTTTCTGAAAAATTCATCCGGTGCTTCTCGCAAACCCGGAGATTGCTCGTATATGCTTGCAAGCTCCCTGTATGCGGCAACAGTTTGCAAAGTGTTTGCAATTTTTTCATGCAGTGCACAGCGTTTGTCGTGCATTTGCATTGTTTTAACCATGAAACTTTTCGTGTAATCAGCGTTTTTTATAGTTGTGCGTGCAGTGTTTCGCAGTTTAAATAACAGCTCTGAAGCGTATTTATACACGCTTGAAAGCTCATAATAGCACTGTGCTTCTTGCGTGTTTTTTGCTGTTTGCTCGCTAATTTCGCAGTACTTTTCAATGTTTTCGCTAGCTTTGCCAAGTGCCGCTTTAATTCTTGCATGGCTGCCTTTACCCGTTATTTCTTTTGCCTTTTCAGCCTCCAGTGCGCCTGCGTTGTAGTAGGCATTTGCAAGCAGTGTTTTTTCACTGTCAAAAGCTGTGTTTTTCATGTGTTGTGTGTATATAAACATAGCTCTATCAAGGTATTCGCTTGCTTTTTTGTGCTGTAAAAATTTAAACTCAAAGCCGTTGCCACCGCCATTCTCAGCATAGTACATAAGCTCACGTGCTATGCTTACTTCATGAATATTTTCTAACTCACATATACCATACAGCTCTATTTTTTTACCATATTTTTCAAGTAGAAATTGTTCAACTTTGTTTATGTCTTGCAACCTCTCAAGGTCTTTTGCAAAGCTTTCTTTGTCGGCGCTGTAAATGCTTGCAGTGGTCTCTTCGTCCTCGTATTCAAAGCTATCCGGTATATTAAAATATTCCCTTAATTCTTCACTAAAAGTGCGTTCGTTTTCATATGGCAAAACGCGCTCGCTATAAATGTCTGATTTGTAAATTTCGGCAAGTGTTGTGTTAATTTTTATTAACTGTGCATAATTTTGCGCTGTGGGGTGTTTTTTTATAGCTTTTTCACTTTCGTCTCTGCAATTTAACATAATTGTTGCACCGCTGTGCTCGCTTTTCACAATGTATGAAATTAAGCCTAAATAGAAAATGCTCTCAACATAATCGTAGCATGTTTGCGCACTGTTATTAATTTGCATTTGCTCTTTTAAACCGGTTTTCCACTCCTCAAAAAGCTTGCAAATATAATCGGCACTGTATATATTGAGGTTTGTATCCAGCTTTAAAAAATCTACTATTGCCTCATAATCTTTAGCAGTGCCTGTGTCTTGTGCAATCTCAACAAGCAACTGTATATGCTTATCGTCATAAAAGCTGTCTCCAAGATACGTCTGGTATGCCTCACACAAACTTATCTTTTCATTATAATCATCCGCTGTGTAGACAATTTGCTCTAAAGTAGTTACGTAGCCTTTGTAGTGTTTGTGAAAATCTTCTTCTTTTGCAAGCTTGTTGCTGAGCATGCTCAAATTTAAAAGGGCTTTCGCATACTCGCGCAAGCCCGTCATACCGAACATGCTCAAATCCTCTGCTAAAAGCTCTGTTTTGTTGCAAATTACACTTAAAGCTTCCAGCTCTTTTTGCTCCTCACCAAAGGCACTGTACAAGTGCTTGTTTACAAAGCTCACAAACCTTATGTCGGCGCTGTTGTCCTCCGTTATTGTGTCAAAAAATTCACGTGTCCACGTGATGTTTTGTGTCATAATATCGTGTGTTTCTCTTGATATTATGTGTGCAAAATTTTCTGTGTTTTGCATAAAGTTTACAAGGTATTTTTTGTCATCTTGCACAAAAGCGTGGTAAACTGTCTCTTGTATTTTAACCTCGTCTTCGCTACTTAATGTCTTCAAAAACTCGTGTATAATCTTGTTGTGTTTTGGCACGTCAATTTCATTTATGAAGCCTTTGCGGATTGCATTGTGAGCAAAATCAATTCTACCGCACTGCCTTTTTATGAAAAATGTTTGCAGATATTTTATAAATAGCTTAAACTCAAATGCGTTAAAACTGTTGCCGTTTTGGGCAAAAATTTGCTCTAAATCACTCTCGCGCAAACCTCTGCGCGCTGTTGCTATAAGTGATGCCGTAGCCATGCACATCTCATAATTAATGCGTTGTGCCGCCTCTTTTATTATATGCGCGCACATGCCGGTAACCGTTTTTGGGCTGTTTTCAACAATGTCAATAAGCACACTGTCAATAGCAGTGGAGTTGTTGCCCTTGCGTTTTACATTTTCAAAATCGTCACCGTCAAGCATAACAAGGCGCTGCATTACCATGCTTAAATAAAGCGGGCTGCCCGAGTTTTCGCCCTTTATAATAGCGTTTGAAACCTCAATGTTGAGCTCTTTTGTAAAATATTTTGACAGTCCTTTTAAAATTAAAGGTTTGTCCTTATCTGTTGCCTCTTTCAGTGTGTACACTGCGCATTTATTGTGCAGTGGGTAAAATGGCGGCAAATTAAAGCTATCAAGACAAGACACAACAGTGCCCACACAATCAGGCATATCAGTGGGCAAAAATTTCATGTTGTCGCGGTTTTCGTCTTTTGTGAGCTGGTCTATGGCATCTATAATAATGTAAAACGGCTTTGCAATTTTACGGCTATACTCAAAGCTAAGCCCCAATAATTCATCTGTGTATTTTTCAATATCTTGCGCACCTGTGTTTTCAAAATGCGTGGTTTTATGTAACATTTTCTCAAATTTATATACAATTTGCTTTGTTACATCTAGTGCAGATTGCGAGTTTGCAGAATTACCGCACGCTATAAACAGCGTGTTTTGTAGTTTTTTTGACAGTTTTGACATTACCGTGCTTTTGCCTACACCGGACTGTCCTTGTACTATGGAAAGTCTGTTGTTTTGCGCCATATCAACACATTTTTCAAGTATATCGTAGCGAGAGGAAAACTGTTTTGCCTTAAACTCTGTAAAAACTTTTGCATAAAGTTCCTCTTTTTCGTGCCACGTCATGCCTTGTGCCTTGTAAAACTCTGCTTTAAACAGCGCTGTAACGTCATTTGTTACCATGTTTACAAATTCATCAGGCACGGAGAGCTTGTTTTTGTCTTTGTCCCACGCACAGCTATAGTGCTTAACTTTACCGCCGGCGCTTATAATCAGCTGCTTTAAATTAGCAAGTTTTTGCTGTTTGTAATCTTCGCTGTCTATGTAAATACCGTGAAATTCTTGCGGTATTTTGCCTTTATCAAGCGGCTGTCTAAAGTAAAAAAGACACTTTTCAAGTTGTGCTTTTTTTGAAAGTGCACCAAACTCAATTTCTAGCTGTGTAACACTTTTGTCTGCGCTGTCAAGCTCGTATTTTTTACGCTGTGCCGCAGTTTTTAATATATTTTCGCCCGGTAGCCAGCCATAGCGCTCTCCAATTAAAATAACCATGTATGGCTTTGAACTCTCTATTTGGTCAAGGCAAATTGACAGCACTTTTTTACTGCCCTCGTCGCTGTTTTCAAGCTTTTCAAGCTCACTTGTGTTAATGCCCCAGCGCAGGTCCACAAAGCGTATGCTCTGCCCATACTGTTTTGCAAGGCTGTTTATCTCGGGCATTGCCTTTATCATCATGGCGTCGCGCTCTGCCTGCATGTCGCCAAATGTGCTTGATACAAATACACTTTTCATGCTTTTTCCTCCGCTGTTTTAGCCTTATTCCCGATAATACGTAAAATTTGTTATATGCTGATTATATCACATAAAAACACATTTTTTCAATTAATTATTCAAATAAAATTCATTGATATAAATACACAACTATGTTATACTAAAACCGATAGTGCAAACAAAATGATGCGCATGAATAAACGCGCACATACAAATAATTATAAGAGGTGTAAAGTATGAGTATTTTCCCACAAAAAAAATTAGGTCTTGGCTGCATGCGTCTACCCATGGATGCAAACAAAAACATTGATAAAGCGCAAGTTTGTGAGATGGTTGACTACTACATGGAAAAAGGTTTTAACTATTTTGACACAGCATACGGCTACCATGATGAGAAGTCAGAGGGCGTTGTGCGCGAGTGTGTTGTAGAGCGTTTTGAGCGTGACAAATTTTACATTGCAGATAAATTGCCACTATGGCTTGTAGACACACCCGAGACACCGCAAAAACTTTTTGATACACAATTAGAGCGTACAGGCGCAAAATATTTTGATTATTACCTAATGCACGCAGTAAATGCAGAGCGTGCAGAGCTACTAAATAATTTTAAAATTTGGGACTGGGCAAGAGAGAAAAAAGAAAGTGGACTTGTGCGATGTCTTGGGCTTTCTTTCCACGACAAGGCAGACGTGCTTGACAAAATACTTACAGAGCACCCTTATGTAGAGTTTGTGCAACTGCAAATAAACTACATGGACTGGGAGAGCGATGCAATAGAATCGCGCAAATGTTATGAGGTAGCGCGCCGCCACGGCAAAGAAATTATTGTTATGGAGCCTGTAAAAGGCGGTTTGCTTGTTAATTTTAACCCAAGCATAAAAGAGCACTTTACAAACTTTGCACCAGATAAAAATGTTGCATCTTGGGCGCTAAGATACGTTTACTCTTTAGAGGGAGTTAGCATGGTGCTTAGCGGGATGTCAAACTTTGAGCAGCTTGCAGAGAATATTAAAACAACAGACGAATTTGTTGTGCTTTCAAAAGAGGAGCAAGAGCTTATTGAAAAAGTACGCGACGAGATTTTGAGCGCAAAAACGGTTGGTTGCACAAGCTGTGAATACTGCATAAAAGGTTGCCCTGCAAACCTTAAAATACCTAGTTTAATTACCTCTTACAACACATATTTGCAATATGGTGTTGCAAGTGTTGGGCTTCGTTCTTCTCACGCATTTATATGCGAGAGTGCCGGCAAAGCAGCAGACTGCATTGAGTGCGGACAGTGTGAAAGCGTATGTCCACAGCATTTAGAGATAATAAAAGCGATGAACGATATGGCGGATAAGCTTGAAAAATAATTGTGCTGTTCATTTTTTGTTATGTAAAATTGTTGCATAGTGTTGTTTGTAGCTTTGAGAAAAGCTGAAATATTATATAGCAAAAAACAAATTTAAATAAAAAGGAACACAAGAAAAACAATGAACAAAGATATAGTAATAATAGGCGCAGGGCCCGCAGGTATTTTTACAGCATTAGAGCTTATAAAAAACGGTAGTAATAAAAGCATTTTAATAGTAGAAAAAGGGCACAGTATTGAAAAGAGAAGTTGCCCCAAGGCAAAGTTGAAAAAGTGCATAAACTGCAAACCTTGCAACATAACCACGGGATTTTCGGGTGCAGGGGCATTTTCTGACGGCAAGCTAAGTTTAAGCTACGAGGTTGGCGGAGATTTGCCTGAGCTTATTGGCGCTGATTATGCGCAAGAGCTAATTGACTACACAGATAAAATTTACCTTGAATTTGGCGCAGACACAAAGGTGGAGGGCGCACAGCAAACACAAGAGGTAAAGGACATACGAAAACGTGCAATACAAGCAGGCTTAAAACTTGTAGATTGCCCAATTCGCCACCTAGGCACTGAAAAAGCACAGGAGATTTACCTTGCGATAGAAAATTATTTGCAAGATAATGGTGTTGAGATAATGTTTGACACCGAGTGCCTTGACCTCATTATTGAAAATGAGGTGTGCAAGGGTGTGTGCATTGCGAAAAACGGCGTAGAGACAGAGGTTTTTTCACAGCATATAGCCGTTGCAACAGGCAGGCGAGGTGCAGATTGGCTAGAGAAAATTTGCGAGCAACACGGCATAGCACACGCGGCAGGCACAGTTGATATAGGTGTGCGTGTTGAGGTGCGCAACGAGGTTATGGAAAAGGTAAATAATGTGCTATATGAGTCAAAACTAATAGGCTACCCTAAGCCATTTAAAGACAAGGTTCGCACATTTTGCCAAAACCCCGGCGGTTTTGTAAGCCAAGAAAATTACGACAATGATTTAGCCGTTGTAAATGGGCACTCTTACAAAAACTTAAAGAGCGACAACACTAACCTAGCCATACTGTGTTCGCACAATTTTTATGAGCCGTTTAACCAGCCCATATCATACGCGCAAAAAGTGGGCGAGCTAACAAATATGCTTGGAGATGGCAAAATTCTTGTACAGCGTTTTGGAGATATACTTGACGGCAAGCGCACATGGCAAGAAGAGCTTAGCCGCAGTAACTTAAAGCCCACATTGCCGGACGCAGTGGCAGGAGACATAACAGCGGCAATGCCATACAGGGCAATGATGAACATAATAAACTTTATGCACGCGGCAGATAAAGTTGTGCCGGGTTTTGCCTCTATTGAGACATTGCTCTATTCTCCGGAGCTAAAATTTTACTCAAACAGGGTTAAAATGGACAAAGAGCTCACAACAAACGTGCAAAATCTATACTGCCTTGGAGACTCCAGCGGCTGGACAAGAGGCCTCATGATGGCATCTGTGATGGGTGTTATTTTGGGCAAGAGGCTTGGCAATACCATGTAAATTTTGCCAATATAAATGAAAACTGTAAAGCAAAGCCGATTAAATTCAAATTTGAATTTAATCGGCTTTATTTTATGCAAAACATATATATAAACTCCTCTGCATAATATATTAACAGTATGTACAACAATAAATGTGTGCACAAAAAAGCCGAGGAGTGTGTTAAATGACAAAAAATACGTATGCAAAACATGCAGCAGTTTTGACAGCAACAAGCTTTTTGCTTCGTGCTATCGGTATGTTTTTTAGAATATACTTTGCAGGGTTAATTGGTGCGTCCGGTATGGGGCTTTTTCAGTTAATATCAACCGTGTATGCGCTTGCAGTAACTTTTGCCACGGCAGGGCTTAGTGTTGTTGCAACACGCATAACAAGCGAGCACCTTGTTAAAAACAAAGATGGACTGCGCAATGCCATGAAGCGCGTGTTAATTTTGGGTGGCGTGCTTGGCACGCTGTGTTTTGCTGTTTTGCACATATTTGCGCCATTTATTGGCACTTATATACTACATGACGAGGCATCTGTACTACCTTTGCGCATACTTGCACCAAGCTTGCCTTTTATGGCGCTATCGTGTGTTTTGCGTGGCTACTTTTTGGCAATAAAGCGCATATCTCCTAACGTTACAGCACAGCTTTTTGAGCAAGTAGTGCGCATTGTGGTGGTTATGTCGCTTTTATATATGGGTGGCAATGTGTCAATTGCAACAAGTGTTGCTTTAATTGTGGTGGGTAGCACTGTCGGTGAGGTTTTCAGCTGGGCTTATATTCATATTTGCTACAAAAAGGCAATAAGCGGTATGCCACAAAAGCCAACAAAATACAGTATGTACGGGCTTAGTAAAATTCTTGCACCAATAGCCGCCTCGCAGTACTCCACGGGCACGCTCCGCGCTGTGGAAAACATACTGGTGCCGTTTTGCCTTGCAATGTTTCTTGGTAGCCGTGACATTGCGGTAGAGCAATTTGGGGCGCTAAAAGGTATGGCAATACCTGTGCTGTTTTTTCCGTTTTCGTTTATTGGCACACTTGCCACATTGCTTTTGCCCGACATATCCTCGGCATATGTGCAAAACAAGAAAAGTGTGTTACAACGCCTTATTTCACGTGTTTTAATACTTACGGTAAGCGTATCTGTGCTTGCGGGCGGCATATTTACGGTTTTTTCAAATGACATAGCGCTGTTGCTGTATGATAGCCCCGAGATAGGTTTTTACCTGCAAATTTTGGGACCACTTGCGCCGTTTATGTATCTTGAAAGTATGGTAGACGGCATTTTAAAAGGTATGAACGAACAAGTGGCAACATTCCGTTACACAATTTTTGACTGTATTATAAGAATTGTGCTCATATACATTTTATTGCCGCGCCTTGGTATAATGGGCTTTTTGTATGTGATGATTTTAAGCAATTTGTTTACATGTGCATTAAATTTGCGCAGGCTTATAAAGGTGTCGAGCTTAAAATTTAACCCTCGCCAATATTTTATAGGGCCAATTTTCGCCGCAGTTTTATCAGCATTTGCGTGGTATTTAATTATGTATACAGGTATACTGGAGCATTTCTCAACACTATACATAACAATAACAGGTTGTATAATATTAAGCGTGTTATACGTTTTGTTATTGCCGATTTTTACCGGTGTAAATTTTGTTAAGATAATATCTAAGTGAACTCTGTGGAAAATTTGAGCCATGGCTCAGGGTTTGTTGTGGCGGTTAAATCACGAGAGGTATATATTATGCTTGCTTTTTACACAACATCTAACATATTTCAATATTTGTCACACTGCATTAGCGCGGTGAGATAGCCGAAATTGTCACATGAAAAACTATTTGGTTTTATAGAAAAAACAGCCAAAATGTGTAACTGTATTTTGCCCGTTTATGTAATTCATGTTTGCAAGCGCTGCAAGGCGTGTAACGTCTATGCCGAAGGTTTCAAGGCTTTTTAGTGCAAGGTGTGGCGCTCTACATGGCTGGTTTTGTGGTTTTGTGCAAGTTTCACAAACTCTGCAACCGCCTGCGCCAAGGTGCAAACAATCTTTAAGCTCCATGTCAATTGTAACTTTTTGCAATTTTTTCGTTATATCGTTATGTATTGCACCTGCTGCTATCATTCCTTCAAAGTCATAGCTGTCCTCAAGCTCGCCAACTGTTTGGTACACAATGCCCATGTCGAATTGTTTTGCGTATGCAATCAACTCATCTATTGCGCCTGCATCTGGCGGGCAGGTCCAACATTTGCCATACTTTCCGCAAGCGTTGCTCTCGCACATTTTGCGAAATTCCGGCTCAAACACTATGTCTTTTACTTCTACTATGCCTGTTTTATATGTGCCAAATTCCTCAAGCTTTTTAACTAAAAAATCTATATTTTCTTTTTGCATGGTGCGCTCTCCTCAATAAATATTTTATTCGCTAAAATATTGCCACCAACAACTAAAAAGTGTTTAAAAAACTTCTTATTTGGTGGTGGCACTAAAACTAGCTAACTGTTATTAACTCTTTGTACCACTCGCAAGCTTGTTTTAAGCTTTTGCGCAGTGGCATACCTTTGCCGGATAAAAGCACAATTTTGTTATCAGCATCTTTTTTCCACGGCTTAATTTGTATGTCAGGGCCTGTGCAGTCAACGTGAAAAACGCCGTCTTTTATTTTCACAAAGCCTTTCATTCTATACGTGCTGTCTGCAAGCATTGTAAGTATGCTTTTTAACGCTGCCATGTCAATTTTTTCGCTTATTTCAATTGTTTCTTTCTGCAAGGTTATGTCTTTTGCTATGCTGGCGCTCTCAATGTCAGCCGATGGTGTCAAATGTTGCAGCCACTCTTCTTTTATGTCGCCATAAACAGTTTTTTCAATGTGAGCAATTGGGTTTGCTGTTTGAATTAACTGCGTGCTAACTTCGCACTGCTCGGGGGTTGCGGCATCTGTTTTGTTTAGCAAAACAAGGCTGGACACTGCAAGTTGCCTTTTAACAACTTGCGCTGTATCGAAAACTTTTACAAGGCGCACTGCATCTGCAAGGCAAATACTGCCCATATAGTCAATATCTTTAAACTCGCGCAAAACCTTGCGCACACTTGTTGGGTCGGCTAGTCCGCTTGCTTCTGCAACTATTACATCGGGCTTTGTGTCAATTGCCTGTTGTAAAACACTCTCAAATTTATCAAGGCGGCATGAGCAGAAAATTGAGCCGTTGTTAATCTCGTCCAGCACTGCGCCAACCTCACTGAGAAGTGTGCCGTCTACACCTTGCTTGCCAAACTCATTTATTATGAGGTGTATGCGCATAGGTGCCAGCAAACGTAAAAAGTTTTTGAGAAAAGTTGTTTTTCCCGCACCTAAAAAACCTGTTATAAGATAAAATTTTACCATAATTAAACTTCCTTAATATGTAAGGGCAACCCCTTACGGAGCTACCCTTATAATTGTTATATTAATTATTTGCCTTAAACACTTATTTAACAGCGTTAATTACTGCCTCTAGCTCTTCTTTAGACGGTATTATTGAAGAAAATTTAAGCTCGCCGTTAATGTAAATGCTTGGCAAGTTCTTAACGCCCATTTTTACGCAGCGTGCAATGTTCTCTTTTTCTGTAAATTTGTATTCTACAACGTCAATTTCATCGCCATATGTTTGTTTTGCAACGTTTGCCGCACCCATCATGTATGTGCAAGCGGCGCAAGTTGCGCTGTCAAGTGTAAACACCTCAACAAATGGTTTTGTAAGGTTGTTGTAATCCGGCAAGTCAACCTCAATGTCAAATGTATCGCTAACATAATTTTCAACCATTTTAGCAATCTCTTCAGTTTGCAAAACAGCTTGTGCCGCACCAATTGTGTTCTCAACAGGTACATCGTAAGGCATGTCGCAACCGGGTGCCACAATAAAGTTTTTGTACTCGCCAACTTTTGCAAGCATATCAACAACAAACTTCATGTTATCTTGTTGTGTGCCGTGTAGCATAATGCTTGTAAGTGGTATGTTACCGCCAATTACCACGTTGTATTTGTCGCAAATTTCCTTTGCCGCAATTATGTCAACGTTTTCGTCAACAGATATAGAATCAGGTTTTGTTTGGCACATAACGTCTATGTTGCGTGTTGCATTGCCGCATACGAAGAATGAAGAAAATACCTTTTTATCCTCGCGCATGTATCGGAATAGCTCAGAAAAAGGCTCTGACAAGAACTCCTCAAAGTGGTCGCTTGAAATTTGTGACACAAGTGGGTCAACTATTGCTATAACGTCCATGCCTGCATCTACAAACATGTCTGTCATGCGTTTGCCGCACTCTACACAAAATGCAAGTAGCTCTTTTACATAATCCTCATCATCAAACATATCCATGAAAATATCGTTGCCGCGCAAGTGGCTTGCAAGTGTGAACGGGCCACAAAATAAGCCATAAAGTGCTGTTGTATCGCCAACTTCTTTTTTCATGCGGCGCATAGCGTTTAGTACAAGCGGCATGCGTCCACTCTCGGGTGTTGGTAGTGTGCACTCACAAGGTACTGTCATTGTCTCTGCAAGTGGGTGGCTTGCTACGCTTGGCGGGCCGTCTTTTGCCCATACAAGGTCACAGCCAAGTATTTCTGCCTCTAGTTGCAAGTCAAAAACCACGGGTTGTCCGTCAGGTTTGTAAAGCTTGTTAACCTCAAGCAATGCTTTTACTAGCTCGTCTTCATCTACAAGTATTTTTGTTGCATCTACGCCTGTTAGTTTGCCTGCGTGTACGCCTGCAAAAGGTACCCAGGGTGCTCTGTCTGTTGTCTCGTTACGAAGTGTTGCAAATAATAGTTCTTTCGGTGTGTTATATGTAGCCATTTTAAAATCTCCTTATAATGTTTTGTATTTTTATTGCATTTATTGTAAGTAGGGTAGGTGCTTTTTTATTTCAAATCAGAGGAAAATATTCTTAAAATTAGAACTTATTGCCAATTTTAAAGTATACATGTGCCTTTTTGCACTAAAAAAGGGTGCACAAATCTTACGCACAAACAAGTAAAGATAAGTACGCTTTTTGTAAACAGGTGGCAATGCAACATTCATACTGTGCACATAGCTTTTACAACCTAAAACTATAAAGTGCACTGCCACCTATATATTAAACTTAAATTAAATTACTAAATACCGTGTAAATTATGCTGTGCAAAGCTCAACAGCAACGTCAGAGCAAGTAGCAGCATCAGGTGTGTATTTGTCTGCGCCAATTTGGTCACAATAGTTTTGTGTTACAGGTGCGCCGCCAATCATAATTTTAACACTGTCACGGATGCCTGCTTTTTCAGCCTCTTTAACAACATCTTGCATAACGCCCATTGTTGTTGTTAGTAGTGCAGAGCAACAAATAATTTGGCACTCTTGGTCAATTGCTGTTTGTACAAATGTCTCAGCTGAAACGTCTGTGCCAAGGTCAACAACCTCAAGGCCTTTGCCCTCAAGCATCATTTTAACAAGGTTTTTGCCTATATCGTGCAAGTCTCCTTTAACAGTACCAATGCAAACTTTGCCTGCCGCTTTTGAGCCGCTCTCTGCAAGTAGTGGTTTTAAAAGTGCTGCGCCCATGTTCATTGCGCGTGCTGCAACAAGAACTTCGGGAACAAAAACTTCGTTGTTTTTAAATTTTTCGCCGATAATGCCCATACCGCTCAAAAGACCTTGGTCAAGTATTTCTTGCGCTGAAATGCCCTCGTCAATAGCTTGTTGTACAAGCTCTTTAACTACTTTTGCTTTGCCTTTTTGTAAGTTCTCTGAAATTTCAGTGAATAAGCTCATGGTATAAAACCCTCCGATAAAATAATGTAAATTTAAGCATCAGTTAATACATATATGTAAAATTTCTGCTCTACTTTGAATATAATATAAATCAATTTGCAATACTTTTATTGTAAAATTGTGTTGTGTTTAGTAAAATTTTGTGCACTTGATATTGACAAATGTTACTATTTTGACTAAAATTGAATTATGACAAAATATTACCAAAAATGTACGAATTTTAGCTGTTACATGTGACAAATATGCGAGGTGGAAATAGTGCAAAATAACGAACGACTAAGTTTAAAAATGTCTAAAGAGTGCGCGAGGGCATTTTCAGTTGCAGGCGATATTGGCTGCACCGTAACAGACACGAGCGGACACGTTTTAATTGAAAATGGTTACGGTTGTGCCTCATGCGAGATATGCAGTGCGGCAAATATAAAAAAAGAGCAGTGCACGCAAACGCATCTTTACGGCATGGCACAAGCAGAGCGTTTTGGCGGAAAATATATATATTTTTGCCATATGGGGCTGACGTGTTTTGTGTCGCCCATATTTGCACAGGAGGGTGGCGCGGCAAAAATAACGGCAGGGCCACTTTTAATGGTGGATATACAAGATTATATTGACTGCGAACTTGCACAAATGGAGCAATTGAGCCGCAAAGAGCGCGAGGACGTAATACGTCTTTTGCACAAATTGCCTAATGTGCCCGTGGAAAAAGTAAACAGCCTGTCGACACTGTTGTTTATGGCAACAAGCTTTATGAACAATATTTACGAGGCGGGCAGAATGTTGCACGCGCAAGATGAAGATGCAATACAGGGGCAAGTTTCGGCATATATAACACAGCTTAAAAGCGAGGAGAGCTCAAAACCGTACCCGTTTGACACAGAGCGAGAGCTTTTAAACAGTGTTGCAAGTGCAGACAGGCAAAATGCGCAAAAGCATTTAAACGAGATTTTCGGTTACATCTTTTTTTCAAGCGGTGGCGAGTTTAAGGCGGCAAAGGCAAGAATTTACGAGTTACTTGTGCTTATATCGCGCACGGCAATAGACTCCGGCGCAGACCCAAGCGGCACACTGGAGCTTACACAAGGCTACCTTGATGCAATACCTAGCCTTACAACGCCCGACGCACTTTGCACATGGCTGGTAGATGCGCTAGACAAATTTATGGACAATGTTTTTGGCTATATTGACATAAAACACGCCGATGTTATACGAAAAGCCGACATGTACTTGCGTGCACATTGCACGGAAAAGGTAAAACTTGAGCATGTAGCAAGCCTTGTGTATCTTTCTCCCACGTATTTCAGCAGAATTTTTAAGCGAGAAAAAGGCGAGCAGTTTAGCAAGTATCTCAACCGTTTACGCATAGAAAAAAGCAAGCCGCTGTTGCTTAAACAAGGCATGAAAATGTCAGATATAGCACAGATGGTTGGCTTTGAAGACCAAAGCTATTATACAAAAGTTTTTAAAAGCATAACAGGCGTTTCACCGCTGAGATATAAAGAAGCTAAGGGGAGAATTTAAGTTTTAAAACAAAGCTAAAGACTTGAAAAACAAGAGCGAAGGGCTAAAAGCTAAGGACTTAAGATTTTAACAAAACTTAAGTCCTTTATTTTTAGTTAATGAAATTTTAGCTTGTAATTTAGTTGAAAAAATTACTGATTATCTGCCTTTAAATACGCATTGATGAAACCGTCTATATCACCGTCCATAACAGCGTTTACGTTGCCGTTTTCAAAGTTTGTGCGGTGGTCTTTCACAAGAGTGTACGGCATAAACACGTAACTGCGTATCTGGCTGCCCCAGGCAATTGCATTTTGTACGCCTTTTATATCGCTTATTTTATCAAGGTGCTCGCGCTCTTTAATTTGGTATAGCTTTGCGGCAAGCATTTTCATACACATTTCTCTGTTTTGTATTTGGCTGCGCTCATTTTGGCAGCTTACTACAAGCCCTGTTGGCTCGTGAATTAGGCGCACGGCGCTTGAAGTTTTGTTTATGTGCTGGCCACCTGCACCCGAGGCTCTGAAAACCTCCATTTTTATGTCAGCCGGGTTAATCTCAACAGTTATTTTATCGTCAAGCTCGGGCATAACCTCAAGCGAGGCGAAACTTGTGTGTCTTCTGCCTGACGAGTCAAACGGAGATATTCTCACAAGGCGGTGTACACCGTGCTCACTGCGCAAAAAGCCGTATGCGTTGTGCCCCTCTATTAAAATTGTTGCACTTTTAAGCCCTGCCTCGTCTCCATCAAGGTAATCAAGCACTTTTGTGCTAAAACCGTGACGGTTTGCAAAGCGCGTGTACATTCTGTACAGCATTTCAGCCCAGTCTTGCGCCTCTGTGCCGCCAGCACCTGCGTGGAAACTCAAAATTGCGTTGTTTGCGTCATACTCACCGGTAAGCAGGGTTACAAGGCGCATTTCCTCCACTTTTTCGCATAATTGCTCTAGGCTATCGCTTAGCTCTTGCTCCATTTCCTCGTCTGCGCTCTCTTCGTACATCTCAAGTATTGTCTGTGTATCGCTAAGCATCATTTTTAAGTTGTCGTAGCCCTCAAGCTTTTGCTTTATCTCGCCCATCTGCGCAAAAATTGCGCCGGATTTTGACGGGTCATTGTAAAAAGATGGGTCCG
Organism: uncultured Bacteroides sp.; assembly: GCA_964371675.1. Taxonomy (GTDB): domain Bacteria; phylum Bacillota; class Clostridia; order Oscillospirales; family Ruminococcaceae; genus Ruthenibacterium. The sequence continues at coordinate 8,925 of CAYJNL010000027.1, read as the reverse complement.
AGCTCTTTGTTTCAAGCTCATCAAGTAGCATTTTGTTTTTGCCTATGGCAAGTGCCTCTTCAAGGTCAAGCACAACAGGTTCTACCGCCGCAAGCTGGCGTTTTATATCATCGAGTAATATCATAAAAGGCTTTCTCCTAACTATATTAAAAAGAAAATTTGCAGTTATTTTAATATTTATATTATAGTATTAAAAAAGGCTGTTGTAAAGGTGTACATTTGCGCTAATTTAAGGTATAATGGTGTTTATAGCCATTGTTTGGCAGGAAGGATAGAATTCATATGAAAAATTTAACCTCAATGACATGTTGCGTTTGTGAAAAAAACTTTGTTAAAGGCGACGATGTTGTTGTTTGCCCCGAATGTGGTGCACCTTATCACAGAGAGTGCTATGCAAAAAACGGCGCTTGTGTTTTTGCTGATAAACATGCCGAGGGCTTTGAGTATAAACCAAAACCGGAAAAAGCGGAGCAAGATACAGCCTCGCGCTGTTCAAATTGCGGTGCCGAGAACTCTGCCAATAATTTATTTTGTGAGCACTGTGGTGCGCCTATGCGCAAACAAGACGATGAGACACCAAAATTTAACGGCTATGAGAACCAAGACCCAAATATGCAAACACAAAATAATAATCAGGGTAACATAACTTTTACAAGAATGCCAACAAACGGTTCGTTTGACATTTATATTAAAGAGACGGTTTTGGAAAAAGAATTTGATGGCATATCAACATCTGATTGGATAAAGTTTATAGGCCCGTCTGCAGCGCAGTACCTTTACCAATTTAAACGTATGGACGACAAGAAAAACAAATACAAGATAACATTTTGCTGGAGTGCACTGCTTTTTTCTACATTCTTTTTTGCTTACAGAAAAATGTGGAACTGGGCACTGCTTAGCGCAATAGGCAACATTATTATTAGCATACCAACCTTTATTGCACTGTTTGCATACCTTGGCATGCCGTTTGCTACTAGTGTAGCAGACTCTACACTTAGCACAATGTCGTTTATTTGTATGTTGCTAAGCTGGGCAATAAGCATATTTTTCAGCTTGTTTTCATTTTACCTATACCGCCAACACGCTGTTAAGAAAATACAGAAAATTAAGGAGAAAAACCTGCCTGAGTTTGAATATTCACATGAATTAATCCGTGCAGGTGCGCCAACTTTTGTAGGTGTTGGGTTAATTATAGCTGTGCTTTTTGTTGCAAGTTATGCCTTTACTTTTTGGGTAGGGCCTGAAAACATTTACGCACTTTACGGGTTATATTAGTTTTTACAGTTTAACTAATTTGAAATTTGCACAAGACAGTGCTTGTGCAAATTTTATTTGTCAAAAAGTTACAATGAGTACTATTTATGTATAGGGGCTACCACAAAGCAAGGTGTTTGCAAAAACCAGAGCATAATTTTGCCGCTCAAAAATGATACAAATAATGAGAGTAATACTATGTGCATTAACGAGGGGTTGTGCAAAATATGGCAAAAGTTTTGCCGATGCTTTTATATGAGAGTGGCATCGTCAACGCCTACATGTATTACGATTGATAAAAACGAGAGTAAACAGAATTTTAGCAGCTGAATTTTATAAATTTAGAGTGATTTTACTATATTATAAATTTGTCTTTGCAGGTGGTTTAAGTAGCAAAATATTGCTTAAAGCCACTTGCAAAGTATTGTTTAATTGTGTTATAATACTTTTCGTGGCAACAATGCTTTTTTGTTAAAATATATTGCGGAATTGTGTAACGGTAGCACCTGCGACTCTGACTCGTATTGTGAGGGTTCGAATCCTTCTTCCGCAACCAGTGTGATAGGTCTTATAGGATTTAAGTATCCGTATAAGACCTATCACTTTTTTTTGTGCCTTTTTACACTACAAGTTTACGGCTTCGGAAGCTTTGGGCATGAGGGATAAGGCATTTACTAAGGGCAGATTTTTATACCCAAAAATCATGCTAGCCAATCTGATTTAATCCGAGCAAGTTTGGCTTAAATCGGCTTGGCTATGCAGTTTACACAAAAAAACACAAATTCGTGCAATTATAAATGTAGCTAATTACGGCGAAATACAAAACTGTAAACTATTTGTAAAAACTTTTTAACGATAAGTAGTTGTAAAATTTACGAAAATTCGCTATAATAGCCTTACCGTAACAATTTGTTTTTAGGTGGTATATACAGGGTTTAGTGTGTAGAATTTTGTTTAAATGAATAATTAAAAGCAATTTAACATACTTTTTAATAAGTGTTTAAAACAAAAACCCAGCTTACATTTTAAAAGCAAAAAGTTTACCTAAATTATGGCATGTGTGTTTGTACATGCCAAATAACGCAATTACCAAAAGGTCAATGCGTGAGAAAGAAAGGAAAATAAACATGAAAAAATTGTTATCAGTTTTGTTAATCCTTGCATTAAGCGTTGTTGTTTTTGCAGGATGTACAGCACCGGCAGAAAGCACAGCACCAGCTGAGGAGACAGCGCCTGCTGAAGATGCAACAACAGAAGACGCAGCAACAGAAGAGGCAACAGGCGGCATGGAGCTTGCACTAATTACAGACGTTGGCACAATTGACGATAAATCTTTTAACCAAGGCTCTTGGGAAGGTTTAGTTCAATATGCTGAAGAAAACGGCATTTCACACCAATACTACCAACCAACTGAGAAATCAGACGATGCTTACCTTGCAGCTATTGACCTTGCAGTGTCAAACGGCGCAAAAGTTATTGTTACACCAGGTTTCTTGTTTGAAGTACCTATTTTCATAGCACAAGACACATACCCTGATGTTAACTTTATTCTAATTGACGGTAACCCACACGATGCTAATTACGAAGAGTACAGAACAGCTGACAATGCAGTTGGTATCACATATGCTGAAGAGCAAGCAGGTTTCCTTGCAGGTTACGCAGCAGTTAAAGACGGCAACACAAGCCTTGGCTTTATGGGCGGCATGGCTGTTCCCGCTGTTGTAAAATTTGGCTACGGCTTTGTACAAGGTGCTGAGTATGCAGCACAAGAAATGGGCCTTGCAGAGGGTTCTATCAGCATGAAATACCACTACACAGGCGACTTTATTGCTACACCTGAAGTACAAACAATGGCTGCTTCATGGTACAATGAGGGTACAGAGGTTATCTTTGCTTGTGCAGGCGGTGCAGGTAACAGCGTAATGGCAGCTGCTGAGGCTGAGGGCGCAAAAGTTATCGGTGTTGACGTTGACCAAGCAGCTGAGAGCGATACAGTTATTACATCATCAATGAAAGGCCTTGGCGTTTCTGTTTATGACACAATCAAAGCTTACTATGATGGCTCATTCCCAGGCGGTCAAAACCTTGTATTTGATGCAGCAAATGACGGCGTATCAATAGCTATGGATACAGCTAAATTTGAGACATTCACACAAGAAGACTACGATGCTATTTTTGAGAAACTTGCTAACGACACAGACGGTGTTAGAACAGGTATTGTAAACACATTGTCATCAGACAACTTTATTACAACATCTGAAATTGCACTAAGCGCAGTTGTTGTGGACGAAGTTAAATAATAGTTTTGCTAAGATTTTTAAGCGGCAGGCGTTAAAGCTTGCCGCTTTTTTGCATTTTTAATGGTCAAAATAGCTAAAAAAATAAATAAAAGACAAAATATCGCAAAATAATGTTGCATTATACGCAATAAACCTTTAGAATAGAAGTAAGTATATAATAATTTGTTAGTAAAGGGAAGTTTATTATGAATATGACAAACAGCGAGATACTCGCAAAAGTTGACCATACACTTTTAAAACAAGACGCAACATGGGAGCAAATTAAAACAATTTGTGACGATGCAATAGAAAACAAAACGGCAAGCATTTGTATAAACCCCACATGGATTGAAAAATCTGTGAGCTACTTAAACGGCAGAGTGCCCGTATGCACAGTTATAGGTTTTCCTCTTGGTGCAAACACAACGCAAGTTAAGGTGGATGAGGCAAAAAAAGCACTTGCAGACGGCTGTGAAGAGTTTGACATGGTAATTAACATAGGCAAGCTTAAAATGGGCGATACACAGTATGTTGAAGATGAAATTAAGGCAATAAAAAGCGCCGTGGGCGAAAAAGTGCTTAAAGTTATTATTGAAACATGCCTTTTGTCAGACGCAGAGAAAGAGACAATGTGTTATGTTGTGTGTAATGCAGGCGCAGATTTTATAAAAACGTCTACGGGTTTTTCAACAAGCGGCGCAACTTTTGCAGACATAGAGCTTTTTAACCGCTGTGTTAAAGGCAGATGCAAAATTAAAGCTGCAGGCGGCATACGCACAAGAGATGACATGGTAAAATTCATAGAGCTTGGCGCCGACAGGCTTGGCACAAGCAGTGCCATTAAGATTTTAAACGAGGAAAAACTTGACGGTGGATACTAGATAGTGAATATGCACAATAAATTTATTGTGCAACCCATAAAAATATAGAGTGTGGAGAGTGATGATATGCGAGACAATTTTGATTACAACAGCATAACACCGGAAATTAAGAAATTGAGCAAAATTTGCGCAGACACAAGCGTTATAGAGCCAGAGCTTTACGTAAAGTACCAAGTAAACAGAGGTTTGCGTGATTTACAAGGTAACGGCGTTTTAACAGGCCTTACAGAGATTAGCGAAGTGCAAGCATACGAGATTAACGGCGACCAAAAAGTACCATGTGACGGAAAGCTATTTTACAGAGGCATAAGCGTTGAGGACATAGTGGGTGGCTTTATTGAAAAGCGCCGTTTTGGTTTTGAGGAAACTACATATCTTTTGCTTTTTGGCAAATTGCCAACGCAGGAAGAGCTTAAAGAGTTTTGTGAAATTATAGCTAATTATCGCCGTTTGCCCACTACATTTGTGCGCGATATTATAATGAAAGCACCGTCAAACGACATGATGAACTCCCTTGCAAGGTGTGTGCTCTCACTTTACAGCTACGACAAAAACCCCGAGGACATAAGCGTTGAAAATGTACTGCGCCAAAGTTTAATGCTAATTTCGCTATTCCCAATAATGAGCGTTTACAGCTATCAAACATATTGCCACTACAAGCAAGACGAGAGCCTTGTAATACATAACTCACTTGATGATTTATCAACAGCTGAAAATATTTTACACATTTTGCGCAAAGACAGTAAGTATACACAGCTAGAGGCTGATATTCTCGACCTTGCTCTTGTATTGCACGCAGAGCACGGCGGCGGTAATAACTCTACTTTTACAGCACACGTGGTTACGTCTTCCGGCACTGATACATACAGCGCAATTGCGGCGGCACTTGGCAGTTTAAAAGGGCCAAAGCACGGCGGTGCAAACATCAAAGTAGTAAGCATGTTTGAGGACATGAAAGAAAACATAAAAGATTGGCACAATGAGCAGGAGATTGAAAATTATCTTACTGCATTGTTGCACAAGCAAGCTTTTGACAAAGCAGGGCTTATTTACGGCATGGGGCACGCGGTTTACTCCTTGAGCGACCCACGTGCGAAGATATTCCAAAAATATGTAGAGCGTTTGTCCAGCGAAAAAGGGCGCAACGAAGAGTATGCACTTTATGCCGCAGTTGAGAGGCTTGCACCTAAAGTAATTGCAAAAGAGCGCAAAATTTACAAAGGTGTAGCTGCAAATATTGACTTTTACAGCGGCTTTGTTTACAGTATGCTTGACTTGCCGAAAGAGCTATTCACACCGCTTTTTGCAATGAGCCGTATTTCGGGCTGGTGTGCACATAGAATTGAGGCACTTATAAACAGCGGCAAAATTATACGCCCTGCATTCAAGAGCGTACAGCCACGTGCAAGCTACGTAAATATTGACGAGCGCGAATAAAATATAGCTACTATAAAGGTCAAAAAATGTTAAAATTTATATCTTACAAAGATGATATGTCAGTAGCAAAGCTGATAAAACCGCTGTACATATCGTCTTTCCCGAAAAAAGAGCGCGTGCCGTTTTTTTTGCTAAAGCAAAAGGCAAAAAAGCAAGTGGCAGACCTATGTGCAATTTACGACGATAATACGTTTATTGGCATGTGTTACACAGTTTTTCACAATGATATTGTGTACGTTTTTTACCTTGCAATATGCGAGGAGTGCCACGGCAAAGGTTATGGAACAGAGGTGCTAAAGCTTTTAAAGCAAAAATTTGCACAAAAGCGAATAGTGCTCAACATTGAAGAAATTGACGATAAAGCACCCGATAATGACATGAGAATAAGGCGCAAAAACTTTTATTTGCGCGCGGGTTTTAAAGAGTGCGGCTTTAAGGTTATTGAGTACGGCGTAACTTTTGAAATGATGTACTGTGGCAAAGAAGTGCGGAGCAGTGAGTACAAAGCGCTGATTGATAATTATTTGGGCAGATTTTTTTCGCACTTATATTTAAAGTTGGGGTAAAGCAATTACGGCATAATATTTGTAATAAAACACAAAGGCACAAACTTTGCTAATTGCTCGGTTTGTGCCTTGTCTTATTTAATCGTCCTTATGCGAGTATTCTCCAAAAACAAAACCACCGGTTGAACCGGTGGTTTTGCTATGCCTATTCGGCACAAAAAAAGTAGTGCGGTCACATAGGAGGTGTTGACAAAGTCGCCTTCACAAAAGAACGCCTTTAAAATTTCCGTCATATGTCACAAAAATGCTCATTAATACACACAGTATTGCCCCGGCTTTTTGTTTAATCTGACAAAAATTTTGCTCTAGTTTTTGCAAAGTCTTTGTTTGTCAACACCTCCACATATAACCGCCACTACCATTTTTGTGTATTAATTACAAAATGCTAAACATTTTCCGCAAGTCTATCAGGTGCAAACCCGTGTGGCAATAATTCGCCAAGGCTTGTTTGTATAAACTTGCCGTCTTCTCTTGCTATAATAACAATTAAATCGGGCCCTGCAAATTCGTACAACATTTGACGGCACACACCGCAAGGGTATGTGTACTCTCCGTCGTCAAAGCCGTCGGCTCTGCTTGCAACTACGGCAATTGCCATAAATTTGTGCTCGCCCTCACTAACGGCTTTAAACAAAGCCGTGCGCTCGGCACAGTTTGTGGGTGAAAAAGTTGCGCACTCTATGTTACAACCTTTATATATTTTGCCATCTGAACCCATTAACGCTGCACCTACATTAAAACCCGAATACGGCGCATACGAAAACTTTTTTGCCTCTATGGCATGTTCAATCAGCGTTGTTACACTCGCGTATTGTATCATATTATTAAGTCCTTTACAAATATTATATGCTGCCCAGCGCTATCTCCATCATTTTAGTAAAGCTGGTTTGGCGCTGCTCTGCCGTTGTTGCCTCGTGTGATGTGAAGCTGTCTGATACTGTCAAAAGGCAAGCCGCATTTTTGTTTAAAACTTTTGCATTATTAAACAGTGCAAAACTCTCCATTTCAACGGCTAGGCAACCTTTTTCATCGCGTAGTACCTGCCAATAAGGTGTTTTGTCCTCTCTGTAAAAAATATCACTTGAGTGGATAACGCCTTGTATAAGCTCTTTGCCTTGTGCATTTGCAGCGGCAATAATTTTTGCATTTAGCGCCTCGCTTGGGTAAGTTAAGTCTTTGTCATAACCACTTTGCACAAGTGCGTAATTGCTCTCGCTGTAAGCGGCAGTTGCCAAAATAACATCAAAAAGCTTTGCTTTTTCGCTGTAACCACCGCAAGAACCAATGCGGATAATGTTCTCAACTGCGTATTGTGAGTAAAGCTCGTATGAGTAAATGCCAATGGAGGGCATGCCCATGCCACTGCCCATTACCGATACGCTCTCGCCGTTGTATTTGCCTGTAAAGCCAAGCATACCGCGAACTTCTGTAACTTGTTTCACGTCTGTTAGAAAAGTGTCAGCTATAAATTTTGCGCGCAAGGGGTCTCCCGGCATTAAAACAGTTTTTGCGAAATCTTGTGTATTAGCACTAATATGTGGTGTTGCCATAATATCTCTCCGTTCTTTTTTGTGGTTTACAGACAGCTCTAATTACTGTTAAAGTTGTCTCGTGTCGATAAATTAATATCCCTGTGAAAGAGCATTTTTTGCCTCTTCAATTGGGATTTCAATTATAGAAAATTTTTTCTTTATATTAATTATAACAAAAATTGCACCAATTGCAAACATAAATATTACAAACTCTATAATAAATATGTTAACGCCGTTAACACTCATTATACCTGCAAGCGTGTCAAGCAAAGTGTGCGATGCCACGGCAATTATTGCGCAAGGCAAAACTTTTTTTGCAATAAAACCATAACACACAAGCAGTGACAATGCAATGTGAACAAACACTGTAAACAGTCTCTCGAACATGGCTACAAGGAATGTTTCGGGCGGGGTTGAGACAAATGTTTCAATTAGCGCTTGTGCGGCGGCCTCATCTGCAAGCATTGTTGTTAAGAGTGGCAACCCTTGTGTATTAATAATAACAGCAAATATTAAATTGTTTAAATAAGTTAGCCCTACAATGTAAACTGCCTCAAGTGCGCCGTGCCCAAAACCTGCACCAAGCCCAAAATTATAGCTTAGCTTTTTGCGCATAAAGTAAAAAACACATATTCTGCCCGCAGTCTCAAAAAGTGCGGCTGTTAAACCGAGCAAAAAAGAATATAATATAGCGTTATTTTGTACAAACTCGGCGAAGCCCGGCACCATGCTAATGGCTTGCAAAATAGGCAGCCTAATAATAATTTGCGGTACAAAAAAACCTATTGCGCCTGCAATTATTGCAGTTGATATACCCTTTGTTTTTTTTGCAAGAATTATCCAAACAACAACAGGTACAATGGTGGTTGCAAGGAAAGTTATGCAAATAAAAATTATTGATATTGTAGGCACCATATTAATCTCCATTCTGTGCACAGCACAAATAGTTTTAAAAAATCTCCGTACAGAATGGAGA
>CAYJNL010000026.1:0-43861 GCA_964371675.1 uncultured Bacteroides sp. | reverse complement strand
TTATTTTATGGCGATGCTACGCATATGCCAATTTATATTATGTTCGTACCTCACATAATATAAATAATCCTCATATCCTGTACGGATTATTTATAATTTATTTTATGGCGATGCTACGCATATGCCAATTTATATTATGTTCGTACCTCACATAATATAAATAATCCTTAAATCCTGTACGGATTATTTATAACTTATTTTATGGCGATGCTACGCACATGCCAATTTATATTATGTTCGTACCTCACATAATATAAATAAGCAACTGCCCAAAAAAGGGCAGATTATTTTTGCAATTATACATACCAACCAAATGTATGAAAAAATATAGAAAGAGGCTATCTTATGCAAACAATTATTAATGCGCAAAACTTATGCAAATATTATGACAGCACACCCACACTAAACCACATCAATTTTGAAGTGCAAAAAGGAGAACTCATTGGTCTTTTAGGCAGCAATGGCGCAGGTAAAACAACACTGCTTAAGCTCTTGTGCGGGCTACTGGAGCCGAGCGAGGGCAAAATAGAAATTTTCGGGCACTGCCCGTGGCATGAGCGCAGCAAAGTGCTAAGGCGGCTTGGCGTTATGATTGAAACACCTGTTTTCTATGAGCATTTAACGGCTTACGAAAACCTAGAAATACATTTAGAGTATCTGAATGCAAAAGCCGATATTAATGAGATATTAAAATCTGTTGGGCTTACAAATATTGACAAAAAGCCTGTTGCTAAATTTTCTATGGGCATGAAACAAAAGCTCTGCATAGCAAGAGCAATTAGCCATAGCCCCGATATACTATTGCTTGACGAGCCGATAAACGGGCTTGACCCTGTTGCCATCAAGGATATGCGCGAGCTTTTTATTAAACTGCGAGAAAATGGTACTACTATTATTTTATCAAGCCATATTTTAGGGGAAATAATGCAAACTGCTGAAAGTGTTGCAGTTATTTCAAACGGCAGTTTACAGCGCCTTGGCAAAATAGAAGATTTGCAAAACACATATAAGTCTGAAACAGAAAATTACTTAATTGAAAGAATGAGGGGTTAAACTATGAATTTAATTAAACTGGAGCTTAGAAAAAACAACCTACAGCCATATTTACTTAGTGTAGTAGGCATATTTATTGCTGTAATAGCTATGGGCATACTTTTTTGCGCCGTTCCTATTTTAGAGCCAAATGACCCTGCTTCACAAGAATTCTCAGACCCTAATATGATTATTACAATGGTATCCATTATGTCAATGAGTGCTTTTGCAATTTTGTCATCTGTAATGCACTCAAAATTTGCTATAGAAGAATACACAGGGCGAAAAAACGTGTTGCTTTTTACATACCCTCAAAAGAGGAGTAGTATACTTTTTGCAAAATTTGCACTAATTTTCGGTTTTGTGTTTGTGATGATGTTTACTGTAAATATGCTTGCATGTATATGTGTAGGTTTGCTTGCAAGTGCTGTACAGCTTATATCACAGCCGTTTTACAACATTGCAATTATGCTGAAATATAGTTTAATTTTTGCATTTGTAGCAAATTTTATAGGGATTATTTCACTTAGAATAGGTTTTTATAAAAAATCAATAATTGTGCCCATAGTCGTATCTACAATACTTGTCTCACCTTTTGGCAACGCTGTTATGCTACTTGGAACAAACGCTGATTTTGCCTTTTTAATAGCCTGTATTATAATGCTTTTAGTATCTGCAATATTGTTCAGCGAGCTTCTTAAAAAAGTAAACAAAATGGAGTGTGTGTAATGAAACAAACAAAATTATGGCAAAAAAACTTTACTTTAGTTGTGGTAGGGCAAATTATATCGCTCTTTGGCAATGGCATTTTGCGCTTTGCACTGCCACTGCATTTGCTTAATATAACAGGCTCTTCGGCACTTTTTGGCATAGTAAGTGCAGTGTCTTTTTTGCCGCTTGTTTTGCTCATGCCTGTTGGCGGTATTATTGCAGATAGAACAAACAAGCGCAATATAATGGTGATACTCGACTTTTTAACAGGTATTTTAATGCTGTTTTTTTATCTTACTATGGATGTTATCTCTCTAACACCGCTACTTATTGTTACGCTTATGCTTTTATACAGCATAGGTGGGCTGTATCAGCCTGTCGTCTCGGCAAGTGTGCCTATACTTCTTGATGAAACAATACTTGTAAAGGGCAACGGAATTGTGAGCAGTATAGGAGCTCTTGCAAATTTAATATCGCCCATAATAGGCGGTATGCTCCTTGGCAGTTTTGGCGTTGCACCAATTATTTATATGTCAATAATTTGCTTTTTCGCCTCTGCTATATTAGAAATGTTCATTAAAATGCCCTTTAAAAAAGACAGTTCTAAGTCCTCAATTCTAAACATAATTAAAAATGATGCAAAAACGTCTGTAAACTTTATATTTAACGAAAAGCCAACACTAAAAAAACTAATGCTTGTAACTTGCCTACTAAATGCTTTTTTAAGCGCCTTAATAATCATCTCACTACCCGTGCTAATTACAGAGAGGCTTGCGCTTTCAGATGAACTTTACGGCTTTTCTGCAGGGCTATTGGCATTAGGTGGGCTTTTGGGTGGTATTCTGTCAGGTGTCTTTGGTAATAAACTAAATGTAAAATTACTTTACAAATACATATTTGTTACAGCTCTTTGCCTTTTACCTATGGCTGTTGCTATGCTTTTTACAGCTAAACCCATTGTTGCTTATGTGCTTATTTTAATAAGTGCTTTTTCTGTTATGTGCATGGCAACTATTGCCTCTGTTTTAATTATAACGTTTATTCAAACTGGCACACCCGAAAATTTGGTTGGCAAAATTATGGCTTTTGTTATGACTGTATCAATGTTTGCCTCGCCCATAGGGCAAGCTGTTTACGGCATTGCTTTTGAGTATTTAATAGGGTTTGAAAGTGTTGTTATCTTTACGGCTGCATTGGTTTCAATTTTAATAAGCCTCTATGCAAAAAAAATTAATTTTAATAGCGCTCTCTAATAAAGCTCTTGCACTTAAAGCACATTTTCTTTTTAAGTGGGTGATACGCTAAGCAGGTGCAATCTGAATATGGATTGTATCGGTTTCCTACAATTTATGCACTTTGCCTAAAAAAACTAAATTTACAAAGCAAATTATAGTAAAATGCTCATTTTATATTTTTTTATTAATTGTTATAATAGAATAAGTTGTAAATTTTAGTCGATTTTTCACATTTGAGAGAGGGTATTGAAAGAAAGAGGTTTTCATCTTGAACAAAAATTATGACGTAATAGTTTGCGGTGGCGGAACTGCCGGCATTGCGGCGGCGCTTAGCGCAAGCAGAGCAGGCAAAAAAACACTTGTAATTGAAAAAAATGCTTATGTGGGTGGCACAGCTGCCTCAGGACTGCCGTTTATTGATTTTTTTAACTTGAATGGTAAGCAAATAATTAGCGGTATAGCGCAAGAAATTGTTGATAGATTAAAAAAAGAAAACGCGACTTTAGGCCACATAATGACAAACGAAACAGAAGGGCATTTAAACTCAATTACATTTATTGACCCCGAATGGGTGAAAATAGTAGCAGAAGAAATGCTACTTGAAAGTGGCTGTGAGATATTATATCACTCATTTGTGTGCGCCGCCACGGTGGAGAATAGCACACTTAAAGGCATAACAGTTGCAAACAAAGCAGGGCTTACGCAGTATACAGCAAAGTGCTTTATAGACACAACAGGAGATGCTGATTTGTCTTATTTTGCTGGTGTAGAATATGAAAATGGGCGTGCCGAGGACGGGCTATGCCAAGCCATGAGCCTTATGTTCAAGCTAGGTGATGTAGATGTTGAGAAAGTAACCTCAAACTTTAGCGAAAACCCAATTGTGGCACAGGCTGTAGGCGCAGAAAGAGCATATAATTTACATGTTAACGGCAAGCTAACAAAGTGGAACGACATAGTGCGCAAAGAAAACATTTTCCCGGAAGACGACCACAACATCTGGGCAGGCACAATGCGTGAAAACGAGCTGACATACGTGAACACAATACGCGTATCAGAAAAAAACGGCGCAGACCCATATGAGCTTACACAGGCGGAAATTGAGGCAAGAAAGCAACTTAAAAGGTTGATGAAACTTTTTAACAATCACATAGAGGGGCTTGAAAAAGCACATATAACACACAGCGCAAACGGCATAGGTGTTAGGGAAACAAGGCGCATCAAAGGTGTGTACACCTTAACGGGTGAAGATGTTTTACAAGGCGGAAAATTTGATGATGCAATATCAAGAAATGGATACTGCATAGATATACACGACCCTAAGGGCAAGGGATGGATTTCCACACACATAGAGAGCGCAGATAAATATTACCAAATACCGTACAGATGCCTTGTGCCTGAAAAAATTGACGGGCTACTTGTTGCAGGGCGCTGTATTTCAACAGACGTAAGAGCACATGCCTCGGCAAGGATAATGCCCTCTTGCATGGCAATGGGGCAAGCGGCAGGGCTTGCGGCAGCAATTGCTATAGACAGCGCAAAAACGCCTAGAGATATAGATGTAAATATACTCCAAAGCAAGTTAAAATGCCAAGGAGCAATTTTATAGCTAATATTATAAAGTTGATACAACAACTAAATGTTACATGCTAATGGCTAAGAACTAAGAGCTAATGGTATTGCCTTTGGCGGTGCAACTTAAAAGCTTATTAATAAACATTTTATAAAAAACATCTACACAGCAAATACATTATTATGCTAAATAAGTAGGGGCGGCACTATGTGGCTGCCCGAAAACGCAAAAGTTACCTGCGTGTTCGGGCACCGCACAAGAGCCGCCCCTATAAGATTTTACGCAAAATCACAATTTTCCACAGCCGCAAACTCTAATTCTTAGCTTTAAAAGGTGTTATATCTTTGTTATTTTGTGGCAAAGCCGCACTCTCATCTATGCAGTAGTCTTTGCTTGTGTCTTTATTGCATGTACACGTGGAATCATCCGTGTTCAAGCCGGTTATATTGTTTTTTTCACTTGTGTAGGCATTAGCTTTTGGGCAGCTTGCATCATCAGGCGGTGTAATTCTGTATTTGTACTCTCCACAGGGGGTGTAAGTAATTTCCATACAAGCACTACCTTTTTCTGGTGTTGCATCAATTATTCTTTCAGTTCCTGTAGCAGCTTTGTTTACAAGCACTTTGTATTTTGTGTTTGCTGTATCAACACATAAGTCAAACTGGTAAAATCCATCGCTATCGCTCACTGTGTGCGCTATACCTTGGTAAACTGTTTTGCCTTTGCAATCTGTAACTATTTTAACTAGCTTTATAAGTGCGTTTGCCACCGACGTGCCGTTACAATTGACAATTTGCCCCCAAAGCCTCACTGAATGAAACTCCGATACCACAATATCAGCCTTTATTTCAGAATCACAAGTTTGTGGCACTATGTCAATAGAGTTACCGTGAATCATACTTGAATTATTATGTTTGTTCATATTATATCGCATCCTCTCATTATAAGTTTATTGTTATATAATATGATTACTTAACTTTTTTGTGCACAGGGCAGTATAAAAATTATAATTTCGCACAAAAAATAGAGGCAACTCTGCGTGGTTGCCCGAATTTGCAGATAATTTCTGCGTTTTCGGGCAGTCACATAGAGTTGCCCCTACTTATATTCGTCAAGTTGACGAATTATTTTTTGTCACAGTCTTTTACACTATATTTTATTTAACCATAGCTAAATATTAAACAACCGGCACAATATCTTTATTCATTAAAATTGCGCTCTCATAATCTACGCTTATAACACCTATATAAGTTTTGCCTGTGTTAATATCAAGCTTATTACCGCTTGCATCGCTTATAATAAGCGGGCTGTCGGGCGCGCCTTTTTCCCATGTTATTTTCTCGTATTTACCGCCGTAAATGTAGTAGCCGCCGCCTGAAATTAAGTCATAATCGCTACAATATTGGTCGTCTTTAAGCCCAACGTGTGTTGTAAGCAAAATTACGTTTTCAAATTGTAACTGCTCGCCCTCTTCGTCTGCGTGAGGTGCGCCGTATGCAGATTTTTCATAAAGCGCTGTCTCTTCATTATACAAAAACGCAGTGGTGTTGAAATCTGAATATTTTAGCTCTACATTAAGTGCATCGCCATCTTTTGGCTCATATGTGCCACCGTCCTGCGTAAAATTAACAATAGAATACCCCTTGCCGGTTGTCTCAAGCCCAAGGCGGTTTATGCCGTCTTGTATAAGTGCTGAGTCTGTATACCAGCAGTGCTCTTGTGCTCTTGTTGTTGCGCGAAGTTCATCAAACCAAAAAGACGTTGTGCCTTGGTAGCGCCCGTCAATTGTCTTGTATGAGTATGTGTTTAATAAATTTGACGCATAAACACTTGTGCCAATGTGCACAACAATTGCATTAAGTGGCATTGCAAATTGTAGGTGCTGGTCTCTTGCACTGCGCACACTGCCAACTTGCGGTACGTCGTTTACATCAGAATAAAACGCCATTAAGCGTGTAATTCCACCCTCTGTGCCCATCTCAAGTATTGCATCGGCACTTGCAAGCCCTCTTTGTGGCAAAGATACCTCGGCATTGTTTACCATTATGGCTATTGGCCTTGTGCCCGCTACCTCTCCCTCTTCTAGCTCTTCGCCTGTGAGTGGGTTATAGTTTAGCTCTGTTGCATCAACAAGCAGCTCTACAGTTGGTGCTGCCTGTGCAGTGCTTTGCGGTGCGCTATTTTGCGGTGCTTGCTCTGCACAAGATGCAAAGCTCAATATCATGATTAAAGTGGCCGTTAAAAACGCTAAACGCCTCTTTATAAGAATCATCCCCTAACTATGTGCAAAAGTACTGCACACGTTTTTCATGTGCAGTACGCAATGTGTTTAATTATTCTGCTGATTGTGTCTCTTCTGTTGCCTCTGTGCCCTCTGCTGTTGCGTCTGCGGCCTCAGCTGTGTCTGCACCGCTTGGGAAATATGCAAAACTAGGTGCATAGTCAAAGTCTACAACAGATAAATACGTTTTGCCCGGGTTTAGCTGTATATCTGTGCCGTTGCCAAATTTGTCCTGTATTACAAGCACGTTTGTTGGGCCGCCTTTACCCCAGCGCACTTCCTCTGCTTGGCCATTAGAGAAGTAGTAACCAACACTGCCATAAGAGTAGTCAACGTGTTGCAAGCCCGCTGCTTCGTGCCCGGGTGCAATTTGTATTTCAGTAAATAATACAAGAACGTTTTCAAAGCTAAGCTGCTGTTCTGTGCTTGCATCAATAGTTGTGTGAATATCGCCAAGCCTTGGGCTGTACTGGCTCATCAAATATTCACCGCTTGCTTCGTCGTACTCAAAGTATGTTCTGTAAGTTTGAGAGTGGTGAATTTCTATCTCATGTGCCGCGCTGTTTGCGCCGTTTGCATCGCCTGTTAGCTCACGTGCAGGGTCATCGTAATGCACAAAGTTAAAAATAGTGCTGTTGTAAACACGCTCTGTACTGCGAGAGTCAAGGTCAATAATCTCTTGCACTTGCTCTGCGTTGGTATACGCTGTGTGCTCAATTGCAACACCTGTGTTTGCACGTGTTTGGTCTCTCATCAAGTAATAGCTACCAAGGTTAATGTCAAGCTCGTCATACTCATATGTTTTGCGGAATTGCTCTTGAACGCCCGACTCTCCCTCGTGAATATAGAAAGCTTGGAAAGGTAGAATAAGTTGGAAAAACTGGTCCCTTGCTGACCTGATTGGCCCTATTTGCGGTGTTTCTGTGTAATCGGAGAAAAGCGCCATAAAGCGTGTTATGCCACCCTCTACTTGTATTTCAACAAGAACGTCTGCACTGCCTATGCCCCACTGTGGGCGCGCGTTTTGCACGTTTGTGTTTGAAATATTGTTAACCATGTATGCCGCAAAACGTGTAGACTGCGGATACTCACCGTCTTCTTTTAAACCTGTTAATACATTTGGCTCATACTCTCTCACAGCCTCTTCAACAGGCGGCGCTGTGCCCTCGCTGTCCTCTATTCCGTTTTGTGCACCCTGCTCCTCTGCAGTGCTGTCTCCACAAGCAACAAGCAAGGCAGTTGCCATCATAATTACAATTATCAATGCAAGAAACTTTCTCATCTTAAACTTTCTCTCTCCTTAAACTGTATAATTACGCTGTTTTGCGCAAATTTACTCTTTTCACTTTTTATTCCATTATATAAAAATCAAACTCTCACCTATATACTATAACGTTTTTAACAAGTTTTGTAAAGGTTTATTGTGTAAAATTCACATTTATATTTGCATGTTTTTAAATTATTAAATCTACCTAATTATTTGTAGGTGCTGTGGATTCGTCATCTGCAAGCCCTGCTAGCGCAAGTAGCCTTGCCTCTGCCTTTGCCGCCGCCTCGCTTGCACGTGTTGCGGCGTCGTTTGCAGCACTAACTGCCGCAGTTGCATTAGCTTTACTTTTTTGCATTTGCTCATTTTGTTTTTTTAACTTTTCGTAATACTCTTTTTGCGTTTGAGCCTCTATATTTTGCTCCTCGTACATCATGCGCGCTTGTGAGTATGGTGAAAGCGGTTTGCTACCATTATTAATGTTTTCAACATTGCCTTGTACTGTTTCAGCTGTTTGCTCCTGTGTGGAAGCTATGGGCATTTTAACGGGTTTGTTCATCTCTTGTGCCCTGCGGCGTGAAAACTCTATATTAGCTGCACGGTGCGCAGCTTGGTCTGCCGCTGACTTCTCTGCTTGCTTTTTAAACAGCTCTGCGTAACGTGGTGGTTGTTTGCCTTGCTGTGTATTGACTGTTTGCGCTGCATTATTTTCAGCAGTGCCACTTGCCACACTGTTTGGCAAATTTTCTTGTGTTTTATTTTTGCTTGCACTATACGCTGTGCGTTCCCAATTAAGTGGCGCAGGTGCACTTTTCTGTGGTGCTGTGTTTTGCACTTCACTTTCCTGCACTTTTGCGTCATTTGTTGCTACTATATTTTCTTGCACTTCATTTTGTGTGTTTACAGCAATTTGTGTAGCACTGTTTTGTGTGTTTTGCTGTACACCTTGTGTTTGTATATTGCTTTGCAACATTTGCCCACCGGCATTTTGCATTGCTATGCTGTCTGTGTTGTTTTGTGCACTTTCAATAACATTGTTTTGCGTGTTTTCTTGCGGTAATGCGTTTTGCAATGGCACTGAGTGTTGCACATTTGTGCTGTTTATGTCATCAAGATAAGTATCTGTTTGGGCTGCATTTTCGCCTGAAAACAAATCTTCTTCTAAAATTTGAGGCATTTCCTGTATACCGCTTTGCTGTGTGGGTGCTTGCTGTTTATTTTCTGCAAGGGGCTGTTGCGCAGTTTCTGCCACTGTGTTATTTGCAACAACTTCACTGCTTAGGCTTTGTGTGTTTTTAGTGCCGTTCATCTCAAGGCGCAATGTGCGTATCTCAATTATCTTGCTCCAAACAAATCCACCTATGGCTATTGCTAAAACAAGGCAACACGCAAGCATTAATACTTTCACCTCAAGTGAAAACACGTCTGTCATCACCAGCAATATAACCGATATTACAAGTAAAACGCTCAACAGTACAGCAGCTACCGTCGTACCTATTATTTTACGCTGTAATTCTTTTTTCTCCATTGATTATCCATCTCCAAAGTTTATTTTTTGCGGGTGTTTGCAAAACCAAACTAATTTTTCACACGTTTAGTTTGCAACGGCTTTGCCATGTTTGCTTAAAATTTGCGCAAACATAAACTACAGGCTATTTTGTGCCAAAAATTCTGTCTCCCGCATCGCCGAGACCCGGCACTATGTAACCATTTTCGTTTAGGCAATCATCAAGTGCCGCCGCATAAATTAAAACATCGGGGTGTTCTTGTGTAAGTTTTTTAATGCCCTCAGGTGCGGCTATTATAGCAATAAAACGTATGCTCTTTGCTCCGCGTGCCTTTATTTGGCTTATTGCGTCAACTGCACTGCCACCCGTTGCAAGCATTGGGTCAAGCACAAAAACCTCGCGCTCCGCTATGTCTTCGGGTAATTTGCAGTAGTATTCAACAGGCTCCAGTGTGCTCTCGTCTCTGTACATGCCTATGTGCCCTACTTTTGCCGCGGGCAATAACTCCAGCATACCATCTACCATGCCAAGCCCTGCACGTAAAATTGGCACAAGTGCCAGTTTGCGCCCTGCAAGCATCTTTGTTTTTGCAACTACCATTGGCGTTGTTATCTCTACTTCTTCTGTTGGCAAATCACGTGTTGCCTCGTAGCAAAGTAGCATTGCAATCTCGCTAACAAGCTCTTTGAACTCTTTAGTTCCTGTGTTTTTGTTGCGTAAAAGGCTTACTTTGTGGTGTACCAAAGGGTGGTTCATAATAATAGGTTCTTTACTCATTACAGTCTCCGTTCCGCACAAAATTAAATAATAATTTTATGCTGTGTATTCATTTTTTTAAGCCGTAAATTTTACACTGCTTTAATTTTTATATTAACCGCTTTTTATTAACATGCGGTATAATTTTAATTTTCACCGTTTAAATTGCGCTCTGCCAAGGTGGGGCGCAGGTATATTGGGGTTAAATCACTCGGTGTTACGCATAAATTTTTGCTGTGCATAATTTGGGCACTCTTGCAAATGCCAAATGCACGTCCGTTAATTATATAATCATCACAAACGCACATATTTTCTGCCTTGCCCGCTAACATGTGTGCACCGTCACCTATACAATATACTTTTACGCCGATTTTATGCGTTTTATGCACTTCGCTTGCCTTTTTTGCAAAATCTTCACACGGCAGTATGTCGTCCTCTGTTATGCGCGTTAATTCAGCACCGTTTTTTATAAATATTGCACCGTACACATGCTGCCTTCTTGCATCAAGTGCAGTTGCAATTACACCGCTCTCTACCTGCACACTTTGCGCAAGTGCCTCAAGGGACGACACAGGTGCGCAAGGTATATTATTCGCAAACGCAAAGCCCTTAATAAGTGCAATACCTATGCGCAAACCCGTAAAACTGCCGGGGCCTGCCGTTACGGCAAACAAGTCTATATCACACGGGGCAAGCTTTACAGCACTAAACGCCGCATCGCACATTGCAAGCAATGTCTCGCTATGTGTTGTGCTCGCATTTACATAGCTTTCATATATAAGTTTACCATCTACGGATATCGCAACCCCACCCGTTTTTTTTGCGCAATCGAGTGCAAATATTTTCAAAGTGTGCCTCCGTTTTCAATTGTTATCTCGCGCTCTTGCTCGCCTGTTATTTTAAAATCAACACGCACTGCATCTTCGTTTTTTACTATGTGCGCTATGTTTTCGCTCCACTCTGCCGCCACAACAGCGCCCTCGTCTAAATAGTCATAAAAACCACAAGTTTCAAGATCTTCTTGTGTGAAAACTCTGTATAAATCAAAGTGTGCAAACTTTAGTTTGCCTGTGCTGTATACATTAACAATGCTAAAGGTGGGGCTACTTATTATATCTGTGCAACAAAGCCCTTTCGCAAGCCCTGTGCAAAAAGCTGTTTTGCCACTGCCAAGGTCTCCTGTAAAAAGTATTAGTGCACCTTTATTTAGGCTTTCGCCAAGTTTTTGCCCAAGTGCAACAGTTTCCTGTGCGCTTTTCGTCTTATAAACAGCCAAAAACCGTCCACTCCGTTCACGCTTTACTAGAATATTATACTATAATTTGCACAAATAGTAAAGTTTACAACATAAATATTTGTACAAATTTCCTTTTTCTGTGCACTAATTTAAACTATGCTGTAGGTGTTGAGGAGGACGACGCGCCGGACTCTGAGCTTGAGCTGCTCGAAGACGAGCTTGCCACAGGCTCTTGCGCAACATAAAGCGTTACTTTTACCTTTGTTGGGTCAATAGACGTACCTGCCACAACGTCGCAGTCAACTACTGTATCTTTCTCATGTGTACCGTCGTTTGCGCGCTCAAAAATGCTGTACGTTATGCCAAGTGCATCAAGGTCTGCCTTAACGTCCACGCGTGGTCTGCCAATAACTTGCGGCATAACAACTGTCTGCGGGCCAAGGCTTACTTTTATTAAAATAGTTGTGCCCGGCAAAACTTTTTCTCCGGCCCTTGGTGTTTGCTCAATAATTCTGCCAACTTCAAATACAGAGTTATACTCCTCACTGACAGAAAACAAAAAGTTTTGTATATTAAATTCCTCTTGCTGTGTCTGCGCATACTCCTGGTTTACAAAGTTTGGCACTGTTATAAGCTCAGGCTCTGCCTCTTGTGATATAGATTGAGAACTTGAGGTTTCAGAGCTTGGAGCCTCTTCGTTTTGGCTTGAAATGAAAACCACAACAAGCGCTACCATTATAACCACCACAGCCAAAAGCGAGGCAATTATAGGCAGCATTTTATAATCAATTGAGGTATTTTTCTTTTTAACTTGTGATTTTGTAGGCTCTGTTAAGTTGTGCAATAAGTCCGAAACATTTTCCATGCGCTCTATGCCTGTAAGGCGCATTGCACGCATAAGTGCTGCAGAGACAAACGGCGGTATTTCGCCCGAAATATTTTTGGGCGACACAAGCGTATCGCTCATGCGGCGCCTGCTTGCCGCCGGCGGTGTTACGCCCGTAATTGTCTTGTAAAAAACCGCAGCAAGCCCGTACACATCTGTGTACTTGCCGTCAAATTCAGCCACAGAGTACTGCTCAGGTGCTGAATATCCGTCAAACATTTGGCTGCGCAGTTCGCTATCTGCTGTGCGAAGCCCAAGCGTTGCAAAACCCGAGAGTTTAGCGCGCCCGTCGGAGCTTATAAAAATTGTATCAGGGCTTATGCCTCTGTGCAAAAGCCCTTTTTTGTGCATTGCCTCAACCGCATTAAAAATTGGGCGCAGCAGCGCAATTGCCTGCACATATGTAAGTGCATTTTTACGTGTGCGCAAGTAAAGCGAAAGCGTTGTGCCCGTGGGTGGTTCTTGAATTGCATACGCTGTGTTGTTAGCCTCAACAAGGTCGTAAACCCTGCAAAGCCCCACAGCATGTTCCACACCCATTAAAGCGCTGTATAAATCTACAAAATCCATGCGCGTTGTCTTAAAAAGCACCTCGCGCTCGGGGCGTGGCACAACTTGACCAAGCTGTGTGCGCGCCGCACAAATTGTTACGGGCACATACTCTTTTACAAGCACACGGCGTGAAAGCTGTGCATCTACTGCTGTGTAAGTTACACCCTCTCCGTCAAGTGCCACGCATTTGTCAAGCAAATATCTGCCTGCAATAACTGTTCTAGCAGGCAACGTGCCCGACGGGTTTGTGTTTTCAAACTTACGGCCGCAATAAGGGCACTGCCTTAAATTTTTGTCTATGTGCGAAAGACAACCGTGACATATTGTTTGATTATATTGCAAAAATCAATCCCTGCCCCTCTCTTAGGAGTTAAAATTTGTGATGTGTGGTGTATAATTTTATTATATGCTGAAAAATAATTTCTATGAAATTATCTATCTAAATCTTGCTCATTTTCAAGGTTATGCCAAATGTTTTGCACATCGTCATCGTCCTCTAACATGTTTAAAAGGATTGTCATGTTTTTCATGTCGCCCTCTTCGGAAAGTGCTGTCATTGTTGAGGGTAACATCTCAATATCGGCGCTTACAAAAACATAGCCTTTTTGCTCAAGTGCATCGCGCACTGCGCCAAAACTCTCGGGCGAGGTTAAAATGCGAGTGATGTCATCGCTTGTCTCGTAATCATCAGCGCCACACTCAAAAACATCTTCCATTATTTGCTCTTCGCTCTTGCCGTCTGTTTCAATTAAAATAACGCCATAGCGTGTAAAAAGGTAAGAAACACAGCCTACATTGCCTAAATTTCCACCGTATTTATCAAAATAATGCCTTAAATTAGCTGCTGTTCTGTTTCTGTTATCTGTCAAGGTTTCAACAATCATAGCAATGCCACAAGGTCCGTAGCCCTCATATGTTATGCTCTCATAATCGTCTTTTTGCCCACCCTCGGCTTTTTTTATAACGCGTTGAATATTCTCATTAGGCACATTAAGGCTCTTTGCCTTGGAGATAAGGTCTTTTAGCTTTGAGTTATTTGCCGGGTCCGGCCCGCCAATTCGCACGCAAACGCTAATTTCTCGCCCTATTTTGGTAAAAATTTTCGCGCGTTGGCCATCTGTTTTTTCTTTTTTCCTTTTTATGGTACTCCATTTACTGTGTCCGGACATGGTTTGACCTCCAAATATATTTATAACTTAAATATTATATCACATATTATGTATTATTTCAATTATTATTGCACATAATATAGTCAACAAGGAGGTGAAACAGCATGGATAACAAACAAAGTAAAAATTCAACTAACGCAAAAAACACAAGCACAACTAATAAATCTTCACAAAGCACAAACGAGAAGAGCACAAACAGCACTAACAGCAAGAGCACAAGCAGCAAAAATTGCAAATAAATAGCACATTTATAATTCACTTAATAAAAAACAACGGGCGTAAAGTTACCTGCTTAAAACCATAATACACTTAGTGTTTTAAGCAGACAAAATTGCCACCCGTTGTTTTTTTGTAATTTTTAAATTTGCGCATTTTCCCAAATAACATCAAAAAGCATTTCAATTCTCTGCTTTTCATTTTTAAGATATAAATAACCAAACACAGCCTCAAGCCCTGTTGCAGCGCTGTAATGTGCAGGAGAGGCATTTTTTGCCATTGTGGTTTTTGCTGTGTTTTTACCTCGGCGCATAACGGCGCTCTCGGCATCTGTGAGCATTGGTTCAATTACCTTTAACGCGTTAAACTGCGCTGTTGCCGACACTACTTTGACAGCCTGCGCATGTAGTTTACTGGGTGTGTAGCGTGTTTTTGTTACAAGGCGTGTGCGCACAAGCACTTCAAACACAGCATCACCCAGAAAAGCAAGTGTCACCGCGGAATGTTCGTGTATGTCAATCTCGTTTTCAACATCAAATATCATTGTGCGCCCCTTTAATTGATAATTTTAGAATACAAAATCGAACTCAAAGTCATCAATTTTAATTGTGTCGTCCTCTTGAACGCCCATTTCCGTAAGTTTTTCAATTACACCGCTATCTGCAAGTGCGCGCTGAAAATATTGCAAGCTCTCGTAGTCGTCCACATCTGAGCCCTCCAAAATGCGCACCAAAAACGGCGCGTCAACAACAAACACGTGCTCAGACTCGCGCTCAATTGTAAATGTGCGCTTGTCACTGTCGTCTCCTTGCGGTTTGATGAACTCAGGCTCATAAATTTTGACATCGGGTAGTTTTTGCAATTCATTGTAAACAATGCCCGGCACAACATCAAGCCCTTTGCGCGTTGCCGCCGATATCTCAAAAAACATGTAGCCCTTGTCTTCAATGTACTTTTTAAACTCTGCAATTTGCTCTTTCGTTGCTATATCGCTTTTATTTGCAAGCACTATCTGTGGGCGAGACGATAACTGCTCTGAAAACTTCATGAGCTCCTCGTTAATTTTCTCAAAATCCTCTTTTGGGTCTCTGCCCTCACAGCCGCTCACGTCCACAACGTGTAGCAGTAGCCTGCACCTGTCAACATGGCGCAAAAACGCGTGCCCGAGCCCAATGCCCTCTGAGGCACCCTCAATAAGCCCGGGGATATCCGCCGCCACAAAGCTTGCGCCCTCCGCAACACTGACAACGCCCAAAACAGGCGAAAGTGTTGTAAAATGGTAGTTTGCAATTTTCGGCTTAGCCGCACTAATTGTACTTATTATCGTGCTTTTCCCCACATTTGGGAAGCCTATAAGCCCTACATCTGCTATTAGTTTTAGCTCCAGCAAAATATCCATATGCTCTCCCCTTTGCCCGGGTTTTGCAAATTTGGGTATTTGGCGCGTGGGCGTTGCAAAGTGAGAGTTACCCCAGCCGCCTCTGCCACCTTTTGCTATTACAACAGGTTCTTTGCCCGAAACATCCGCAATAATAAGGTTTGTCTGTGCGTCTTTTATGAGTGTGCCCTGTGGCACTTTTATAATTAAATCCTCGGCTTTTCTGCCGCTACATTTACATGCACCGCCGTCCTCGCCGTTTTTTGCTGTGTATTTGCGCTTATATCTAAAGTCCATAAGGGTTGAGAGGTTTGTGTCTGCAATAAAAACCACGTCGGCACCCTTGCCGCCGTCGCCGCCGTCGGGGCCACCTGCCGCCACGTATTTTTCCCTGTGAAAAGACACTGCGCCATTACCGCCGTTGCCTGCCCTTATGCTTATTTTAGCTGTATCTATGAACATATAAATGCTCCGTTCTGCCGTCTTTGCGGCTGCTTGTTTTTAATTCTTAAAAAAACAACCCCTCAAAATAGAGGGGTTGTAAAAGTAATTATTGCACGATGCTAACTTTTTTCCTGTCGCGACCCATTCGCTCAAATTTTACTTTGCCGTCTGCAAGTGCAAACAAAGTATCGTCGCTACCGCGCCCAACATTTTCCCCTGCGTGTATATGTGTGCCGCGTTGACGTACAAGTATGTTGCCGGCTAGTACAAATTGGCCGTCGGCACGTTTAACGCCAAGACGTTTTGATTCGGAGTCCCTTCCGTTTTTAGTAGAGCCTACACCTTTCTTATGTGCCATATAAATAACCTCCTTTGTATTAACCGATAATTTCGGTAATTTCTATTTTAGTGTATGGTTGACGGTGACCCATTTTGCGCATACTGCCTTTTTTAGGGCGGTATCTTAAGATGTTAAGTTTTTTGCCTTTGCCGTTTTTAACAACTTTACCTTTTACCGTCGCGCCGCTTACTGTTGGTGTTCCTGTTTTAACACTGCCGTCTTCGCCTACTGCCAAAACTGTGTCAAATGTGTACTCGCTATCAGCTTGTACATCTAGCTTTTCAACAAAAATCGTATCGCCTTTTTGCACACGATATTGTTTTCCGCCTGTTTTGATTACTGCGTACATTGTCATTACCTCTTTTTTTAAGTCTCGCCGAATGTAGGGCAGCCTTTTACAAAAAGCAAAACGGCATTTAGAGAGCCCAGACCGTGCGGTTAGACAATTATAACATATAAAAATAATAAAAGCAAGTGTACAAAACAAGAAATTTAAAGGCAAAAACCGCATTTTTATAGCTAATATAGCTAACTGATGATACTTTATGAGTATAAATACAATATTGCCATAATTTTTCAAAAATGTTATAATACAAATTGGCATGTAAGATTTAAGCATACTAAAATTAGGCATGTGCGTAGCACCGCCATAGAATAAATTATATTATTTAAAAACTGCTAGCATTACAGCAGCAAACTAAATTAAAGGAAAACTTATGGAACGTTACTTAGAAATATTTAGGCGAAAATTCACAAATACCGCCATAAAAGCAGTGGTGCTTTTGTGTTGTACATTAATAATGTTATTTGCATTTTATATCATAAACAGCACCATGCGCTTTACAACCATTATAATAGACGGCACAGAAACCGCACACGTTTACGCGCCCATTAACGCACAAAGCTACACGCTTGACATGGCAGATGTAACAATTATACCTCAAGACAAAGTAGAGTTAACACAAAACGAAAACGGTTTTGCCACAATTGACATAGAACGTGCCTTTGAAGTAACAATAAAGGCAGATGGACAGACACACGAATTTTTAACTGTTGAGGAAAATATAGGTGAATTTTTAGCTAACAACGGCTTTGATATGTCTGAGCACGACTACACCTACCCTGCCGACCACCATACAATAAAAGAGGACACAGTGCACATAGAACTTCACCGCGTAGACTATGTGCAATATGAGGTTGACGAGGTTATCCCTTACGATACAATAGACCAGTATACAAGCCTTTTTTATCAATTTCAAGACTATGTAAAAGTTATACAAGAGGGGCAAGACGGCTACTTCAAAGGTATTATGGAGGACAAGATTGTAAACGGCGAAGTAGTTGAAACAACGCAAATAAGCGTAGAAGAGCACGCCGAGCCCGTACCTGAGATTTTAAAATCATATGGCGCAGGTGTGCCTGTTAGTGACCTTGCCGCACCCGATGGAATAACGGTTGAAAACCTTGTACCAAGCAGTTACTCAACAGTGTATGAGATGAAAGCCACGGGCTACTACTCCGCAACAGGCAAGGGCTCCAGTGGTCTCGGTTTATATTACGGCACTTTCGCTGTTGACCCTACACTTATACCATATGGCACAAAGGTTTATATAGTATCTACAAACGGCAAATTTATTTACGGCTGGGCAATTGCAACAGACACCGGCGCATTTATAAACACAAATAGAATGCAAGTGGACTTGTTCTATGAGACGTACTCAGAAAGTGCGGCTAACGGTGTACAACAAGTTTATGTTTATGTGCCATAGAATTTGTTTTGCGCATACCACGGCGGACGACCTGCGGCCGTCCGCACTATACGCGCCAATTAGGTTGAAACGAGAAAATCTCGTGGGCGGATATGGAATCCGCCCTACAAATTTGTACACCACAATTAGTTTTGTAAAAAATATTAAAGCAAATACAAAATATAGGGTCACGGCAAGCCGTGACCCTATATTTAATTTACATTACAATAAGTTATAATTCACCAATTTTCAACATTTTGTAAAATTCATCAACAGGAACAGGGCGCGAGAATAAATACCCCTGCCCGTATTTGCAATTCATTTCAGCCAGTGCATCTTGTTGCTCTTTTGTCTCAACGCCCTCGGCAAGCGTGTTCGCCATGTTTAAATTTTCACACATCTTAATTGCATATTCCACAACGGTTTTTGTCTTTTTGTCAAAACAAATGTCGTCCACAAGACTCTTATCAAGTTTAACTTGTGAAAACTCAACAGAGGTTAGCATTTTAAGGTTAGAGTAATCCGCGCCAAAATCATCAAGAGACACGCTTAGCCCTGCATTTTTTGCCTCAATTATCTTGTTTGTAAGGTTATTGTTATCTATTTTATCGCTCGTCTCGGTTATCTCTAAATCAATTAGATTCATGGGTACATTGTATTTTTCGCAAACTTGTATAACATCTGCAACAAGGTTTTTCTCCATAAATGTAATGCGCGATAAATTAACTGAAATTAATGTCTCAATGCCTTCGTCCATCCATTTGCGCAGTATTTGGCAAACTGTTTCAAGAACAAAAAAGTCTATGTGCCTCACTATTTTTTCACTCTCGTAAATTGGCACAAACATATTTGGTGGCACAACATTGCCATCGTTGTCTCTTTTTCTTATCAATGCCTCCGCACCCGAAATTTTGCCGGTTTTCAGTTCTACTTTAGGCTGATAATACACCATAAACATACCGTTTTTCAGCTCATTTAACAGTGTTTCAACAACACCAACTTTGTATATTACTCCGTCGTCAAATTTTGCTTTGTAATAGCGCTGCTTTTCAACAGCCATCAATTCATCGGCATACGCTATCTCACGGCTTATGTCCATTTGCCCATTTTTGTACACGCTGCCAAACGACATGTTGTAATCACTGTTTTCTCCTGTCATGCTAAGCTCCAGCTTTTGCACCATCTTACTGAAACGAAATTCAGAAATCCCCTCACAAAACGCAACAAACTCATCTCCACCAAGCCTGTAAACGTTTTTGCCGAATATTTCAGTTAAAATCATTGCGTTTTTCAGTATAAAATGGTCACCTTGAAGTTGGCCGTACATGTCGTTGACAGGGCGCAACCCATTTATATCGGCAAAAATTATGCCAAGGCGCTTTGGTGGGTTTTGCTCATAATCGCGCACTTGTTGCATGTATTTTGCCCTATTATAGCAGCCTGTAAGTGTGTCTGTAAAATTCATTTGCTCAAGGCGCTCGTGCAATCTGCGCTTTGTTAAATCGTTGTACACTATAAGCGACACAGAGTGGAGCAACGTTATATTGTTTAAATTATTTTCAGGGTTATCTACACCTATAAAGCCTATAACTTTGCCGTCTTTGCGTTTAAACGGCGCCGCCATAAGCGAGTTTATGCTCTGTGCCTCCAGTGCCTTGTACTCGTAAGAGTCCTTGTCCACCTCTTCGCCCAATTTTGATATATAAAAATCTCCCGAATTATTAAAAATGTCTATCCAGCGCGATAAATGCTCAAGCGGAACATCTTGTAAATTGTCAATTTCGCCATTTTCGGGGTTTTTGCACCATTCATAAGTATTGTGTGTTAAATTGTTTTTGTAATCAAATTCAAAAATATATGCACGCTCTGCCGAATAATAATTACCCACGTTTGCAAGTAAACTTTTTATAGCTTCGTCAATATTAATATTTTCAGAAAGTGTTTGAACACAGTTGTTTATTGCCTTTTCTGTCTCAAGGTTTGTTTCCAGATTGTTTACGGTGTTGTGGTGGCTTGTTATGTCCATGGCAAACTCAAGACGCGTTTTTCTACCGGCAACATCTACAAGACAATCTACAAGAGAATAAACGCGGTTTATCGCCTTGTTATGATGCTCCCACGTATACGGTTTTTCATGAGTTAACAAGTGGTTTGTGCAAAATTCACACGGGGAATCTTTGCCTTGTAGCAGTTTATAGCACTTTTTCCCCAAATAATCGCTTTCATTTGGCAAACCAAATACGTCTCTGCACAATTTATTTAGGTACAAAAGGTCGTACGTTTCTATATCGCACATGTAACAAAGTGCATCAAGATTATCTGCTACTATTGTAGATAAACTGCCTTTTAAACTCATGAACATCACCCTATTCGCGTTTGTGTGGTTAATAAATTAAGCCACATTTTGTTGTTGGCGGAATCTTGTCGGTAACATAAATTAATACAATATTATAAAAATTATAGCATACTTTTATTTAATTGCAAATACAAAATTAACGATAATATGGCAATTTTCCAACAATATTAGTGCATTATATATGTGCAACAATTACAATTTAGGTGCTAATACAGCAATTATAAAAATAATTTTAAAAAAAATATATTTTTGCTATTAACTTTTCTAAATTACTAACCGATATATATATTGTACGGCATGAAAGATAATTAATCTTCATGCAAAGTAAGCACACCGCTATACATTGCGTAAGGCCTTCACAATTATATGTGGGTGCGAAAAATAATAAGGGTAAGATGGAACTTACCTAATAAAATTTTGGAGGAACTAATAATATGCGTATACAACATAATATTCCTGCGATGAACTCATATCGCAACTACACAAACAATACAAATGCTTTGAGTGCTAACCTTGAGAAACTATCTTCAGGTTACAAAGTTAACCGTGCAGGCGACGATGCTGCAGGTCTTGCAATTTCTGAGAAAATGCGCGCACAAATCACAAGCTTAGACGCAGCTCAAAAAAATGCTAAAGACGGTGTTAGCCTTGTTCAAACAGCTGAGGGTGCTCTAACAGAAGTACACGATATGCTAAACCGTATGGTTTACCTTGCAACACAATCTGCTAACGGTACATATGATGATGATATCGACCGTGCAGCACTACAAGAAGAAGTAGACCAACTTGTTGAAGAGATCGACAGAATTGCTAACACAGCTAACTTCAATGGTACAACATTGTTCAGCTCTGACACTACATTGACACTACAAATCGGTGAGTCTTCAGTTAGCTTCAACCAATTGACAGTAACGCTAACAAGCATGGCTGTTACAGGTGCACAAGCAGGCGCAACAATGAAAAAACTAAGCACTATGTCTATTTCTAGCCTAAAAACTGCTCAATCAGCTATCTCTACAATCAAAGATGCTATCAACTTTGTATCTTCAGTTCGTGCAGAGCTTGGTGCTATCCAAAACCGTCTAGAGCACACAATCAACAACTTGGGCGTAATGGAAGAGAACATCCAAGACGCAGAGAGCACAATCCGCGATACAGACGTTGCAGAAGAGATGATGGACTACACCAAGAACAACATCTTGATTCAGTCTGCTCAAGCTATGCTTGCTCAAGCAAACACAATGCCACAAGGCGTACTACAACTACTACAATAATTTTTATTATTCTAATATTGAAGTACAATTTAATAAGGCCAAAACAAAAGGCGAGCTTTATGCTCGCCTTAGTTTTTTGCTTTTTTATTTGTGTTGCCGGTTTAGCCAAGCCGTGACCCTACATATTTTTGTTTAACATATGTTTATCACAACATTTAATTTGTAAAATGGTAAAGGTTTCATCTGTTTTACAAAAAAAGCGCAAGCAATACAGTATGTATTGTTTGCGCTTTTTTTTTTATAATTGGGCAAAAATTTTGCTCCGATTTTTGCAAAGTCTTTATGTAGGTATTTTCCATATCAAAGCCATTGCGATATATAGATAAAAACTTATTTCTGAAAATTATGCAGCTGTATTTGTATCTTCGTTTTGTTCTTGCATACGCTTTTTAGCAAGCACTGCAACCAATACTTGAGCAAATGCAATTGCGGCCATTAGCCATGTCCACTCGTCAACAATAGTCATTGGCAGTGTCATGTCTTCGGTTAAAATAAATACTACAACTGCTACAACAGCAGGTATAATGCTCATTATTCTCAAAACGCCGTTGCGTTTTAGCTCTTCTTTTTCGCTGTCTTCAATGTTGTTTTCAGCGTGTTCGTCTTCGTCTTTCTTTTTACCAAAATAGTTTATTAGCATTACAATTGACATAAATGCAGTTGTAATTGTCAAAATCAAATTGAGCAACGCCCATGCAGCACCGCCCGATGCAAGCGGTAATTCTCCATCATCAATTGTAGAAACAGCTTGTGGTGTTTCTGTTGGAGGTATGTCTATTGTTGGTTCGGGGTCAGGCTCTGTAACAACAGGTTCCGGTGTTGGTGTTGCAACAGGTGCCGGTGCTATAACTACAGGTGTTGGTACAGGTGGGGTTGGCGCTACCGGTACAGGTGTTGGTAACGGAGTAGGTTCAGGTGTAGGTTCGGGTTCAGGAGTTGGCTCCGGTTCGGGTGTAGGTTCGGGTTCAGGAGTTGGCTCCGGTTCAGGTGTAG
This sequence comes from uncultured Bacteroides sp., assembly GCA_964371675.1. Lineage (GTDB taxonomy): Bacteria > Bacillota > Clostridia > Oscillospirales > Ruminococcaceae > Ruthenibacterium. The sequence continues at coordinate 20,905 of CAYJNL010000026.1, read as the reverse complement.
GGTCAGGAGTTGGTGTCGGTGTTGGCTCAGGTGTTGTTATTTGAACATCAAGTTCCGGGTCTCCCAAATCGTTTCTGCTCTTATCTGTTCCGTTATCGTCATATGTAAGCTCGTGCTCTTCGTTTGTTGGGTAGCTAGCTGTCGGCATGTTTTTGTCTGTTGCCTCAATGTAGAACTTCAAGGTCATAACCGTATCTGTAATATCACCCATGTTTACAGTTATTTGCTGGCGAGGCTCGCCGTTGTATTGAACTGTATCAATAACAAACTCATTCAAAGCAGGTGTAGAACCTGCAGGTACTTGTGTTAATGTTGTTACAGTTGTGCCACGTGTTAGTGTAACAGGGTAACCTGCATCTACAAGCAGTGCAAAATCTTCTGTTATAATGTCAGAAATAACGGCATCAGTAACTTTGCTTGTTGCGTTGCTTGCTAAAATGTTGCTAAATTCTGTTGTCAAATTAGTAGAATTTGTGTCGACAACTTTTGCGCCTGTTGATGAAAGCGGTGTCATGTAATCAATTTCGCCTGTGTATGTATATCTATCAACTGAAATTGCGTGGATTGTTGCGCCTGCGTTTTTCAAGTCCTGCGCAGAAGTTTGACCATTGTGTGTGTCAATTCTTGCAAGGTGAATAGCTTGGTTTGCAGGTATATCTGCTTGATACCATTGGTTTTCAACAATATAATTTGCTATTGAACCAAATCTAACTTCGTGGTAAAAATCAGTCTCTGCAACGCCGTCTGCGTTCATATCAAAAGTCATCATTTTGTTGTAAACAGGTGCGTTATAGCCGTCATCATACTCTTTTACATTAGTTGGGTAAAAATTGTTGAAGAAATACAAATCGCGGTAACCGATAAGTGGCTCGGGCTCGCCATCTGAAACAAATAAAACAACTAAGTCACGTGCACTCTCGTCAGCACTTCTTGAGTTTGCGAAAAGTTCAGCTTGCTCAAATGCTATTGTAAAGTTTGTGCCGTCGCCCGAGGGGTTTTGTGTACCTGCAGCGTATTCATGGATTACTTCACCTTGTGCGTTTCTGTAAAATGATGGTGTTGCAGGTGCATCTTTAACAAAATTGCTGTTAAAAGCTGTTAAGTCGCTTTGGAAATTAAAGCTGTTTAAAGTGTTGCCCGAAAATTGAACAAGTGCAACGCGGTTGTTTTGTAAATTCTCATTGCCAAGTAATATTGATGTCAAATCATCAACAGCTGATACGGCATCTGACCAGCGGTCTTTACTGCCTGTCGCATTTTGGCTGTTCATACTCGTGGATTTGTCAAGAACAATAATAACGTCTGTATCTTGCGTTGACGGTGCCATTGCAAAGTCAAACTCAATGCTACCTATGCGGTTGTCGTAATCTTCCCACTGTGCTGTTTTGTCACCGTAAACTTCGCCGGGGTTAACAGCTTGTCCGTTAACTGTAATACCAGTTTGGTTTGCCAGTGCAGCAGGTGCACCTGCCTCTTCCATGTAAAAAGCGTCGCCGTTTACAACTTGCAAAGGCTCTAGGCGAGTGTCGCCAAGTTTTATTGCGTGTGGTGCTGTTGAATATGAAAAACCTGCATACCAGCCACCACGTGTGCTCATCTCTTCTCTTGCTGAGATAGGTTTATACGCTATAGCTTGATATTTTGCATACAAATCAACTGTATAAATTTTGCCACCTGCCGCATTTGTGCCTGTTTCTGTAAACATAGCCTCAGGTATGCGATACTCACTTGAGTAAGAAGATTGCAACCTCTCAACAGTGCCTGTTGCACTCATGTGCATAATTTCATCACTTGTTTGCACTTGAGCAACGTCAGAATTTGGGCTCCAACCATAATAGCGGTAAGCGTCCTCCGTCATAGTTGTAGGCCTTGTGTTAAAGGCGTCAGCAGTTGCAAGCGGCACTGTGCAGTAACCCGAGCTTGTAAATTTTGCATTTACCTCTGTGGTATTTGCCTGCACATATGCAGTGGCATCAGCATTTAGCGAATAAAAATTCACCACGTATGTATCTGTTGATGCTGCAAGGGCAGTAACGTTTACTACACTTGCCATTAGCACTACTGCTAAAAATATGCTTAAAAAGCGTTTAAAAGTGTTTTTTGCATTCATAAATAAAATAATTCTCCAAATTCTAACAATTTAATCAAATTTAATTGATTAGTCAAACGATGTTACTATTATATAGCATTGGTATTACATTTGGGTTACACCAAAAAATTATTTTTTGTTTTGTTGTAACCCAATGTAATATTTCTTGTCTTAAAGCTTAAATCAATAGCAAATTTAAGTAAAATTAATTGCAACCCACAGCCATAATTTAACATATACAAGGCTTTTATAAATGCTAATAGTAGTGGCAACCACATGGCTACCACTACTATTTTTGCACTATAACGTGCTTTACATTTTATTAAGTTTAAGCTTTAAAGTTAAAATTAATATTTTTTCTCACGTTTTACATATGATGTATGTAAAATGTGGTGTGCTTTGTGTGAGCCCGGTTTGCCCTCTAGGTACTCTTCGTAAATTTTCATTACAAGTGGGTTTTCGTGGCTCTTACGCAATACTTTGCCCTCGTCTTCACTGTAAAGCGCACTTGCTCTAAGTGTTTTAAGGTCAGTAAAGTTTAGCACGTCTGCTGTTTGTGTTGGCTGTCCGCCGCCGTTTACACAGCCACCGGGGCATGCCATAAACTCAATAAAGTCGTAGCTTCTCTCGCCGCTCTTAACGCCGTCAAGAACTGTTGCGCAGTTTGAAAGGCCGCTTGCAACGCAAACACGCAATGTTAAATCGCCAAGTTTGTATGTTGCCTCTTTAATGCCGTCAATACCGCGAACTTCAGGGAACTCCACTTTCTCAAGCGGTTTGCCTGTAACAACTTCTGCCGCTGTGCGAAGTGCAGCCTCCATAACGCCGCCTGTTGCGCCGAAGATAGTAGAAGCACCTGTGCTCTCGCCCATTGCAGGGTCGAAATCTTCATCAGGAAGATTTACAAAGTTAATGCCGGCTTTCATTATCATGCGGCTTAGCTCACGTGTTGTAATTGAGATATCATTATCGGGGATATTATCGCCTGCTGCACTCATGTCGTCTCTGCCAATCTCAAATTTCTTAGCAGTACAAGGCATAACAGATACAACCACTATGTCTTTAGGGTCAATGCCCATTTTTTCAGCGTAGTATGTTTTTGTTAGTGCGCCAAACATACCTTGTGGAGATTTACAGCTAGATAGGTTAGGAATAAACTCAGGATAATATGTCTCACAGAATTTAATCCAGCCCGGGCTACAGCTTGTAATCATAGGCATTACACCGCCGTTTGATACGCGGTGTACAAACTCTGTTGCCTCTTCCATAATTGTAAAGTCAGCGGCAAAGTCTGTGTCTGCTACGCAGTCAAAGCCAAGACGGCGCAAAGCCGCAGCCATTTTGCCCTCTACGTTTGTGCCAATTGGCATACCAAAAGACTCGCCAAGTGTTGCACGCACGCTTGGTGCTGTGTGAACAACAACGTGTTTTGTCTCGTCGTTAAGCACATCCCAAACTTTTCCTGTGTCGTCTTTTTCGCTTAGTGCGCCTGTTGGGCAAACAACTATACATTGACCACATGAAATACATGGAGATTCTGCAAGGTCAGCCTCAAAAGCACAGCCGATATGTGTGTGGAAGCCCCTCTCTTGTGCATCAATAACGCCAACTGCTTGGTTTGCGCTACATGCTGCTACACAGCGGCGGCAAAGAATACATTTTGAGTTATCGCGTACCATGTGAGGTGCGCTATCGTCAATTTTGTATGTTTCAACAGCGCCTGTAAATCTGCTGCTGCTTACGCCGTAATCACGGCAAAGCTTTTGTAATTCACAATCTGTGCTGCGAATACATGATAGACAGTTTTGGTTGTGAGTAGATAAAACAAGCTCTAGGTTTGTTTTTCTGCTCTCTTGAATTTTTGCAGTGTTTGTGTTTATTTCCATACCTGCGTTTACAGGGTGTACACAAGCTGTTACAAGGCTACGTGCACCTTTAACTTCAACTACGCACATTCTGCAAGCGCCAATTTCGTTAATTTCTTTTAGGTAACATAGTGTGGGGATATCGATGCCCACGCTACGTGCAGCCTCTAAAATAGTACTGCCGGCGGCAACATCGTATGCCACGCCGTTTATTTTAATGTTTACTGTATCCATTGTGTGGCTATCCTCCTTAAACCTTGCTTATTGCGTCGAACTTGCATTTTTCAATACATGCACCGCATTTTATACATTTTTCTGTGTCGATAACGTGCGGAGCTCTAACCTCGCCCGAAATAGCACCAACAGGACAAACTCTTGCGCAAAGTGTACAGCCCTTACATTTATCTGCGTCGATAACGTAGTTAAGTAGCGCTTTACATACACCGGCAGGGCAACGTTTTTCTTTAATATGTGCCTCATACTCATCGCGGAAGTAGTGCATTGTTGAAAGTACAGGGTTTGGCGCTGTTTGACCAAGACCGCAAAGGCTGTTTGATTTAATAAACTGTGAAAGAGTCTCAATTTTGTCAAGGTCTTCCATTGTGCCTTTACCGCTTGTAATTTTGTCAAGTAGCTCTAAAAGACGTTTTGTACCAACACGGCAAGGTGTACATTTACCACAGCTCTCTTCAACTGTAAAGTCAAGGAAGAACTTAGCAATGTCAACCATACATGTCTCTTCGTCCATAACAATAAGGCCGCCCGAGCCCATCATGCTACCGATAGAAAGCAAGTTGTCGTAGTCAATCTCTGTGTCGATAAGCGATGCAGGGATACAGCCGCCCGAAGGGCCGCCTGTTTGCGCCGCTTTGAATTTTTTGCCACCGGGGATACCGCCGCCGATTTCCTCAACAATTGTGCGTAGAGTTGTACCCATTGGAATTTCAACAAGGCCTGTGTTGTTGATTTTACCGCCAAGAGCAAAAACTTTTGTGCCTTTGCTTTTCTCTGTGCCCATTGCCGCAAACCACTCTGCACCATTTAAAATAATGCGTGGTACGTTTGCATATGTCTCAACGTTGTTAAGAATTGTTGGCTTGCCAAACAAACCTTTAACAGCAGGGAACGGTGGGCGTGGGCGTGGCTCGCCCCTGTTGCCCTCGATAGATGTCATAAGAGCTGTTTCCTCACCGCAAACGAATGCGCCTGCGCCAAGTTTAATGTCAAGGTCAAAGTTAAAGCCTGTGCCGAAGATATCTTCGCCAAGTAGGCCGTACTCTCTAGCTTGAATTATAGCTTTTTGTAATCTGTCAACAGCAATTGGGTATTCAGCCCTAACGTATACGTAACCTTTTGTTGCGCCAATAGCATAAGCCGCAATAGCCATAGCCTCAATTAGCACGTGTGGGTCACCCTCTAAAACGCTGCGGTCCATAAATGCGCCTGGGTCACCTTCGTCGGCGTTACAACATACGTATTTTTGGTCTGACGCATTGCCTGCTGCAAATTTCCATTTTAAACCTGTTGGGAAACCTGCGCCGCCTCTGCCGCGTAGCCCTGAATCAAGCATTGTTTGAATAACTTGCTCAGGTGTCATCTCTGTCAAAGCTTTACCAAGAGCTTGGTAACCGTCAAAACCGATGTACTCATCAATGCTCTCAGGGTTAATTATACCGCAGTTGCGAAGTGCAACGCGAACTTGCTTTTTGTAAAAAGCTGTATCATCAAGGCTTTTAAAAGTATTGTCATCGTTAACTGTCTCATCGTACAGCAAACGTTTTACAGGGCGTCCTTTTAATAGGTGCTCTGTAACAATTTCGCCTACATCTTTTTCCTCAACATTGCTGTAAAAACTTCCGTCCGGATGAATAACAACAATGGGGCCAAGTGCACATAGACCAAAACAACCTGTGCGCACAACTTTTATTTCTTCCTCTAGGTGTGAGCCTTTAATTTCTTTCTCAAAAGCTTCAATTATTTTCTCACTGCCGGAGGAAGAGCAACCTGTGCCGCCGCAAACCATTACATGACTTCTAAACATTTGCATTATCCTCCCTTTTAATTTTTATACGCGCCAATTGTATATTCAACAACGGGCTGTCCGTTTTTTAAGTGCTCTTTTATAATGCGCTCAACTTTATCAGCTGACATTTTAACGTATGTAACCTTTTCTTTACCTGTCTCGTGAATTTCAACAACAGGCTCGTACTGGCAAATGCCAATGCAACCTGTTTGTGTTACTACTACAGGTAAACCCTCTTTAGCTACCTGCTCTGTAAACTCGTTTAAAACAGGGCGTGCACCTGCGGCAATGCCACATGTTGCCATGCCCACAACAATGCGTGTTGTGTCTTCTGTGCTTTCACGAGTGTTAACTGTTTGTTTCATCTTGTCGCGTAGTGCGGCAAGCTCTGCTAAGCTTTTCATATTGCGTTACTCCTTTTTAATATTGGCTCGGTGTTTTCTTGCAAAAACTGCTTTATCCATATTGCAACTTCGGGGCTTTGTGTGGATACGCCGTCTAAAACGGCTTTTATTTCTTTGGTGTCTGCACAAAAAGTCTCATCATCGCATGTGACGGTATAAAGAAAGTCCATATCGGGGTTACACTGTATTAGCGTTGCAACAGTGCCTGCCATGTCGCCCAGCGGCGCAAGGTCTATATGCCCTGTTGTAAACTGCGCTTTTACAATTGTGCCTTTGCCCACTTCGCTTTGTATGTCCATATTGCCACCCGTCATCTCCGCCGCCATTTTCAAAAATGGCAAGCCAAGCCCAACTTTTCTTGTTGTTCTTGAGGTGACAAAAGGGTCTGTAATATTCTTTAACATCTCCTCGGGTATGCCCTTGCCGTTATCTTCAATAGTTAGCAAAAGCGTGCTTGTTTTTGTGTTAAAGCAAAGCGATATCTGCACCAAAGATGCCCCTGCCGATACCGAATTTTCGGCTATGTCAAGCACATTCATGGATAATTCCTGCATACTTAAAACTCCTAAGCGGTTTTTAAAGTGTATTATGCCATAAAGCTTTTAACACTTAGTATTTTGCAAGCATATCATCAAGTTCATCGCCTGTAAGTCTGCCGTAAACGTCCTCGTTAATTGTTAGAACCGGTGCAAGACCACACGCACCTATACAACGACATGCGTCAAGGCTGAACTTGCCGTCGTTTGTACATTCGCCGCCTTTGATTTTAAGCTTTGTTTCAAGCCTCTCAAAAATTTTGCCGCTACCTTTAACGTAACATGCTGTACCAAGACATACGTTAATTTTGTACTTGCCCTTTGGTGTTAAGCTAAATTGTGAATAAAATGTTGCTATGCCGTAAATTTCAGCAAGCGGTTTGTCAATGTTATCCGCAATCATGCGTTGCACTTCTATTGGCAAATATCCGTAAATATCTTGTGCTTTTTGCAGTGCGGACATTGCTACGCCCGGCATATCTTTGTTTTCTTTAAGCCAGCTAATTAGTTGTGCCTCTTGCTCTTTTGTGCCGGCAAACGGCACAGTGGAAAAACGCCTCATACTTTTATGCCTCCTGTTTTATATATGTACCTCGTATTACTTAAAACTTTACATATCTGTCGGCCGTTTTCGCCCAAAACCGTGTTATCGTCAAGCGGAATACACACAGTATTCCTCAATCCTCCGCCTTGTTTTGAACAAAAACAGCTCAACATCTACTGTAAACTTTTAAATAATACAAGGTACTTTAGTGGCGATTTCAATGTTCGTTAAACAAATAACATCGGCACTGGTTTATATTATAACAGATATTTGTTAATTTTTCGATAATAAAGTTTAAATGAAGACAAAAAACTTTGTAGAAAAATTAACAAAAAAATTGTGCAAGTATACAAAAAATTTTATCATTTGTTTTACATTTATAGAAATTCAATGTTAAAACGCATAAAACGCGCAGTTAATTTATTTATTACTATTGCCCTTTTTTGTTGTTTGTTTTATAATTTAACTATGTATACTATTAAACTAAAAAATGCTAGCCATGCCTTGCCTAGCTTGAAACGGAGTTTGAGTTTATGACCATTAGTGAAATAAGCAAGATACTTGATGCCAAAGTTTTAACAAAAGATACTGATTTATCGAAAGAAATACACGGAGCCTGTGGTAGCGATATGATGAGCGATGTGCTTGCATACGTTAAAGACCAAGGCATACTTGTAACAGGGCTAAACAACCCGCAAGTAGTGCGCACAGCAGACATGATGGACATACTTTGCATACTTTTTGTACGCGGAAAAGTGCCCGATGAAATGATTTTAAACCTAGCGCAAGACAGGGATATTGCAGTGCTATGTACAGAGCACACAATGTTTACAGCATGTGGGCTTTTATATGCCGAGGGCTTAAGAGGCGGTGAAAAAGCATAATGGATAATATAACATTGCACTACTCCGTGCCGGGCGACGACTTTACGCGTGCAGGTGAGGCAAGTGCGGATTTAAAAAAACGCCTTAAAATACTTGGCATACCGGTAGAGGCTGTACGCAAAGTTGCAATAGCTTTATATGAGGGCGAGATTAACCTTGTTATACACGCAAACGGTGGTGAGATTGATATTGTTATAGACGACGAGAGCGTTAACATGATATTAAACGACGACGGCCCCGGTATTGCAGATATATCACTTGCCATGAGCGAGGGCTTTTCCACTGCGCCCGATGAGGTTAGAAGCCTTGGTTTCGGTGCAGGTATGGGCTTGCCCAATATGAAAAAGTACTCTGATAAATTTGACATAGAATCAGAAGTTGGTGTTGGCACAACTGTTAAAATGACGGTTAATTTTTAAGTGCAGAGTGAATAGTTAATATTTATGGTGTCGCAAAGGCGGCATACTTAAAAAGAAGGTGTAAATTTTGCCCGAAAAATACGTGCACAGTGTTGCACTTGACGAAGCCCTATGTAAGGGGTGTATAAATTGCATAAAGCGCTGCCCCACAAAGGCTATACGCGTGCGTGAGGGCAAGGCGAAAATATCACCGGGGCGCTGTATAGATTGTGGGGAGTGCATAAGAATTTGCCCACATCACGCAAAAAAACCACTTTTTGACCACATAGATTTAAAAGATGATTACAAATATAAAATAGCACTGCCGCCACCCAGTTTATATGCGCAATTTAACAACCTTGAGGACACGGAAATTGTGCTAAGCGCATTTTTAGAGATAGGATTCGACGAGGTTTTTGAGGTGGCGCGTGCCGCCGAAATTGTGAGCGATGCTACAAGGCGGCTTGTTCAAGTAGAGAACATAAGAAAACCCGTTATAAGCAGCGCTTGCCCTGCCGTAACAAGGCTAATACGGGTGCGTTTTCCACAGCTTATAGACAATGTTTTGCCGCTTGTATCCCCCATGGAGGCGGCTGCACGCATGGCAAAAGACGAGGCTACTTTAAAAACAGGCTTAAAGCGTGAAGAAATAGGCTGTTTTTTTATAACGCCATGTCCTGCAAAAGTTACGGCAATAAGAAACCCCATAGGCAATAAAAAAAGTGATGTAGACGGGGCCTTTGCTGTAAAAGAGCTGTACCCCATACTTTTAAGCCACATGAAACAAACTGCCGAGATAAAAACCACGGGCACAGCAGGGCGCATAGGCATAGGCTGGGCAGAGAGTGGCGGCGAGAGCGCGGCACTTGTTTCAACAGATTCTTACCTTGCGGCAGACGGCATTGAAAATGTAATGCGTGTGCTTGAAGATTTAGAAGACGAGAAATATGCCGGGCTTGACTTTGTGGAGCTAAATGCGTGCTCGGGCGGCTGTGTTGGCGGTGTTTTACAGGTAGAAAACCCATACATAGCAAAGGCAAAACTGAAAAAACTGCGCAGATATCTGCCCGTTAGCCAAAACCACCTTGAGGGCAGTGTGCCCAAAGAGCTTTTATGGGACTGCGACTTGACATATAGCCCTGTATTAGAGCTTGGCGTTACAAAGCAAGAGCGTTTTGAACGCTATGCAATGATGGAGGACATTCTGGCAATTTTACCCGGGCTTGACTGCGGCAGTTGCGGCGCGCCGGACTGCGCCTCTTTGGCAGAGGATATAGTGCGCGGCACCGCAACACAAGACGACTGCACAGTGCTAATGCGTGAAAAAATGGAGGCCGTTTTAAAGGCACTCGGGAAGGTGTAATACAAAATGACAACAACACAAATTGCAAAAGAATGCGGTTTTACAGAGCTTATAGTGGGCGACGAGCGCGAGGTAACAAGTGTATTTTGCGGAGATTTGCTCTCCTGGGCAATGGGGCGCGCAAAAGAGGGCGATGCGTGGTGCACCGTAATGGGCAACGTAAACACAGTTGCCGTTACCACACTTGCGGATTGTGCATGTATTGTGCTTTGCCACGACGCCGTGCCCGATGAAAGCTTTAAACAAAAGGCACAAATGCAAGACGTGAATGTTTTTACAACATCAATGTCTGAATTTGAAGCATGTGTCGCGCTTGCAAAGGCACTAAAAATTGTTTAATAACACAGAGGTGATAAAGCATGAAATATGATTTACACATACACTCCTGTTTGTCACCTTGTGCAGACAACGACATGACACCGTCGACAGTAGCCGGTATGGCAAAACTTGGCGGCGCAGACATAATTGCCGTTACAGACCACAACAGTGCACTTAACTTGCCCGCTGTAAAAGCGTGTTGCGATGCCTACGATTTAAAGCTACTGCCCGGCATAGAGGTTACAACGGCAGAGGAAATTCACGTGCTTTGCTACTTTAAAACAGTTGATAAAGCGCTTTTATTTGGAGAATTTTTATATGAGCTAATACCGGATATTCCATGCGATGAAGCCATATGGGGCAGCCAGCTTGTGTGCAATGAAAACGACGAAATTTTGTGCAAAAAAGAAAAACTTTTAACAAGCGCCACAAGCCTTGATATATACGATTTAAAGGCAAAATGCGAGGAATACGGTGGGCTTTGTGTGCCTGCGCACGTTGAAAAAGACAGCACAAGTTTGCTGTCTGTAATGGGCTTTTTGCCCGAGGATCTTGAGTTTAGTTTGTATGAATCAAAAAACACAGATAAACTAAATTTTTATATAGAAAAAGGTATGTTCCCAAGTGGCAAGGAGATAATAACCTCCTCCGATGCACATACCATGGAGCAAATTGCTTGTAATTTGCACACGTTAGAGGAAAATTCCGCTTTGCTTAAATTTTTGGATAAAACGAGGTAGTAGGAGCGACCTGTGTGGCAAAATTGGCATGTGCGTAGCACCGGCTTAAAATAATTTATACATAACCCATACAGGGTTTGAGGGTTATTTATATTTTGTGCAACAAAATATAAATAACCATTGTTAAAGTTTTTTGCAAAGCTTTTTTTCAAAAAAGCGTAAAAAGCGTAAAAAGCGTAAAATGCGTAAAAACGTAAAATAAAACGGAGGGTTTCAATATGAAACTAAATTACAAGCGCACTATGTTTGTCGGGCTTGCGTTTATGTCGCTATCGGCATTTTGGCAAGTGTACGACACAATAATACCACTAATGCTAGAAAGCACATTTGGTATGAACCACACAAATATAGGCATAGTTATGGCGCTGGACAACGTGCTTGCGCTGTTTATGCTCCCACTGTTTGGCAAACTCAGTGACGAAACGCGCACAAGCATAGGCAGGAGAATGCCGTACATACTTGTAGGTGCATCGCTTGCAATAATTTTTATGTTCCTAATGCCGATAGCACAGGGGCAAAATAACCTTGTGCTTTTCCTTATCGGGCTTGGGCTTTCTCTTATTGCAATGGCAATTTACAGAAGCCCTGCCGTTGCACTTATGCCCGATGTAACGCCAAAACCATTGCGCAGTAAAGGCAACGCCATAATAAATTTAATGGGCGCAACAGGTGGCATTTTAATGCTTGTAACAATGTCAATTTTCCCAACACGTGGCGAAAACCCTGCATATATTCAAATTTTTGTTGTCCTCGGGTTTATAATGGCAATGTGTATTGCTCTTCTGTTTTGGAAAATTAAAGAACCCCTCTGCGTGGAGACAATGAAAAAAGAATCTCACGCTATGGGTATTACAGACTTTGACGGCGATAAAGACGAAAACTCAAATGAGTTAAAAGGCAAAAAACTGCCAAAACCCGTTTTTGTAAGCTTTATGTTCATATTAGCAAGCATTTTCCTTTGGTTCTTTGGATATAATGCAATAGTCTCATCTTTCAGCAGATACGCAACCTCTGTGCTCGGCGGAGACTTTGCAAATGTGCTACTTGTATGTACAGGCGCTGCAATTGTGGCATACTTGCCCGTTGGTTTTATATCCTCAAGTATAGGGCGCAAAAAGACTATTTTAATCGGTATAGTCATGCTTGCCACAGCCTTTATTGCAGGCATTTTCTTTACTTCTATATCTGCTTTGGTTTACATCTTCTTTGCTTTTGCCGGTTTTGGCTGGGCGTTTATTAACGTTAACAGCTACCCCATGGTGGTGGAGCTTTCAGGTGGTTATGATGTGGGCAAATACACCGGTTACTATTATACCGTAAGCATGTCGGCTCAAATTTTAACACCAATTTTAAGCGGATATTTCATGGATGAATTTGGTATGCGCACACTATTCCCATATGCAACATTGTTTGTTGTAGCAAGCTTTATTACAATGCTGTTTGTACGCCACGGAGACTCTAAACCACAACCCAAAAAAGGCATAGAAGTTGCCGATGTTGACTAACCAATTAATTATCATAAGGAGCATATAAAAACTTGAGTAACATTACAGATCAAATTAAAAAAAGGCGTACTTTCGCCATAATCTCGCACCCCGATGCAGGTAAAACCACGCTTACCGAAAAACTGCTTTTATACGGGGGCGCAATACAGCAAGCAGGCATTGTAAAAGGCAAAAAAGGCGCTCGCGCCGCTGTGTCTGACTGGATGGAAATTGAGAAACAGCGCGGAATTTCCGTAACTTCCTCCGTAATGCAGTTTGAGTTTGGCGGAATGTGCATAAATATACTGGACACACCCGGGCACCAAGATTTTAGCGAAGATACGTATAGAACGCTTATGGCGGCAGACAGCGCCGTTATGGTTATTGACGCCGCAAAAGGCGTTGAGGCACAGACTAAAAAGCTATTTAAAGTTTGCGCAATGCGTGGCATACCCATATTTACTTTTGTAAATAAAATGGACCGTGAGGCGCAAAACCCATTTGACCTACTTGAGGAACTTGAGCAAGTTTTGGGCATACAAACGTACCCCATGAACTGGCCCATAGGTAGTGGGCGCGAATTTAAGGGCGTTTATGACAGAATGTCGAAAGAAATTCTTGTTTTTGAGCACTCGGGTAAAATTGGCGCACAGCAAGCGCAAAAAATTTCAGCGCACCTTGGCGACGAGGGGCTAAACGACTTGTTGAGCGAAAACCTGCACACCACGCTAAAGGATGACATAGAGCTTTTAGACGGTGCATCGTATGAATTTGACAAGCAAATGGTGGATGACGGCAAACTTACACCTGTGTTTTTCGGCAGTGCGCTAACAAACTTTGGCGTAGAGCCGTTTTTAGAGGCTTTTTTAAAATTAAGCACAACACCGCTTGCGCGCAAGTGCGCAGGCACTGTTATTGACCCTATTGAATACCCTGATTTTTCTGCTTTTGTGTTCAAAATACAGGCAAACATGAACAAGGCACACAGAGACCGTATTGCGTTTTTGCGCATAGTTAGCGGCAAATTTGAGCGCGGAATGGACGTAACACACGTGCAGTCGGGCAAAAAAATAAAGCTCACACAAAGTACACAGCTCATGGCAGACGGCAGAGAAACAGTTGACGAGGCATATGCAGGCGACATTATAGGCCTGTTTGACTCAGGGATATTCTCAATAGGCGACACTATTACAAACGCGCGTAACGCACTGGAATATGACGGTATACCAACATTTGCGCCCGAGCATTTTGCACGTGTTTCACAGGTAGACACAATGAAGAGAAAGCAATTTGTAAAGGGCATTGAGCAAATTGCACAAGAGGGCGCTATACAAATATTTAAAGAGCTTGACGGCGGTATGGAAGAAGTTATAGTAGGCGTTGTGGGCGAATTACAACTTGAGGTGCTTGATTACAGGCTTAAAAATGAGTACGGTGTGCAAACACGCATAAACAAGTTGCCATACGGTCATATACGCTGGATTGAAAACGAAGAGAGCGACACATTCAGTGTAAAAAAACTGTCGCTAACAAGTGACACAAAGCGTGTTGAGGACTTTAAACAGCGCAGATTGTTGCTGTTTACAAGCCCGTGGAACATTACGTGGGCGCAAGACCATAACGAGGGCTTGCAGTTGAGCGAGGTTGGCACTTAATATAGTGTGGCACAAAAATTCGTGATAACGCATATTTTATGTATTTTAACGTATTTTTTATGCAATATAGCAAAACGCAAAACACAAGTGTTTGTTTTAAGTTTTCAACTTTTCAACAGAGTTTTACACATAGTATAAAGAGTTTTCAACAGTTTTTGTTGAAAACTCTGTTGAAAGTGTTTAAAACTCGCATTTTTAGTGATAACTTTTTAACATTTATATATTTAAAACTATTTTTGTATAACAAATAGTTGAATTAAAAGTGAAAAGCCAACATAATGCAATATAGTAACTAAAACTAAATTTTAACACTATAACATTGTAAATTTATATTATAATATAAATACATAATGTATTTTAAACATTAAAGTCTATATTATAAACTGTAAATTTTGCAGTGCAAAGCATTTGGCTTTTTGGGGGGATATTTTGTATAAAGCGGTAATATTTGATTTAGACGGAACTTTACTTGATACTATCAGCGACCTTGCGGCAAGCGGAAATTATGTGCTTGAAAAGCTAGAGCTACCTACGCATAGCATTGAAGATTTCAAACAAATGGTGGGTAGCGGTATACCAAACCTCGTTGAAAAAATGCTTGCACCAACGGCAAGGGGTGGCTCTACACAAAAAATGGCACTACAAATGTTTGTAAACAACTATAGCATGCACAGCGCAGACAGCACAGCACCGTATGAGGGCATAACGCCAATGCTAACCGCGCTGAAAAAGCTTGAAATTAAGCTTGGCGTGCTAACAAATAAAGAGGACACAATTGCCAGGAGAGTGGTAGACCAGTATTTTCCTGACACTTTTAACATGGTTTGCGGCCACGTTGCAAGCATGGCACCAAAGCCAAACCCGGGGCAGCTTTTAACAATGTGCACAATGTTCGGGTGTGATGTATCCGAGGTGCTTTATGTGGGCGACAGCGAGGTTGATGCGCTAACAGCAGCCAATGCAAACGTACCGTTTTGCGGTGTGCTTTGGGGCTACCGCACAGAAAATCAGCTTAAATCAGTAGGTGCAGAAGTGTTTGTAAACGGCCCCAAAGAATTGTTTGAGCATATTATAGTTGATGTGTAAATGAGTAGCTGAGGTAATGGCAGTTTGCGGCACATAAACAATATGCCCTACATTTGTATATTTAATAGGTGGTTGTTATACTAATAATACGAGATATGGGGCAAGTTGCATACATCTGTATCTGCCGCTATTTAAAGCTATAATTATATAAAAATGATTTAGCATAATGATGTTTTATCGTGTGAATTTTGTGAACAATTATTATCCCATAATTGGATATGTGATTATTTTCAGCAAACGGAGAGTTTTATGACAATACAAGAAAGCCAAGCCCTGCCGGCGTGCCCTGTGGAAATTACACTTACCATGCTTAGCGACAAGTGGAAAGTTTTAATTTTAAGAGAATTAATGGGTGGCAAAAAACGTTTTGGAGAGCTAAAAAAAGCACTTAACGGTATATCGCAAAAAGTGCTTACGGCACAGCTGCGTAGCATGGAAAACTCCGGCATACTAACACGCACTGTTTTTGCACAAGTGCCCCCGCGCGTGGAGTATGAGCTAACACAGACAGGCAAAAGTTTAAAACCTGTGCTTGACACAATGAGAGAATGGGGCGAGGCGTACAGGGAAAAATTAAAATATTAATAAAACGGTAAAAAAATAAATATTTCAAAACAAAGGGAAAAATGATATAATAAAATTCAAGCCTAGATAGTGTTGATACAAGTTTTCAGCTTACATATTCAGCGTTTTTTCGCACTGCGATGCCATTAAAATTACATTCCACAAAGGAGTGTTTAATTTTCTTTATTGTAGAGGAAAGATGCTGAAAATCTGCTTGTTTTAACTAGTGTTTACGCCATTTTAGTGAAAAGTAAAACCACAAAAATCTGAAAGGAATTAAACAATAAATGACACAGCAAATTATAACAAGGTTTGCACCAAGCCCCACGGGGTACATGCACATAGGCAACTTGCGCACAGCACTGTATGCGTACTTGCTTGCAAAAAGCACAAACGGCAAGTTCATTTTGCGCATAGAAGACACAGACAGACAGCGCCTGATTGACGGCGCAACAGACGTTATCTTAAACACACTGAAAGCAACAAAATTAAACTATGACGAGGGCCCAATTGTGGGCGGAGAAAACGGACCGTACGTGCAGAGCGAGCGCAGAGAAATTTATAAAGAATACGTGCAAAAACTAATAGACAGCGGCAGTGCATACTACTGCTTTTGCACAAAAGAAAGGCTTGAAACCCTGCACAAAGACGGCGATGAAATAGGCGGATATGACAGGCATTGCAGAGATTTGAGCGCAGAAGAAGTAGCGGAAAATTTAAAAAACAACGTGCCATATGTTATCAGGCAAAAAATGCCGCAAGCGGGCACAACTTCGTATTTAGACGAGATTTTCGGTGAGATAAGCGTTGAAAATAGTGAGCTGCAAGACCAAGTTTTGATGAAAGCCGACGGATACCCCACATACAACTTTGCACACGTGGTGGACGACTACTTAATGGGTGTAACACACGTTGTAAGAGGTAGCGAGTACGTTACAAGCACCCCAAAATACGCACTTTTATACGACGCCTACAACTGGGAGCGCCCAAAATACGTCCACCTGCCGCTCATTATGGGCAGAACAGAGGACGGCAGTGTGTCTAAGCTGTCAAAGCGCCATGGTGCGGTTAGCTTTGAGGACTTAACAGCACAAGGCTACTTGCCAAAGGCTATTGTAAACTACATTGCACTTCTTGGCTGGTGCCCTAAAAACAGCACACAAGAAATTTTTACATTAGAGGAGCTTAAAACTGTTTTCTCAGTTGAGGGAATAAGTAAGTCGTCGTCTGTATTTGACTATGACAAGCTGCTGTGGCTTAATGGCGAGTACATTAAGGCGATGAGTTTTGATGAGTTTATGCAAAGTGCCATGCCAAACCTAAAGGAAAGCTTGCCAAACTTTACAGCACAGCAACTGGAGAGTGTTGGCAAACTGCTACACACGCGCCTTGCTACTTTTGGCGAGATAAAAGAAAAAACTGCTTTTCTTGCAACGAGGTTATCGTGTGAAAAAGACAGCTACACAAACAAAAAAAGCAAGGCAACACCAGAAATTTGTTTGCCAATGTTGCAAGATGTGCTTGAAATTTTGGCTAACAGCGCGGAGTGGACAAACGAGGCGCTATTTGCAAAGTTAAAAGAGTATGCAGAACAAAAAGAGGTAAAAGCGGCAACTGTCATGTTTGCAGTGCGCATTGCCGTTGCAAGGCTAAGCGTAACACCAGGTGGAGCAACAGAGCTTATGGCAGTGCTTGGCAAAGAGGAAACATGCGAGAGAATAAAAGAGCAAATTACAATGCTGGAGGGATAAGCTAGCTTATCTGTTTTGGTAGGTAAACGCCAAAAGCAAAGGTGCGGTATATCTTGCCAAATTAGCGTTGTAGATGAAGCAGTCAATATTTGCAGTCATACAAAAAACTTGAGGTATCATCGTATACTTTTCGGTGCAAATAACAATAATAAACAAATAGAGAGGAACACAAAAATGATAGAAATTACAATGGAAAACGGAAACAAAATTTTAATTGAAACGTATGAGGAAGTAGCACCAATTACTGTTGCAAACTTTACAGAGCTTGTAGAAGAGGGCTTTTATGACGGTTTAACTTTCCACAGAATAATACCCGGCTTTATGATACAAGGCGGTTGCCCGGATGGCACAGGCATGGGAGGCCCGGGCCATAACATTAAGGGCGAGTTCTCGCAAAACGGCATACCAAACGACATTAAGCACGAGCGCGGAGTTATAAGCATGGCAAGAAGTGCAATGCCGGACTCTGCCGGTAGCCAGTTCTTTATTATGCACGAGGATGCACCACACCTAGACGGCAGCTATGCGGCGTTTGGTAAGGTTATAAGCGGCATTGAGTTTGTGGACGAAATTGCACAGGTAAAAACAGGCTTTGGTGACAAGCCCAAAGAGCCCGTTGTAATTAAGTGCATAACAATTGTTGATGATGAAGAAATTAAGCCCGAGGGTAGCGAAAAATAAAATGATTAAAAAGCTTTTCAACTTTTTCTGGGATAAAAGTCTGTTTATTTTTTTAATAATAGGTGGGCTTAATACAGTTATAAGCATGGTGGGCAGTCAGCTTTTACTTGTGCCTTTTACAGCGGCATTTGGCTCTGTTTTCGGATATTGGGGTAGTACGTCAATTATGTTTATATTGTGCAGTATCCCAAGCTTTTACTTTAACAGAAAATACAGTTTTGAGAGCAAAGCGCCACTTGTGCCAAGTATTGTGCGCTTTTCTACTGTTATTGCTGTGTGCTATTTACTTGCTTTTGGGTTCTCATCGTACGTTACACCTGTGATTGTAAATGCGCTTGGCAGTGCTTTTAATTCAACATTAATTTCACGTATTGCCATGATTTTAGGGCAAGTTGTATTTACAACATTAAATTATGTGGGGCAAAGGTTGTGGGCTTTTAAAGAGCCGCCACAAGGCTAGCAAAATTTATGCAATTTAAGCATTAATTTTAAATAGTGTTAAACTTATTTAATTTAAAAAGAGGTTTATATGAGCGGAAAAATAATATTAAATTTAGCTATAAGTCTTGACGGCTACATTGCCGATAAAGACGGCGGTTACGGCTGGATAACAGGCGACGGTGACAGCACACTTAACACAGGCACACCGTTTGACTTTGCAAAGTTTGTTGATAAAATTGATGTGGTGTTAATGGGGAGCACATGCTATGCGCAAGGCATGGCAGAGCCGTACAGCACAAAAAAAGTTTATGTTGCAACAAGCAAAAAGCAGGGTGCAAGCATAAACGAAAATGTAACTTTTATAAAAGGTGACATAGTTGAAATTATAAAAAAAGAACGTGACAGCGGTAAAAATGTATATCTTTTTGGCGGTGGAATTGTTATTGACCCATTTATAAAAGCAGATATAATTGATGAGTATATTATAGGTGTAATACCAACTGTTTTGGGCGGTGGCATTAAGCTGTTTATGGGCGATAATAATGCAATAAACCTGCATTTGAAAGACTTTTCCACAGAAAACGGCGTGGTTATGTTGAGTTATACAAAGCGCTGAGTGCTGATTTTGAGTAAATGCTTTTTAACTAAAGGCTAAGAGTTTAATGTAACTGCTACGCATATAAATTTTTAATCTTAATTGAGCTTGCCTCTTTTCGCCATAGGCGAAAAGAGGCAAGCTTTGTTATAAGTAGTTATTGCAAAATTGTAATTTTTTATAATAATTAATATAAGCCAATAATATGCGTTATATTGCCAAATTTTGCGCTATCCTCTTTTTAATTTTATGTGCTTCGATTAAAGCACCCCAGCCTTGCAAAAAATATAAAAAGCTCACCAAAAGCTAAATAAATGCCTATAATTTTTTTGAAAGAAATTTCAAAAATAATGCTATACAAAAACCCAATAATACAGAACGGCAAAAATTTCGCGCAGATACGACGGCATTACAGAGTTAAGCCCTGTTGGTGCAGGTACTGAGCTAACATTTTCAAAGCCTGCGTCAAGTGCATACCTGTAAGAGCGATAGCTATGAAAATGGTTTGTTGAAAAAGCTATTTTTGTGCTTTCACTAAAGCCTGCCTCTTTTAGCAACTGCATTGCAAACAAAAAGTTTTCTTGGGTGGAGGTGCTCTTATCCTCCATAATAATTTGCTCTTTCGGCACGCCTTTATCTACAAGATATCTTTGCATTGCAAGTGCTTCGGGTATATCTTCTCCGGGGCCTTGTCCACCCGTTACAACTATTGTTATATCGGTGTTTTCTAAGTAAAAATCATGCGCTGCATCAAGCCTTCTTTGTAATACTGCACTTACTTTCTCGCCGCGCAGCCCTGCGCCAAGCACTATAATTACCTCTTCGTCACCACTTGCTGTGTTTGAATAGCCGGCAATTATAAGAAACATAACTAGGGCAAGTGCAAAAATTACACCTGCAATAAAAATCCATTTAATAATAAGCCCTATACCGTGCGAGGTGAAGGCATCAATTTGTTTGTTAAAAATTGTGTAAAGCCAAACACATACTGTTATAGCATACATTAAAAATGTGCCAAGGTTAAAATTTGTGCGAAAAGCTCTAAGGATACTGTCAATACCAAGAATTATAGACAGTGCCCATAAAATAATCATTTTCATTAAAAAAATTCTCCTATAAAGTAGAAAAATGCGCTTTGTAACGCTTTAGTACATATGATGCAGTGTAATTTAAACTAATTATAAAAAATAAAAGTATAAAGAGGCGGCAAATAAGAGAGTAGCCTTACACTGCAAAACAATATTTTTAATAGTTTTCACGGCGTGGTATGTGATTGAGAGTGGGATACTTTATTTCATGGCGATGCTATGCACATGCCAATTTATATTAGCGTACGCTAATATAAATAACCCTCATATCCTGCATGGATTATTTATAAATTATTTTATGGCGGTGCTATGCACATGCCAATTTATATTTTGCTACACAAAATATAAATAATGGGTGGTAGCGTTACATGTGAAATTAATTGTAAAAAGCCAAGT
>CAYJNL010000025.1:0-44306 GCA_964371675.1 uncultured Bacteroides sp. | reverse complement strand
TTTCATCTATTTGCATCAGAAAATCCGGTGAACCGCCTTGCAGTTCCTCCGGAAAGACCTTCAGCAATCAAAACGAACATTGGTTTGGGTGCATTGCACGCAAACATATCCCTTTGCCATCTGTATTCTTTCGCCCGGTTCCATGATCGGACATACTCTGCGGAAAAACCCGTACCTTTAAACGGCAACCTCCCGCTTCAACGCATATCAGCCCCTGCGTTATCCATTAATAAACATAAAGGATTCGCAGTCGCCTAATAATAATACCAAAACCACCGTAAAAATACAAGGGGGTTTATGTATTTTTTTCATAAATTTCGCCTAAAAGACAAATTTTGTATATTTAAACAAAATTATGCTTATTGTTTTGTAATAACTGTGCAGTTTATCGTATTGTGCAAAAGTTATATAGTCCGCCATTACTCACATCTTGAGCAAAAACTTTATTTTGTATATTGATTGATTTTTCATCAATAATATTATAAAATATACTATATAATATATAAAGTTACAATACGATACTAAGAGGTTAAATACAATGAATAACAAAAACAAAGGTTTCACTCTTGTAGAGCTAATAATAGTTGTTGCAATTATTGCCGTGCTTGCGGCAGTTTTAGCACCGCAATATTTACAGTATGTTGAGCGCTCGCGCCAAAGTAATGACTTGCAAATTGCAACACACATATTAAAGGCCGCAACAATATCTATATCTGACCCAAAAAACAATGTACCGCCTGACACTGAAATTTTTGTTGTATGGGAGACAGACGATTTTGACACAGGCATAGCAGGGCGGCTTTATGTAGACACAACATTTAACCTTGAAACCGCAGGCAATTTGGAAAATGACCCCGACCATGAATTTGAGCGCAATTTAATTGAATCAATGGGCGGCATTATGTCAAGCGTTACAGGTACCGGCGACGATGATGCCTGGGGTGAAGGGCGCCTTTATTATGATTTAGGAGACCCTCTATCCTCTGCCGCAAAAGAGGATGATTTTAAATTCAGTATAAATTCTTCCACAGGCAATATCTCATTTTACAAAGATAAATTTAAAAACGAACCGCTAAAAGACGGTGAAGAATACGTTTGGATTGACGTAATAGGTGTAAACCCATAATTTTTAGGAGGAAAAGCAAATGACATTTTACGAAAGGCCACTGCACCACATTAATTTAATGGTGCCAAACCTAGCAAAAGCAATAGATTTTTACACAAAAACTCTCGGTTTTAAAGTTACAAACACATTTAAAGGCACCATGGAGCTCAAGGGCAATATGGAGTTTGTATTCATTACTGACGGCAACGTTACTTATGAGCTGCTTGAAGATAAATCGCTTGAAAACACTGTATTTGAGCATATTGCATATGTGTCAAACGACATAAAAGCAGACTACGCACACTTTGAGGCGTTAGGGCTAACAACAACAACTATTGGAAGTGTGGACTTTTTATATGAAAACGGAGTGGAGTTCTTTTTCATAAAAGGTGCAGGCAATGACAGAATTGAATTTATAGCTATAAAATGAGGTTAAATTTGTTTTACAACGCAAAAAATTGCGCTATTGAATTAGATGACACAACCGTGCACTACATCACTTTTGGGAGCGGCAGCAAAACCATGGTAATTATACCCGGGCTTGGCGATTCTCTCAGAGAGACAACGGGCGCGGCTGTTCCGCTTGCTTTATATTACAAATCATTTGCCAAAGATTACACAGTGTATGTTTTCAGCCGAAAAAACAAAATACCACAAGGCTACACCACAAAAGACATGGCAGACGATGTGGCAACAGTTTTAAGCAAGCTTAATATTAAAAGCGCCTATGTTATAGGTATTTCACAAGGTGGCATGATTGCACAGCATCTCGCACTAAATTACCAGAGCATTGTAAAAAAGCTTGTGCTTGCCGTAACTATATGCCGCACTAACGCAACCATGAACAAAGTTATGACTAATTGGATAACTTTAGCTGAAAAAGGTGACTATAAGAGCATTTTTGCAGACACCTCCGAAAATACTTACTCGGAGAAAAAACTAAAAACGCTTAGATTTTTTTACCCGTGGCTCACTAAAATGACAGAGCCTAAAAACCTTGAGAGTTTTATTATACAGGCAAAATCTTGCATGAGCCATGATTGTTATGACAGCGTTTCACAAATTGCGTGCCCAACGTTTGTTATAGGCGGTGCTGTGGATAAAATTGTTGGCGGAGAGTCCTCTGCAGAAATAGCACAGCTTATAAAGGACAGTAAGCTTAAAGTTTACGAAAACCTCGGGCACAGCGCATATGAAGAGGCAGAAGATTTTCAAAGCATTGTGCTTGATTTTTTCGGTGCACAGCAATAAGGCTAACGGCTAGATGCAATGGACTTTGAGGGCTGAGAGCTTTTTAAAAAATTACCCCAGCGCAACGTCAAGTGTCATCATAAAGGCAAAGCCAATTATTACACCTGCTACGCCTGCATATGCAGTGCCGCCTTTGTTTGATTGCGGTATTAGCTCTGCGGCAACGGCATACACCATAGCGCCTGCGGCAAAGCTTAAAAGCCATGGCAAAAGCGGTGTTATTGCCCCGGCAATCAAAACAGCCACAACGCCGCCTATTGGCTCTACAATGCCGGAAAGTGCACCAAACACAAAGCTTTTAACCCGTGATTTGCCCTCTTGCCTAAACGGTAGCGACACTGCCGCACCCTCCGGGAAGTTTTGCAAACCTATTCCAATTGCAAGTGTTGCAGCAGAGGCAACCATAACCGGAGAATTGTGCTGTGCGGCAAGCATACACGCTAGGCCCACCGCCATACCCTCAGGTATATTGTGCAAGGTAATTGTACCAAACAAAAGTGCTGTGCGCCTAGTGTCTGCTATACTGTCTTGCTTTATATTGCGAGATTTGTAATATGCCTTAGATAAAAACCAATCGGCAAATAGCAAAAAAGCGCCACCCAAAACAAAACCGCCTGTTGCTTGCAAAACACCGCTTTCCCCCTGCTCAATTGCCATGTCAATTGCAGGTATTAGCATACTCCACGCAGATGCCGCAAGCATTACACCTGCCGCAAAACCGAAAACTGCGCGCTGTACAAAGCCTTTAATCTCACCTGAAAAGAGAAAAACACAGGCAGAGCCGAGTGTTGTCATTAAAAAAGTAAACCCCGTGGCAAGGAGTACCAATAGTATTGCGTTCATAAGTATAACTCCGTTCTAAAGTGCCATTTTTATGGCGCTTTATTTTATAGCTTACTTATGCTATGCCTTTTACATTGGTTTTGCCACAGGGTTTATTTTTTAATGTCAATTATCACAAATTTATGCAGTATTCATACTCCGAAATCAACAGGTTTTTAAAGTCATCTTTGTTCATCGGTTTTGCAAAATAATAGCCTTGCGCATAGTCACAGCCTATCTTTTTCAGCCACAATGCTTGTGCAAACGTCTCAACACCCTCTGCAACAACACGCATTTTAAGGTGCTTTGCCATTGAAATAACATCAGCAACAACAATAGTACTGTTCGCGCCCTGCTCTTTAAGGTTAAAAAATGCTTTGTCAAGTTTTAACACGTCCGCCTCAATTGCACTAAGCCTGTTAAGTGACGAAACCCCTGCGCCAAAATCGTCAATTGATATTGAAAAACCAAGCTTTTTAAACTGTTTAACTCTCTTTAAAAACTCTTCAGTGTTTTCTTCAATTGCACTTTCTGTAAGCTCTAATTCTATCATGTCGGGGTTAACATTGTTCGTTGTTACTATGTCTTGTACTCTGTTTATTATGTTGTCTGAAAGCACTGTATGCGACGATAAGTTAACAGAAATGCGCGGAATAATCATTTTATTACAGTTTTCGCTAATACATTTGCACACCTCATCTAACACAAACAAATCAATATTTGAAATGAAACCGTTTTTTTCAAAAATAGGTATAAACTCATCAGGGTATATTCTTTCGCCCATTTTAGGGCTCCAGCGCACAAGTGCCTCCGCACCGCCTACTTTCATTGTATTAAAATTAATTTTAGGCTGGTACTCAACAAAAAATTCTTTGTCTCTAAGCGCTTGCTCCATGCGGAAAGTTATGTTAATTTTGTCATCATAGTGCTTACGCATTTTTTCATCAAAGGATACAAAGGTTGTCTTATACTTGTTTTTACCACACAAGCGTGCAGTATCTGCCTGCCCTATAACTGTTGAAGACGAATCGTCTACGTTATTAATTACAACATCTCCAAAAGACATTGTTACATAATATTTGTCATTCAGGTGTTCACGTATTATAGGCAAAATTTCATTAATATAAATTGAGCGCATTGTGCCGCCATCATCAACTTTTCTGAAAATTAAAAATTGGTCTGCAATACGCCTGCTTAATATAGCCGATGTATTCTTAAAACTGTTTTTGAGCGTCTGTGCAATCTCCACAATAATCTCGTCGCCTGTATGGCGGTTAAAGTGTGTGTTAATTGTTTTAAAAACGTCAATATCAAATGCTATCATTTCATATTCACCCGGCTTTGCATTTGCAAGCGTTTCGTCAACTGTCTCGCCAAATTTTTGCACAGCCATAAGCCCTGTTAGTTTATCTGTGTTGTAAGATTGCAACAATGCCTCTTTTTTAGCAATTAGCCCCCAGAAATAAAGCGCACCAAAGGCTGCAAAAATTAGTATAATCCCCATTGCAAAAACTTGCCAGTTATCAACTATCAAGTCCCAAAAACTCATTTCACTTCGTGGTATACCCTCGTTTGAATTTGTCTCAATTATTGCCTCATATTCAAGACTTGAAAAGCGGTCACTCATAACATTAAACAAAGGTATATATTCATTTGCTATATTTTTATTTATAAAAAACTGCAACGGTACTGCCGCATCTGTAGGTATTGTAGTAATTTCGTTATCATCAAAATAAAGTTGTGCATATGTTGTTGCACTTTCTGTACATATAATCATGTCAACAGCGCCTATTCCAAGTGCTTCCAGTAATTCATCCCATGAATTGTAAAAAACAAATTCTGCGCTCGGTGCAGCTGTAAGAAAAGCACTAAAATCTAACCCTTGATATGGCAACGACCCTATTTTAGACCCTTCAGCAACTATATCTGACCTAACTGTAGTATCTATGCGCTCATTATTTACTATTCCATACATTGGCATTTGGTAAAACGGCTCTGTCGGAGCATAATACTCATACTCTTGTTCACCGTCACCATAAAGAGTTAAAAGCAAGTCGTAATTACTATATTCCTGTTGTGGGTCTTCTATATTATATGGGTGATAATTCACCTCAAAATTATACAGCTGTGCAAAATTATTTAAAACATCCACCAATGCACCGTCAGGATTGCCTTGCTCATTAGTGTAAGTTAATGGAGAAAACCCTACTGCGTAACCAACTTCAAGTGGCCTTTGCTGTAATTTTTCAACTTCCTGTGTTGTTAATCCACGGTGGCTCATTTCAATATGTTCAGATAGATACTTTTCCTCTAGCTCCATAAAAAAATTGCCCTCTGTGTGGATAACATCTAAAAAGTGTTTATCAATCTCCTGCATTAACTCGGCATTTTCAAAACTTGATATTAAATACAAGTTAAACACACCTAGGTTAAGCACATTGTTAAGCTCTCTTGCCTTTGGGTCTTCGGAATATGTAATGTAAAAATCTGTGTCAAGCTCCATGTACTTGTCTGTTTCGCCATATACATATTCAACAGATATATTATTATTCTCACAAAAAGCATTTAGATTTTCAAAACCCATATTTTCATCATAAACAGCAACTGTTTTGCCGTCTATAGCTGCTGTATCGGAATATCTAACATCCATATCTTTTGTCATAAGCGCTAAGTAAGTTTTTGTGTATGGGTTTTCAGAGAAAAGCACCTGCTGTCTTCGTTCGTCACTTCTTGTGTTAAAACCGCCCACATCTACATAACCACTTTTTACAGCCTCTATCATGCTATCTGCAATTGGGACAAACTCAAACTGTAAACCACTTCTCTCTGAAATTTTTTGAAAAACTTCATAGCCGTAGCCTTTATTGTTTAAGCTGTCAATGTCAACAATCATATCATCAAAAGCATTGTAGTACCCTACCCTTATAGGCTTGCTAAAATCAAATGGTGTTGCATTGGTTTCTTGTGTAATGCCGCTTTCTTGCACAGGCTCTGCCGTGGCATCTGTTTGCGTTGCAAACGATGTTCCAATTGGTAGAGCAGTTACTGTGAACAGTAACAAAACGGCAATACATACTAACTTTTTCATAAAATTCAGCCTCCATAAACAACTTATAAAAAGTAACTTATGTGTAACACCTTAACATAATACCCAAAAAAAATCAATATTAACCATGTAAATTCATCATTTAGCATAAAATATAAGTTTAAATTCGGTATTTTTGACAAATTAAGTAATTTTATGTATTATTTTGTAAATTTTTTCAAAAAAAATTTGTTTAAATTCACTTATATTAAGTATTTCTGCACAATTTTATAGCAGTAATGTAGTGCAAACATTAAAACCAGTTAAATAGTTATTTTTTCAAGTACATTTTAGCAAATTACACTAAAAAAATCAACAAGTAAGGTAAATTCTATGTTTTTTCTACTTTTCGACTAAGAAAATATTCAAATTTTAGTGTTTTTGGCAATATTGTCGTTTTTTTCATTTATACTAAAACTTTTACATTGTGTGCTCTTATTTTTAACAGCTTGTAAGCTATTTTAAAAAACAAAACACCGCTATAAGCATTTATGCAAACAGCGGTGTTTAATTATAATTAACTAATTTTATTAAATTTTGTAACAGGTCTATTTAGCCAATTTTAGCCTAGCATGTTTAGCAGAACACCTGCCGCAACAGCACTACCAATAACGCCTGCAACGTTAGGACCCATTGCGTGCATTAATAAGAAGTTGTTTGGGTTTTGTTGTTGACCAACTTTTTGTGCAACACGTGCAGCCATAGGAACAGCCGAAACGCCTGCCGCACCTATAAGTGGGTTAACCTTACCCTTAGTTGCAAAGCACATAATTTTGCCAAACAAAACGCCGCCTGCTGTACCAAAGCAAAATGCAACAAGGCCAAGCACAATAATAAGCAATGTTTGTGTATTCAAGAAAGTTTCAGCCGTTGTGGTTGCGCCAACAGAAATGCCAAGGAATATAGTTACAATATTCATCAATTCGTTTCCTGCTGTTTTTGTTATGCGCTCAACAATGCCGGATTCTTTCATCAAGTTACCAAGCATAAGCATACCGATAAGTGGTGTTGCACTTGGCAATATTAGCGAAATTATAATTGTACATATAATTGGGAAAACAATTTTCTCAGTTTTTGAAACTTCGCGAAGTTGTGTCATAACAATACTGCGCTCTTTTTCAGTAGTAAGTGCTTTCATAATAGGTGGCTGAATAATTGGTACAAGTGCCATATAGCTGTATGCCGCAACAGCAATTGCACCAAGTAAGTGCGGTGCCAGTTGAGACGTTAGATAAATAGCCGTTGGGCCATCTGCGCCGCCTATAATAGCAATAGAACCTGCCTCTTGGTCTGTAAAATTCTCAATTGAAAGACCAAATGTAGACAGTAGCGGATTAAGTGCAGGACCGATAACTTTTGCGCCAAAATATGTGAAGAAAATACCTAGCTGTGCAGCTGCACCGAGCAGCAAACTTTTTGGGTTTGATATAAGCGGCCCAAAGTCTGTCATAGTGCCAATGCCAAGGAAAATGAGCGGTGGGTAAATACCAAGCTTAACACCAAGGTAAAGCATATCAGCGAGACCACCATAATTAAGTATAGCTGAAAAATCGGGGTGCCCGCTCTCTGTAATAAAAAAGTCCATGTTAATTAACCCACCGTAAGGCAAGTTAGCAAGTAGCATACCAAATGCAATTGGCAATAGCAATAGTGGCTCAAATTCTTTAACAATTGCGAGGTACAAAAGTGCACACGCAATAATTATCATAAACAAATAGCCCGGGTTTTCAAAGATTCCCACAAAACCGGAGCCTGATGCAATACCTGAAACCGCACCAAAAAAACCTTGCATAAAAATCTCCATTCTGTGCACAGCACAAGTAATTTTTAAAATCTCCACACATAATGGAGATTTTTTGGCATGCGCCGTTTCTGGCGGCACGCTTTTAAATAGATAATAGCGTTATTTCACGCTAATCTCCTTTATGCCTATAAATTATCGGCATAAATTATTAATCTCCAATAAAGCAAAACGGAGATTTAGAGGCGCCACACTAAAACGGCTCAGTATATGAAACAGCAGCGGCATTGCCCCATGCGTTTCTTCTCTCTTTTGCCCTTTTAACCGATTTAACCGTAAACCCTGCCGAGCCTTCCATACAAGCAATTGCCGCTGTAATGGCCGCAACAACTTCGTTTGAAATGCCGTCTTCGACAACAGGTGCAAGCATTTCTGCACTCGCAAGTGGCTGTGGTGCATTGCTAACATCAGCACTAGCTGCTTTCTTTGATGCGTTTTTAAACAAAACACCTTGAATTGTAATGATGATGTAAAGCAAAATCAAAACAAAAAAAACAATCGAAACACCGGTAAAAACTACCGTACCCATTGAAGCATCTGTGCTAGTTGATAGCGATACTGTCAACAATTGGGATATATTCATAAAATTTGCCTCCCTTAAAAAATAACAACATTGTTTATATTATAAATTAAAATGCAAATATATGCAACCTTATTTTGCAAATATAATAAAATTAATCAATATTTACAAATTTTTGCTCGAAAAATCATGATTTCGGAGAAAAAAGCAGAATTTGCAAAAAATATTATTACCATATAATCTCAACTTGCCTAAAAAAGCCTTTACAACTATGTGCTTTTTGTTAGATTACTCTTTATGCACACACTTTCACAAAATTTATTTTCTTTGCTGTACATAATATCATTTAAATTAAAAATATCGTTATCGCTCATTGTTGTTAGGTTTATAATAGTAATTGCTATTTCTTCAAGCTGTGCATTTAACTCTTTTAGCGCCTCATCTTGCTTTAAGCTTGTTAAATTTTCTCCGTTTTGTACCATGTTTTTCACAGTACCGCTTATTTTTACACAAATTGTACCGTCGTCAAATGTCTCATGTGTTACAGACAATTTTTGCGTTTCAACGTCAGTTTCCACCCCATTGATAGGCAGGCTAATGTTTAGTTTTTGCATCTCTTTGCTCAAAATTAGCGTTAAATCCATGGGTATTTCGCTAAGGCTGAAGAGCGGTGTCTCTTTTGCAAATACCATAAGCTCACTTATATCTGTTGCCACTGCATTTTCCGCCTCAAGCACGGGCAAATAGCCGCTAAATTCTTTTTCTTTTGATATGTTCATCTCGTATATTTGCCTTGCCTTATTGCCCTCAAGTTTACCTGCATTAGCTATTCCCTCTGCCGCTTTTATTATGTCTGTGGAGCTTGTTCCAAGGTTTTTAAAATCCTCTGCACTAATGCGTGTTAAAAACACATTAAGGTCTGCCATGTTCATGCTTTGCGCGCCAAAATATGTTAAATATTGCGACACTCCATCAAAAGTGCCTGTACCAAGGAGCAAAATTTTGTTTTGCTCATAAAATGGTTGCTTATTTTGCTGTGCCTCTGCATCTTTCAAGGCTTGCGATACACTTTCGCCATAGCCTGTGTAAATTACAGGGTCTCCCTGCACCTCTGCTGTGTTTGCACCGGGCTTGCATGTGTACATCACAATTGACGCTGTTATGTTGTTTTCTTTATCTTCATTAAAATAAATTGCCTTGACAATTGCCCTGTCGCTAAGTGGCACACTTTGTGCACAGGCTGAAAAAATTGTTGCAATTAAGAATAATACAGTTACAAGTGCTATTGTTTTTACTTTTTCACTCACTTTAAAAGCTCCTTCCTATTAAGTTTTTGTGCTTCTTGCACGTATAGACAGCATACACGCCGAAAACGCGGCAAGCATGATTGAAACAGCGGAATAAATAATTTGACTCAAAAAAGAAACACCAACTATTGCGCCAAAAGTTATTATTAAAAGTACTATTTTCAGCACTTTTGTGTTTGTGTTTACAAAGCAGTTTTTCAGCGTGTGAAAAGATGCAAAAAACAATATTATACCTTGTGTCAATATGGCGAGCAACCATACAAAAAAGAACACCGGCTCTAAATGTTCAAACACAGAAAGCCTGCCCATTTGTATTGTTGCATATATAGGCTGTGAATATGACGTTGTTTTACTACCAAATACAAGCTCTGCAAAAATAGCAAGCACCACTTGTATTGCAAATAATACAAAAATACCTTTTATCATGCTTTTTACATCAATTTTTTTGCTTGCTTCAACTTGTCTCAATGGTAATTGTACATTTTCATCTGCGATTCCATCGCTAGTTTCTGGTGTGGATTCACTTAATTTTT
The DNA here is from genome assembly GCA_964371675.1 of uncultured Bacteroides sp. Classification (GTDB taxonomy): domain Bacteria; phylum Bacillota; class Clostridia; order Oscillospirales; family Ruminococcaceae; genus Ruthenibacterium. The sequence continues at coordinate 33,882 of CAYJNL010000025.1, read as the reverse complement.
GCTTATCTGTTTGCTCACTGTTTTCATTCAGCTGTAACACGGCATACAGTAGTAAAGACGACGGGAATTTAAATGTCATAACAGTAGCAGTAAATACCCCGTACTTGTCTTTAAATGATGGTTGTAAGTTTAAAACGCTTGCCTTGTCTGCGCTTATTACTACTAGCAAAAGCCCAAATACTGCAAACATTAATATAAATAAACCACTTGCACGTGCCAGCGCACCGAAATTGCAGTTTAATGTATAAATAGCTATTAACAATACAATTAGTATAATAACAAAGCCATCTAAATGAATGTCACTTGCAAACCTATAAAACCTTTCAATATTTAAAAAGGCACCTGCCGCACTAAATATAAATGACGCTGAAGCGGTAATAAGCCAAAATTTATAGCTCTTTTTGGGGCTTATATTGCAAAACAGCAAAGTAACAAGTACTGTTAAAATTGCTGTGTTTATAATTGCCGCAAGCACTTTTTCATGTGCTGAAAAGTTAACACTTGCATTAAAGGCAAGTAATATTGCATCTGCTACAAGAGAGCAAATAAACAATTTGTAAATTTGCTTTACATTTAAACTTTCAGTATTCATTTGTTATTCTCCTTATTGCGGCCTTTCCAAATATCTTGCTTATCGTGAATTAGGCGTTTCCACCCAAGGCGCAAAAAGCCATCTTTTACAGCCTCTTTTGTCATTGGGGCAAACGGTGCTGTAAACGCAAGGCCCATAATTTCCATGTTGCAAGCGTTTAATACCATTAGCACAAAAACGGCTAGTATGCCAAACGGGCCAAACATACCACCTGCAATTATGAATATAATTCTAAGCAATATTATGGGCTCGTAAAGCGACGGTATAACATAGCCGCTAATTGCCGTTAGCGCCACAACAATAACGATTGGTGCGCTTACAAGCCCTACGCTTATTGCGGCGTCGCCAACAATAAGTGCCGCCACAAGGCTTACGGATTGCCCTATTGGCTTTGGCATTCTAAGCCCTGCCTCGCGCACAATTTCAAGCAGAAAAATCATAAAAAGCGCCTCTAAAAATATGGGCAAGGGCGTTGTTTGCTCCGATGCCATAACGCGGTACAGCAGCTGCTCGGGCAACATTTCGGGTGTAAATTCCACTATGCAAACAAAAATGCCGGGTAGCATTACAGCTATAAAAAACGCTGTGTATTTTAAAAGGCGTATAAACGATGCAAAATACGCTTTTTCAGTAAAATCATCCATGCTTTGGAAGTTTTCGTTAAAAAAGTATGGCAAAATCATTGCAAACGGGCTACCGTTTACCATTACAACTATTTTGCCCTCACATATTTTTGCGGCGGCTGTATCGGGGCGCTCTGTGTACCCAACAGATTGAAACATAGAAAACTGCCCACTTCTCATAAACGCCGCCAAATATCCTGTGTCGAACACAAAGGGCAACTGCGCTGTTTTAAGCTTTTCTTTCAAACTGTGCAAAACCTCTTTTGGCACTAGTTTATTATCGTATAAAATTGCATACTCTGTCTGTGTTTTTTCGCCTATTTGGTGTGTTTCTATGCGCAAATCCCCCGTGCGTATAAGTCTGCGCACAAGGCTGATGTTTATTCTAATAGGCTCTGTAAAGCCCTCTTTACTGCCCTTTAAATTGCTTTCTGTGCCTGATTCTTGCACACTGCGAAAAGATAAATTTTGCGTTGCAACTGACACGCCGTTGTTTGAGCCGTCTATTAAAATAAGCGTAGCACCGCTTGTTAAGCGTATTACGGCATTTTCAAGGCTGTCCACGGGCATAACTTCAAACGGTCTGTTCGTGTCGTTTACAAGGAATTCAAACAGGTTTTCAAAACCATTTGGGTACGTTTTTTCTTTGCTCAATGAGTTTAAAAGCATTATAGAAAGCCTCTCAAGGCTTGAAAGCCCCTCAAATATAAAAACACAGCACGATACACCACAAAGTTTTATATCTTTTGCATAAAAGTCAACATTATTGCCAAAATATTCTTGTAGCTGTTTTTTGCTCTTGTTTATGTCTTTGTTTAGCTCTGTCGGCATTGTAATCCCCCTTTGCAGCCAAATTAATTTAATTTGACTTGTAATGACATTACATAGTATGCCGCAGGTTTTCGTAAATAAACATAGGATTTATTTTTATAAACAGAAATGGAGTAAACCCACATGACAATTGTATTTTTGCGCACAATATTTATGTTTGCGTTTATCATATTTTCCCTGCGGTTAATGGGCAAAAAACAGCTCGGAGAGTTGCAACCCTCCGAGCTTGTGTCTACAATAATAATATCAAGCCTTGCCACTGTTACAATTGAATCCCCTGAGCTACCCATTTGGGTAAGCGTTGTGCCTGTGCTTGTAATTGTAGCTTTTGAGATATTGCTCTCCATTGTTAGCATGAAATCCGTAAAGGCATCGCGCCTTATCTCAGGCAACCCACGCATTTTAATAAAGAGCGGCGTGCTTGACCAAAAAGTTATGGCAGAGCTCCGCTACACCGTTGAGGACTTACTTGAATCTCTGCGTGCAAAAGACATATTTGAGCTTGATGAAGTGGACTTTGCAATGGTTGAAACAAGCGGAAAAATAAGTGTGCGCAAAAAAGCAGACTGCAAAGCAAAAGATAATGTAAGTGAAAAACCTGCCACAATCCCACCACTGCCTATTGTTATTGACGGCTGTATTTGTTATAAAAACATGCACCACTGCAATGTAAACGAGGCTTTTATATCAGACATTTGCAATAAAAACAACCTGAATATACGCGACATACTTGTACTTTTATGCGATGATGCACATATGACAACCTTAATAAAAAAGCAGAGAAAGTGTGATTAAATGAAGAGAATTTATGTTTCAATTACTATTTTTGCCATAATATTAGTTTTATCCATTGTCTCAAACACATATATAAAAAAAACAACAGACAGCATTAGTTTGCAGCTAATGGCAATAAAAAGTGCTGCGACGGACAACGATTTTTCACGTGCCGCCACAGCATATAAAGACTTAGAAAAATATTTAAAAGACGAAGAAAAATACCTCGGGCTTTTATTGCCACACGAAAGTATATCATCTTTTACAATTGATTTTAACGGAATATCTGCATATTTATACCCCGAGCATATAGCAGATTTAAACTGTGAATTAGACAAAACAATAGAACACGCAAACCGTCTTGACGATATGTTCTCAGCCGTCTTTTGACGAAACGCGCTTTTCTATAATGTCTTTTAACTCGTCCATAAAAGTGCTTATATCGCCAAATTGCCTGTAAACAGAGGCAAAGCGCACGTACGCAACCTCGTCAATTGACTTTAGCTCGTTCATTGCAAGCTCGCCAATTTTTATAGAGGTTATCTCACGCTCGTATGAGTTGAGCAGTGTCTGCTCAATGTTATCCACAGCAGACTCCAGCTGTTTATATGTAACAGGCCTTTTTTCGCACGCTCTAAGTAGCCCGTTAAGCAGTTTTTGCTTGTTGAATGTCTCGCGTGATTTATCCTTTTTTATTACCATTAACGGTACAGTCTCAACAATTTCATACGTTGTAAAACGCTTACTGCAACTGAAACACTCTCTTCGGCGGCGTATTCTCTCGCCGTCGTCAGCAGGGCGCGAGTCTATAACTTTAGACTCCATCTCTCCACAATACGGGCACTTCATAGCTTTTCAACCTCAATTCATATATTAATTGTTTTTATAGTCATCATGCAATTTTTGCAGGTTGTCACGCGCTTTTATTATCTCGCTTAAATCTGTAAAACTGTCGCTATACAGTTCAATTACTCCGTCTCCCGAAAAATTGGCCTCGTCAAGGCACTCAAATAACTCCGCAAAATCAAAACTTCCCGTACACGGTAGGGTGCAGTCATTTTTGCTGTCGCAATCGCTAAGGTGTAAATACTGCACACAGCTACCCATTGCCTCTACCATATCTCGTGTTTGTGTGTTGCTACGGCGCATTTGCTTAACGTCAAGCACAAAGCTTATGTCGTCATTCAAGTATTTTCGCATGGCTTTAATGTATTTTACATAGCCTGTTTTGCACCGCACTACATTTTCTTGGCAGAGCTCTACATTAAATTCTCGCCCTATATCGCGTAATTTCGCTATATTCTCGCAATACTTTTCAAAGGGGTAGCGCAAATCTTTGTGCATTCCGTGTAGCACAAGGCGCGGTATGTTAAGTTTTGTGCAAACCTCAAAGTACTTTTTATAAAACTCATAACCGTCTGCAAGCCTTGTGGCATAATGTGTTGCAAAGAAAAACGTCTCCAAAGGAGATGAAAATGGGTGTAGTGCCGTTATTTTCAGCCCAGACCTGCACGAAATATCCCCCAGCTTTTTTATATAGCTATCTTCAAGCTCACTGAAAGTGTTTAGGAATATTTCTGTGCAGGGTATGCTTTTGATTTGTATTTTCTCTAGTGCTTGCGCCGTTTCAAGGGGGTAAAGGCAAGCTGTTGATATGCCAAGTTGCAATTACAAAACCCCCATTAAAATCTTATTTTATCGCTATTTTAAGTGCATTATTTATGCTTGTTTTGCTCGCTCATTGCAAGTTTATTTGTCTTTTTAACTTTTCTTGTTTTCCAAACCACCCACAATGGGCCTGCAATGAATATTGTGCTGTAAACACCGCTAATCATACCAACTATAAGTGGCAATGCGAAAGTGAAGATGCTGTCCAAACCGAATATAAGTGAAACAACACAAACTGTGCCAAGTGCCAAAACTGTTGATACAGTTGTATTTATACTGCGTTTTAAACTTTGGTTAATGCTTAAATTAACCATGTTTTCAAACGACATTGTCTTGCCAAGCAGTTGCTCGTTCTCACGCACACGGTCGTAAACCACAACTGTGTCGTTAATAGAATAACCCAAAATTACAAGCATTGCCGCAATAAAGTTACTGTCTAGCGGTATACGTGCTATTACAAATACACCGTATACAATTATCATGTCGTGCACAAGTGCAACAACAGCCATAAAGCCTGCGCTCCAGCCGCCTATTCTTTTAAAGCGTATTGAGATGTAAACAAGTATTAAAACAGATGCAAGTAGCACTGCCACTATACACTTTGCAAAAAATTCGCTACCCATTGCAGGGTTAACGTTGTTTATTTCCAATTGCTCAAACGCGTTATCCGCATAATCTGTGCCCAAAATTGTTGCAAAAGCCTCAATTTCTTCGGGTGTAACAGTTTCTGTACCCTGTGCATTAATTGTTACTGTTTGTGTGCTTGTTGCAATGTCTTGCCCTGTTTGCACAGTAACGTCAGTGCCCAGCGTTTGCTCTGCCTGTGTTTCAAGTGCATCAAGGTCAACTTCGCCCGTGTAGCTGTATGTCATTAGTGCGCCGCCTTTGAACTCAATGTCCATTGGCACACCGAATATTAACGAAACTGCAAATATAATAACTATTAATACAATAGAGACTGTAAAAAATTTCTTTTTGTTACCTACAATGTTGTAATTATTTTTCATTTTTTACACCTCCGTAAAAAACAGGATTTCTGAATACTTTCAGCTTAGATATACCTTTTAGCATAATTCTTGTGCAAATTACGCCAAACACAAAATTCATTAGCACACCTACAAGAAGTGTATAGCCAAACGAATAAATTGTGCCCGAAGTTGCCGCGCCAAAACCAAGTAGTGACAAGAATTGACCAAAGATATTTTCACTTGAACCAAACACACCCATTAGTATTACAGCAACAATAAGCACTGTAACGTTGCCATCAATAATAGGTGAAAGACCCCTGTCAAAGCCTGAGCGGATTGCGCCGTTAACGCTTTTGCCGTTGCGCAATTCCTCGCGTATGCGCTCTCCTGTAATAACATTGGCATCAACACCCATGCCTATTGCAAGTATAATACCCGCAATGCCCGGCAGTGTTAGTGTAAAACTGTTTATGAAAGGCAAGTAACCCGACACAAAAGCTATTGTCATTGCAACTTGACCGAGAAGTGCAATAACAGCAACCGCGCCGTGCAGTTTGTAACTGAAAATCATGTATGCCGCAACAAGTACAAATGCAATTATACCTGCTATAAGCATTGCATCAAGAGAGTTTGCACCAAGGCTTGGGCTTATTGTTCTGTAAGTTTCTGCACTTAGAGAAAATGGCAATGCACCCGAGTTAATTTGGTTTGCAAGTGTAACTGTTTGCTCACGCGTTGCATCATCGTTACCTGTCATGGCAATCATAGCGTTGCCGTCGGGTATTGGGTTGTTTACTGTTGGGGCAGAAATCATCACGTCGTCCATCCAAATTGAGATAACGCCGTTTTCCTCTGCAAGCTGTGTTGTAGCCTGGGCAAATTTTTCAATGCCTGTGTCTTCAAGCTCTAAAGAGATGTAAAATGGGTTTGCTGAGTCATGGCTGTCATACGCTGCCATAGCACTTTTAATATCAGCACCCTCTAAAATGATATTCTCTGCAGTAACGCCTGTTGGCATACCGCTCTCATCTGTTTCAGAGCCTTCTCTGAAAGTTAAAACAGCCGTTGCACCTATCTCTTCAATAGCGCTCTCGGGGTTAAACTGCTGTTCGTCCTCTTTCCATGGGAAACGCAGCACTATTCTGTTGCTCTCGTCATCGCGGAAAACCTCGCTGTCCGTGATGTTTAGGCTTATAAGGCGCTGTTCAATAACACTTTGCGCCGCCGCCATTTGCTCTGGCGTTGCATCTATGTCATCAGATGGCATAAAAGTAACTTCTAAACCGCCTCTAATATCAATGCCAAAGCGAATATCGCCTGCACCTTTAATGTAAGTTGTGGTAATATCGCCGTATGTTGTGCTTATGCCGATAAAGGCAGTAAGGGCAATAATAATGATAAGCAGTGCCACAACAAAGAACTGCCAGGGCTTACCTCTTGTAATCATTCAATTTCCTCCGAATTGCCTTGCCTTTTATAAAAAAGTGCAAGGTTTAATATTTTTTTGCACACCTGTGCTTATAAACATATCTATTTTGCAAGCTCTTTTTCAATCATTGCTATTTTTGCGCAAACGCAAAGCAAGTCTGACGCTGTTTTGAGCTCCTCAAGCGGTGGGAAAGTTGGCGCTATACGAATGTGTGTGTCGTCAGGGTCAACTCCGTATGGGTATGCAGCGCCTGCGCCCGTTAGCACAACGCCTGCCTCTTTGCAAAGCTGAACAGTGCGTTTTGCACAGCCGCTTGGCAAGAATAAGCTTATAAAGTAGCCACCATTTGGTTTTGTCCAGTCAGCGTTAGCACTACCAAGCTCCTCGTCAAACACTTCTAAAACAAGGTCAAACTTAGGTTTTATAATGTCGCGGTGCTTTTTCATGTGTTTTGCAACGCCGTCCATGTCTTTAAAGTAATTTACATGGCGCAATTGATTAATTTTGTCATAGCCAATAATCATTGAGAAAGTGTGCGCTAAAATGTAATCTAAATTCTCTTTGCTTGCCGCCATTGCACCCACACCTGCGCCTGCAAATGTAACTTTGCTAAGTGAGCAGAACATGAAAACTCTGTTCTCGTTGCCTGCTTTTTTTGCCTCGTCCATGAGGTTTAGCAGTGTATCAGGTGTATCTGTTAAGTGGTGCACGCAATATGCGTTGTCCCAGAAAATTTTAAAGTCCTCTGCACCTGTTTTCATGTTTGCAAGGCGCTTTACAGTCTCGTTGCTATAAGTGTAGCCGTCCGGGTTTGAGTACATAGGTACACACCAAATGCCCTTAACACTTTCGTCTTTTACAAGCTCCTCCACTTTATCCATGTCAGGGCCTGTTTCTTTCATTGGTACTGCTACAAGCTCAAAGCCAAAGTACTCTGTAATTCTAAAATGTCTGTCATAACCGGGTGCAGGGCATAAAAATTTTGGTTTTTCTGTTTTGCCCCATGGCTGTTTGCTGTCTGCAAAGCCTTGGCGCAAACCAAGCTCAATAAGATTATACATTAAAACAAGGCTTGCGTTGCCTGCAACAAAAACCTCATTTGGCTGTACACCAAGAATTTCTGCAAAAAATTCTCTCGCCTCCGGCATACCCTCTAAGTTGCCGTAGTTGCGTGTGTCTATGCCTGTTTTACCAATATATTCTGTCTTGTCAAATATATCTGTTGATAGGTCTAGTTGCTCTGGTGCGGGTTTACCTCTTGACATATCAAGTTTCAAGTCTTTTGCTTTGTAGTCGTTATAAATTTTCATTAATCCGTCAAGTTTTGAGTTTAATTCCTCTTTTGACATTAAGTGCAAGTTCTCCAATATATATCCTCCTTGTATTGCCTTTTGGCACGCATACAGTGCGCACCTTTGTTAGTTATGCAAAATTATACTTCCCTTAAAATCCCACATAGAGCCATTATATAGGAATTTTGAAAAATTTACAATATAATTTGAAAAAATTAACAAATTATATTGTAAATTTATTATTAAAATTATTTTTCCACACCGAATGTTACAGCCTCGCCGTTAACATCCCACTCTTTTTCATAACCTTTTACAGTATCGTAATATATATTATCTGCCATTACGTCTGCTTTAACAGTGCTCTCGTTATCTTTCACAATTTGCGCTATTTTTTCGCTATTTTTAACGTAAACGTTAATGTGGTCCTCCACGTTAAAGCCTGCCTCTTTGCGCATTGTTTGCAGTTTTGATACAATCTCCCTAACAAAGCCCTCTTTTATCAGCTCCTGCGTTAGGTCTGTGTCAAGCGCAACAGTTACATCGCCGTCTTGTACAGAGTAGAAATGCCCTGTTTGAATTGTCTCAATTAGCAAATCTTCGGGTGCAAGCTCTATTTTCTCGCCGTTTATGTCAAGAGATAGTGCACCATTTGCATCAAGCTCTTTTTTAGCCTTAACGCCGTCAAGCTCGCTTAAAGCAGTGCGTATATTGCCAAGCAACTTGCCGTATTTCGGGCCAAGTGTCTTTAGCTGTGGCTTAAAGTTATATGATAAAAGTGAGCTCACATCGCTTGTGAAAGTGACGTTTTTAATGTTTAGCTCCTCTTTTAATATATCTGTAAAGTAGTTGTCAAGCGTTTTGTTTGCGCTAATGTGCATCTCGCTGAGAGGTTGGCGGTTTTTAATGTTTGCGCTGTTACGTGCCGCGCGCCCAAGCTGTGCAATTTTTAGCGCTAAGTCCATGTCTTGCTCTAGGGCGGTGTCAATCATGCTCTCGTCTGCCACAGGGTATGCACACAAATGCACGCTCTCCGGTGCTGTTTTGTCAATTTCACGCACAAGGTTTTGGTATATGCACTCCGACACAAACGGCACCATTGGCGCTGCTAGTTTAGCTACTGTAACAAGAGCCGTGTAAAGTGTCATGTACGCATTAACTTTGTCTTGCGGCATGTCTTTGCCCCAAAAACGCTCTCTGCTACGGCGCACATACCAGTTGCTCATGTCGTCCACAAAAGCTTGCAAACTGCGCGCTGCATCAGGAATTTGAATTTTTTCAAGGCTGTTGTCTACTGTTTTTACAAGCGTTTGCATCTTTGAAATAAGCCATTTGTCCATTACTGACAATTTGTCGTAGTCTAGGCTGTACTTTGTTGCGTCAAACTCGTCTATATTTGCATAAAGCACAAAGAACGCGTATGTGTTCCATAATGTACCGAGGAATTTTCTTTGCCCCTCACGCACTGCCTTGCCGCTAAACCTGTTAGGTAGCCATGGTGCCGAGTTCTCGTAAAAATACCATCTTATAGCATCTGCGCCGTACTCATTCAAAGCCTCAATCGGGTCAATGGCATTGCCTTTTGATTTAGACATCTTTTGCCCTTTTTCGTCTTGCACATGCCCTAGTACAAGCACACTTTTAAATGGTGCAACGTCAAAAATAAGTGTAGAGATAGCAAGCAAAGAGTAGAACCAACCACGTGTTTGGTCAACGCCCTCACAAATAAAATCTGCGGGAAATTGCGCTTCAAACAAGTCTTTATTCTCAAACGGATAGTGGTGCTGTGCAAAAGGCATTGCGCCGGAGTCAAACCAGCAGTCTATAACCTCGGGCACTCTTGTCATTTGCTTTGCGCATTTTTCGCATTTTATTGTAACTTCGTCAATAAACGGTCTGTGTAGCTCAACATCTTCCGGGCAGTTGTCTGACAGGCTCTTTAGCTCTGCGACGCTGCCTATGGACGTTTTGTGCCCACACTCACACTCCCAAATATTAAGTGGAGTGCCCCAGTATCTGTTTCTGCTTATGCCCCAGTCTTGCACATTTTCAAGCCAATCTGCAAAGCGCTTTTTGCCTATTGTCTCGGGCACCCAGTTAATTGTGTTGTTATTTCTAATCAGGTTTTCTTTAACCTGTGTCATTTTAATAAACCATGTGTCTCTTGCATAGTAGATAAGCGGTGTGTCACAGCGCCAACAATGTGGGTATGCGTGCTCAAACACAGGTGCGCTGAAAAGTAGCCCGCGTTCTTTCAAATCTTTCAAAATAAGTTTGTCTGCATCTTTGCAGAAAACGCCTGCCCATTTTGTCTCGGCTGTCATCTCGCCTTTTGTGTCTACCATTTGGGCAAAAGGCAAATCATAGCGCATACCAACTTTGTTATCGTCCTCACCAAAGGCAGGCGCAATGTGTACAACGCCTGTGCCGTCTGTTAGTGTTACATATGTGTCGCACACAACATAAAACGCTTTTTTGTCTGTTTTAACAAAGTCAAAAACAGGCACATACTCTTTATATTCAAGGTCCTTGCCTGTGTATGTCTCAAGCACTTCATAAGTGCCCTCGCCCAAAACTTTGTCTGCAAGTGCCTTTGCAAGGTAGTAAACAGTGCCCTCTTCAAGCATTTTAACCTTTGCATACTCCTCATTTGGGTTAACGCACAAACCAACGTTAGACGGAAGTGTCCACGGTGTTGTGGTCCATGCCAAAATAAAAGCATCTTCGTCTTTTACTTTAAAACGTGCTATTGCCGAGCGCTCTTTTACATCTTTATAACCTTGTGCAACCTCGTGGCTAGATAGCGGTGTGCCACAGCGTGGGCAGTAGGGCACTATTTTAAAGCCCTTGTAAAGCAGCCCTTTTTCGTGAATTTTTTTAAGCGCCCACCATTCGCTCTCAATATAGTCGTTTTCATACGTTACGTATGGTTTTTCCATGTCTGCCCAAAAAGCCACCACGTGAGAAAAGTCTTCCCACATGCCTTTGTATTTCCACACGCTCTCTTTACATTTTGTTATAAAGTCTGCAAGCCCGTATGCCTCAATTTGCTCTTTGCCGTCAAGCCCGAGTGATTTTTCCACCTCAAGCTCTACAGGTAGACCATGTGTGTCCCACCCTGCTTTGCGTGGCACGTATGCGCCTTTCATTGCATGGTATTTCGGTATAAGGTCTTTAAAGGCGCGCGTTTCCACGTGCCCTATGTGCGGTTTGCCGTTTGCTGTTGGCGGTCCATCGTAAAAAGTGTATGTTCTGTCTGTGTTTTTTGCGTTGATGCTCTTGTTTTCTATGTCGTTTTCTTGCCAAAATTTTTCAACTTCTTTTTCTCTTGTAACAAAATCAAGGCTTGTGTCAACTTTTTTGTAAACGCTCATATTTTTTAAAACTCCCCTGTTTAAATTTACTTTTAAAAACAAAAAAAGCTTTTGCCCTGCACTACAGGGCAAAAGCATAAACTCTTGCTAACCACCTAAATGCCACGTGCACCGCTGTTTAAATAAAACACGGTATACGCTTTCCCTTTAACGGCGGAAACCCGATGTAACTTACCTTGCACAAAATGCACTTTCAGTTACACAACTCAAGAGTGATTTTCACCTAATGGAGCTGTCCCAAAACAAAGACTTTGCAAAAACTAGAGCAAAATTTTTGCCTATCATAATCAAAACAAAAAGCCGGGGCAATACTGTGTGTATTAATGAGCATTTTTGTGACATATGACGGGAATTTTGCCGACGCTTTTTGTGAAGTCGACTTTTGGGGCAGTTCCTTTATACTACTCACACAGGGCTCACACCATCCCCTGTTCGCTTTGCTTTTCGCATAAAGCTACTGTCTCTGTCACTGTTTTTAATATATCTAATTAATTATATATTATAGTATTCGCGTTGTCAAGATTTTATGGCAACATGTTGTGTGTAAATTGTTTTTCGTATACGCTTTTAACAAAACCGAGCACATTTAACATGCTTTTAATTGACAAATTGCGCAATTTTACGTTATAATTGTGTTATATCTGTAATAGTAAAAACAAACTTACACAACATATAACAGTGGTGTAAATAATTATCGACAAATTTTACCAAAAAAAATATAGCACGGAGCTTTAAAATAAGATGCTTTACTTTTTACCTGTAATTTTAATAAGCCTTTCGGGCTATTTTCTGCACCGCAAGCTAAAGGTAACACCAATGAGCGCATTTGTAATAACCTTGTGCACCGGTGTTCTTTTAGTGTGGGGTTTTGGCGCACTTGGCTTTTTATATGTGGGTGGTGCGCTTTTTTACGCATACTGCGCCGTAACATTTTTATTGCAAACATATTTTGACATCAAAAAAGGTGTGTTTTTTACACATATAAAGGTTTATTACAATTTTGCCAACATTTTATTTTGTGTTGCCGCATTTTTGTTCTTGCTTATTTACACAGTGCAAACACCACTTTTACATTACTGGGATGAGTACTCGTTTTGGGGCACTGCCTCGCGGCACGCGTACACTGCGGGGTATTTTTCGTTTGTTCAAAATTTTGGGCTAAACAGCTTTTCAGGGCTGCCTGCCGGTAGCACGTCTCTCTCATTTTTATTTGCAATTTTTGGCGCGCAGTACAACGACTATGTGCAATACTTTGCATACACTGTTTTAACGCTTGCTTGCTTTGCGCTTGTGGCTGAATTTGTGTGCAAAAAGGCAAAGCGCCCGTTTACAGAGCTCAGTGTTTTCTTATTTTTTGTGCTGTCTGCGTTTTTCCAATCATACCACCTTGCGGAAAATGATTACTCTAGCATTTCATATGCCTTTGGCACTGCAATGGTAGATTTTCTGCTTGCAATTTACGGCGTTTCAATAGTTGTGCTTTACCTCTCAAACAAGAGGGCAAAGGCAAAATACTTGTATATTTTGCCTGCACTTGCAGTTAGCCTCACAAAAGACGTTGGCATAATTTTTGCCGTTTTGGCAATTTGCATAATAGCGTGTTTTGAGTTGTTTTCACGCTCTAACAAGAAAAAAATGTATGCGCGCAAAATTTGTGCAACAGCTGTTTCGCTAATTTTATGCCTTGGGCTCTATTTGTTTAGTATGCAAATTTCCACAAATTATTTAAAGAGCACACAGCCTCAAAGCGAGGTTACCGTAACGCTTGAAACACTTGAGCACACACAGTTTTTGAATCAGCAAAGCGAAGATACCGCAAATAACACCGCCGAAGAGCAAGTCTTGCAAGAGCAAAGCGGCTTTATAACAAGCCTTTTTGTGCCGTCTACACGCACCGCACGCCATACCGAGGTTTTAAACGATATATCACTTCAATTTTTAATATCGCGCACAATGTTTTTTGTAAGAGATTTTGTTTTTGTAGCTTTTCTACTTATTTTAAGCATAGTTAATATTATTTTGGCAAGCAAAAAATATAGGTTGGCGCTTATTTTAGCAAGCGTTGGCACAGTGCTTGGCGCACTGCTTTATATAATGTCTGTAAGTTATTTTATAGCCGGCTTTAGCGACGGCATGGTGGAGTACCCACGCTACATGATGTCTTACTACTGGCTTTGGTTTTACCTATCAATAGCGCTGTTTTTCATGAATATAATAGAGAGGCACAGGCAAAGTGCTATACTTTTATTAAATGTAATTTTAACAGTGGCAATTTTATTTATAGGGCTTGACAAAACAGTTGTGAGTGCACCTCAAAACTATTATGTTGATGCACTTAATGCAAAGCAAAGTGTGGAAAAATACAGCGATATATTGCAAACTTCCCCCAGAGTTTTGATGATAGCAAACAAGGAAAACGATTATTTTTACAACATAAATAGGCACCGTTTACTGCCCGCATATATAAATGTGGATTTAAACAACACAGGCATTGATTTTTCGGCAGGGTTTAGCGAAAAAGAGTACCTAACTGATGAAAACGCAGAGCTTTTTGTATATGCTACGGACGAGGAATTTTTACAGCTTGCATACGAGAATTTTGACTACATTTATATAACATATAAGCAATATGAGTTTGTTCAGTCTTATGAAGAGCACTTTAAAACACCGCTTAAAGTAGATACACTCTACAGGGTTGCAAAAGACGATAACATATATTTTGAGGAAGTTTATGCAGAATAAAAAAACATTTTTGCTGATGGAAATAGTCGGTAAAACGTACAAATTCATAAAAGACCACCCTAAGCGCTCTCTGTTTATATGTTACGTGCTAAGCTTTGTTTTTGTAACGCTTGCAGTGCTTTTAATAGGGCTTGTTAACTATGTGCTTTTTGCGCTTGGCATTTATGTGCAAAAAGACATGAAAATAAGCGACTTTGAGCTAGTTGGCATTGAAATAATTGACGAAAACACGATAGAAACCGCAACGGAGGACGCGCAGCTTATTGCAGAGCACGAGAGCGACATACGCAGTTTACACATAACACTGAATTATGAGCGAGACCCCGGCGAAGTAAACGCTTTTTACCTTGGTGCAAACGATGCAGCTTTTGGCATTGACAGAAGTATTTACGGCAAATACGATGACGGCACGTATGTTTTTAACTTTCCACCCGGCACTAAAAAAATAAGGTTTGACTGTGGTATAACCTCCTCGAACATAATTGAAGTTGAGAGCATAGTTATAAACAGGGCCACTTTTAGCGACCTTGTGCCATTTAACAGCACTGCAATTTTTATAATATTTATTTTGCCCCTAATAATAATACCCGCAACGTATTACGCCACGGGTATTATAAAAAAGCGCTATATGCTTGCTAAAATTAACAAGTAATAGCGCAATATTTTAACTTTTGCTCTCATTTTTCAGCCGCTAAATCAACTGTATTTTCCTCTTTGCTTTTTTCAACTTTGCATTTGTCTAGGTTAAAATCGTCAATAGCCTTTCTCTGCACTACTTCCTTGAGCTTGTTATTTGTCTGTGAAAGGCGCATTGTAAGCCAAAATTGATGAACTATAACTACAAAAATCATAACAAGGTATATAAAGTTTATTGGGGATTCAAACCCGAATAAATTAGAGAAAAAGAACGCTATTTCAGGGAATATGCTTAGTAAAAACACCATTGCTGAAAACAAAAGCCAGAAGATAGAATCTTCAATTTGCACTTTTGACTTACGCACTTTATATAGTATAAAACCGCTCGTTATAAAAGAGCCTATAATTAAAAGCAACCTAATTGTAAAGCTCATCAATACTCACCCTTTCTAAACCACTGTATAAGCGCAATTGAAATTACCGTTGTAACAGTATATTTTATACCACCTATAAAACTTAGGTAGCTTGTACCTGTAACACGCTCTCTCATTTGTACTTGACACTCTTTAACCTTTACTTTTTGTCTTAAAAGGTGTGCAATTGTATCGGGCTCAGGGTGGCAATTTACGTTTTTCGCCAGTATATCAATTATTTTTTTATTAAAAAGGCGCATACCACTCGTGGGGTCTGTCAATAATTTGCGTGTGGTCAAATATATCATAAAAGTTATAAGCCTACTGCCCAGCATTCTTGCGCTGTACGGCTTTTTCTCATCCACAAAACGCGAGCCAATAACAATATCCACATCGCTTTTTTGCGATTCATCAAATAAAGTTTTTATATATTTTGCCATGTGTTGCCCGTCTGCATCAAACTGCATGGCATAGTCGTAATTTTTTTCACAGGCATACAGCATACCCGTTTGAAAAGCACCGGCAAGCCCAAGATTTGCCGACAGCGTTATAACATTAAAGCCGTGCTCTTTGCAAATTTTTAGCATATTATCACTTGAACCATCATTAATAATAACGTAGTCCCAGTCAGGCGCGTTGTTTTTTATATCTTCAATTGTTGTTACAATACACTCCTCTTCATTAAAAGCAGGTATTATCAGTATTTTTTTAATCATTTATCGACCACCGTTATTTTTAGTAGTTTTTAAGCTAGCTCTAATTATACCTTAAACAAACAAAAAATGTCAATATTCGCAATTCGTAAATTCGCCCTACACGCAATATGAAAGGAGCACACTATGTGGCTTTTCGAGAGCATTCTTTACCAAATTTACCCAATCGGTTTCTGTGGCGCACAGCACGAAAATAACGGAGATACTGCACATGGTATTCTAAAAGTAAAAGACTGGGTGGCGCATTTCAAGTCGCTCAATGTAAGCGGCGTGCTGTTTAACCCTATTTTTGACTCCGACACACACGGCTATGACACGCGTGATTATTCAAAAATTGACGTGCGCCTCGGCACTAACGAAGATTTTAAAGACGTGTGTAAAACTTTGAAAGAAAACGGCATTAAAATTGTGCTGGACGGTGTTTTCAACCATGTTGGCAGAGGCTTTTGGGCATTTGAAGACGTGCGAAAAAACAGAGAAAATTCGCCATATAGAGACTGGTTCCATATTAGTTTTGAGGGAAACAGCAACTATAACGACGGCTTTTGGTACGAGGGCTGGGAGGGGCACTTTGAGCTTGTAAAGCTAAACCTCAAAAACCCCGCTGTAACAGAGCATATTTTTAACTGTGTGCGAAATTGGATTGATGAATTTGACATAGACGGCTTGCGCCTTGATGTTGCATACAGCCTTGACCATGATTTTATGCGTAATTTACACAATGTTTGCCTTGATAAAAAACAAGATTTTGCACTAATAGGTGAAGTTTTATTTGGCGATTACAACATAATTGTAAATGATAGTATGCTACACAGCTGTACAAATTATGAGTGCTACAAGGGCATTTTTTCGGCAATTAACAGCAACAATATGTTTGAGATTGCACACTCTCTGCAAAGGCAATTTGGCAGTGAGCAGTGGTGCATTTACCGTGGCAAACAGCTTATGTCTTTTGTGGATAACCACGATGTATCGCGAATATCGTCAATATTAAGCGACAAAAACAACGTGCATATTGCGTATGCTCTACTTATGGGTATGCCGGGTGTGCCGTGTATATACTACGGCAGTGAATGGGGCGAAGATGGTGCAAAAGGTGGCAGCGACGACTGGCACTTGCGCCCGTGTTTTGATAGCCCCAAACCAAACGAGTTGACACATGCACTTGCGCAAATGATAACTGCGAGAAAAAGCTCTAAAGCGCTGTGCAAGGGCGATTATACAAACATTGTAATAGAGTCAAACAGGTTGCTTTTCAAAAGGCAGTTTGACGGTGAGACAGTATTTGTTGCCGTTAATATAACAGGCGAAAATGCCACACTGCACAGCGGTGAGCTATGCGGCAATTTTGTGAATATTGTGAGCGGAGAAAGCGTAAATTTAAACGGTAGCCTTGAAATCGGCGGCTATGGTTATTGTTATTTACGCAGGTGCTAAACAAGAGCGATGCTGTAATACAATAGACAAAATTGGTTAATTAATCAAATAAATGTAGGGGTAGCCTTGTGTGAGTGCCCGAAGCCATTGGTTATCCCGTTGGTTTCGGGCGCTCACACAGGTTCGCCCCTACAATTTTTGTGTACAATGACAATTAGGTCACTTTCTCACACATAATTCACTTAAACGCATTTCACGTGAAATTTTACGTTGTACCAACAATTTTACTGCCTACATAAAGGTCAGAGGTAAACGCGTCAAAGCTGTATAAAAACAGCACTCTGTCAAAATTTTCGCTTTCCATTATCTCGTAAACAGTCTGCCTGTTTTCCCTAAAGTCCACTATGCCTATCTCTGCATAACTAGCCGTTAGGTACGGTATAAAACTGTTTGCATAGCTGTCTTTTACAACAAGAATTTTGCCTTCTCCACTGCCCTCAAGCACAGAGTAGCCGTTATTTCCACGCAAAAACGCAGCGTATTTATCTCTTTGCTCAAACTTGCTTATGTCATATATTGCACCGTCTTCATAGTAGGTTTCGCTGTTTTCGTCAATGCGCATTATGCTCAAATTGTTTTCTAAATTGTAATACTTAATTGTGTCGGTAACAACATTTATGTTGCGCGCCTTTGAGTAGTGTGTGCCGTAAAAATCTTCAACTTCCGTAAAAGGTGTTGCGGTCTTGTCAAAAACCGGTAAACCGCTCTCGCTTGCATACTGCTCATACGCATAAAATGCGCCGTCAGCCGTCCAGTGGTGGTCTGTGCGGTAGTAAATATATTCATCGTCGTGCTCATTTAAGGTGTCACGCACATCAAAAACATTTGCACCACTGCTCTCAAGCTGCGCAAAAATGTCGTCCATATACGCATTTTCATCTACAAGCGGTGCGCTTTGCGGCAGTTTCTCGCTGAGAATATTACCGGACGACGGCACAAGCATTATATCTACATTTTCACCAAGGCGCTCTGCCATTGTTACAAGTGCATAAATATTATTTTCAAAGCGTTTTTCATCGCTAATGCTCCACGTTTTTGTGAAGAGATAATCATCCTTACCAAAGAGAATATCGTTATTTTCTGTCTTTAAAAGTGCGCTTTCTGACACGCTTTTAAAGCTAACCCACGTGTCCCTACCCGTAAACTGGTCTTTAACATAACTCTCATAGTCCACCATCCAGGAGTTGTCTGCAAGTGCACTTATTGTAAGAGGTGGAAATTGCTCAAGGCTTCTGTTTTCGCTCTCTGAAAAACTGTTTACAGGCAAAAGCTCGTCCACAATAAAAAAACCTATTAAAAACGCAAAAAACAAAAATACAAGTGGGTACTTTAAAAAGCGCCTTTTAAGCTTATTCATTACATTAACAACTCCTCTCTTTTTAAATTAAAACCTAAAATCTAAAGTACAAAAACGGGCTGTTTGTGGCATCTACCATATACGCTGTGGAAATTAAGAGCAGTGCACCTAGCACAATGCCTTTTATTACGTTGTTATGTTTAATTTTGTCATAAAACTTCTTTGGTAGCGGTGTGCAGCAAATTACACTTATTACAAGCAAAGCAGCGTAATTGCGCAAGAAATACAGCACAGAAACACCACCCGAGGGCACAAATAACTTGCTGAATAATAGCGGCAAAGTAACACCGGCATCACTGCCAACAAAGAACGCCCAGCCTATAATTACAAAAAACAATGTGTAAATATGTGGCCATATTTTACCTTTGTCGAGGTGTTTTAACAAAACCGCTTTCTCAATCATGAGCAAAATAAAATAGTAGAGTCCCCACAAAATAAAGTTCCAGTTTGCGCCGTGCCAAAAACCTGTTAAAAACCACACAATAAGCAAGTTTATTATTTGGCGTTTTAGCCCTTTTCTGTTGCCACCAAGCGGTATATACACATATTCTTTAAACCAACCAGATAATGTCATGTGCCATCTGCGCCAAAAATCAGTGATACTGCGCGCAATATACGGCAAATTGAAGTTATCGGGGAAATCAAAGCCAAGCATTTTGCCCATACCTATACCCATCATAGAGTAGCCCGAAAAATCAAAGTAAATTTGGAAAGTGTATGCAATAATGCCAAGCCACACTAGAGGTGTAGAGGCATTTTCAAGCCCTACACCCGCGTTCCACATCGCACCGCTGTACTGCCCTGTAATGTCGTACCAAAGCGCGCTAATGCCGTCAGCAAGCAGTACTTTTTTTGCAAGCCCAAAGATAAACAGCGCCAGCCCCTCGTTTATTCTGCTGAAAGTTACACGTTTTTTGTAAACGTGCAGTCTCTCGGCAACGTCCCTATACTTTACAATAGGCCCTGCAATAAGCTGTGGGAACATTACAACGTATGCGCCAAAATCAATGATATTACGCTCTACATCAACATTTTTGCGGTACACGTCTATTGAGTAGCTCATTGTTTGGAACGTGTAAAAACTTATACCAAGCGGCAAGGTTAAATTGAGTGGCGAAATGGTTGTGCCAAAAATTGCGTTTATATTCTCAATAAAAAAGTCTGTATATTTAAAATAGAACAGCATGCCAAGGCTTATTACAATGCTTAAAATAAGGAAAAACAAGCGCATTTTACCATTGTTTCCAAACTTGTGCATCAAAAGCCCCGACACATAGTTTGTTATAATTAGTATAACCATTACAGGGAAAAGCCGTATCTCGCCCCAAGAATAAAAAACAAGGCTACACAAAAACAGCACCGTGTTTTTTAGCTTTGCCGGTGCTATGTAGTATAGTGCCAGTGAGATAGGCAAAAAGCGAAATAAAAACAGTACGGTGCTGAAGACCATTGTGTCACCTCGAAATGAGTTTATGTTTATTTTTTGTTAATTTGCGATAATAACAAATAGTTTGCCGCGCTTTATGTTTAGCTACCACATTTGTATAAAACTACATTGTAAACTCTTGTTAGTGCTAATTTTTATACAATTGCAAAAATATGCCTTGCAAAAAATTGGTTAGCTCATTTTACATTAGGTTTTCTTCAATAGCTGTGTCAATTGCGGCATAGTCTGCATCGGGGCCTGCAATTGCAAGCACAACTACGTCTGCTTTTGCAACAATTCTGCCGTTTTCTGCCTGTGCTTGTGCTGTTTCAAACTCAGGGTACAGTGATAAGAAATCTGCATTTGTAACTTTGTATGCCTCAAGTTCTGCCTTAACGTCTGCCGCTTTGCCCTCTGCTGCTTTAATTACAAGCACTGTGCCGCTTTGCCCAACAACATTTGTTGTATAGCCCGAAAACTCTACAATGTTGTCTGTTGTCAACGCTAAATCAAAAGTCAAATTGTCCTGTGTTAGCTCTTTTTGCTCTTGTATACCGCTAACGTCTGCAACGGCTGTTGCAATTGTTGCGGCGCTGTTTTCAACTGTTTCGCCACCTTGGCAAGCTGTAATGCTTAAAACAAGCAAGCTTAGTAATAATATAGTTATAAGTATTTTTTTCATAATTTATAGTAACCTTTCTTTTTATACAATTTTTTAAAATAATTCCAAAATAATGTGCAAAGTATATTTTACACTAAATATACTTTGTATGCAAGTGTTTACAGCACAAAACTTCGTAAAATCGTCATGCTACATATAATGTAGTATAATATATGTATAAAGTTTTTTGCTTTTTGCCACATATTATTTTTAAACTTGACACATTGTTGTTTTAAACTTAGAATAACATTTAATACATATCCCCACAATTATTATGCTAAACGGGCTTTAACTAACTTTTGTAAAAAATATAAAAATGCGGAGAATTTTAATATATGAAAAGTGAAAATAAAAGTTTTTTTATAAAACTAATATTTATTATAACGTGTGTGTGCTGTATAATTTTGGTGTATTTTGCCGTAAACAGGCAAAGCGCAAAAAACGAAGCTTACACAACCTCTAGCTTTGCAATGAGCACAATTATTACTCAAAATATATACGGTGAAAACACCGAGTTTGTCGCGCAAGAAATTGTTAATGAACTAAGCAATTTTGAGAAAAAAATATCATTATATTTGCCCGATAGCGAAATAGCTTTGATAAATGCAAACGCCGGTTTTAAAGAGGTAAGTGTGTCAAAAATGACGGCAAATTTAGTTGCACAGGCAAAGGAGCTTTCACTTAGCAGTAATTTTGGCTTTGCCACAACAATTGCACCTCTCACGCTTTTGTGGGGCATATCTTCCGACAGCCCAAGTGTGCCGCAAGATGCAGAAATAAACGCACTTTTGCCGCTTATTGACGATGCGCAAATTACAGTAAACGAGAGTGAAAGTACTGTTAAACTCGAAAAAGCAGGGCAAGCAATTGACCTTGGTGGCATTGCAAAAGGCTATGCGTGCAACATTGCAAAGAACGTTTATGAAGAGCATGGCGTTAATAGTGCACTGCTGTCAATAGGTGGCAATATTTACGCACATGGCACAAAACCAAGTGGAGATTTATTCCGCATTGGCTTTAAAAACCCCGATGCAAATGCAGTGAGCGCGGCAATTGCATCTTGTGAAATAAAAGATGCCGTATTTTCAGTATCCGGCGGTTACGAGCGCTATTTTGAGGTAAATTCCGTTATTTACCACCATATTCTTGACCCTGTAACAGGCTACCCATCAAACAGCGATGTGCAGAGCGTTGGCATAATACATGAGGACGGCACACTGGCGGATTTTTACTCCACCACACTTTTTGTTAAAGGGCTTAACTACACACTGGAATATTTTGAAAACGGTGGCAGTGGCATGGCGCTTGACTTTAATAATAATTTGTATGTATCATCTAATTTACAAAGCTCTTTTGAGCTTGTGGATGACTCTTTTAATGTTATATTTATATGAGGGCTTTGTGAAGACGACCTTGGGGGTAGCTCCATAAAGCTACCCTCCCGAAAACAATGCTATGAGAGAATTGCTCACAAGTTCTGCTGTGTACATTGCCTCCTCAAGCGTATTTGCGTGCCCACCTACCTCAAGCAGTAAACTGCCAGTTGTTAGGTCTTGGTTATAATATCTGTAATCAAAAAGCACAGGCCTTGTAAGCCCAGGGTACAACTCCTCCATCTTCGCCTCAAAGTTTGCGGCAAATTTTAGGTTTTCTTTGTAGTTTGGTATGTTGCCGTCTTTGTCTGCGCACGCAATAAGCATAACTTGTGCCGCTTGCTGTCCGTCAATTTGTGCCACAGGTTTAACTCGTGTGCCATCCTCTTTTTGTATGGCATCTCTGTGCACGTCTATTACAACTTTTATGCTTGGGTACTGCGTTAAGTAATTTTGCACTGTCACGTAGCTTCTGTCGTAACTTCCGTTGTAGCTCGGGTAATCGTGCAGTGTTGTATCATGTAGTGTGTTTATACCTGCCTCGTTTAAGCGCTGTGTTATATCAGCGCCAACACTCGTTATATTAAGCGTATTATCAGTGCTTCTTGCGGTAAATTCAGGGTCTGTCCATGTTTTGTTCTCTATTTCAAAACTTTCGGTTGCGTGTGTGTGCATTATTAAAACTTGTGGTAAGTCGCTGTTGAGTTCCACTGTAAACGGCAGCGGTTGCCCCACTTGCTGTGCTACCTCTTGCTGTGATAAGCTTGTTAAATTGCGTATACTGCCTGTGCCTGTTTGTATATATGTAGCGCCTGTCCCCTGCTCGTAAAATGCAGATACTATCGGCACTGCGCCCTCAGGCATAGGTTCATCAAGAGGTTGTGCACCCTGTTGCTGTTCATCATTTTGCTGTGCACTTGCATCTTGCGCAATGCTTGCATCCGCTGTATTTTCAGTCGCGGCAATTTCTTGCTGTGCAGTCTCCTCTTTTTGCTGTGCTGTCTCGGGCAAGGCTGCTTGCTCGCTTTCTGTAACTTTGCCCGTATCCGTATCTTCAATTTGCACTTGCGGTGCAGTTTGTATATTATTTAAAGGTTTTTCTTCAATAAATTTTTCAGTGGCATCAAATGCTGCTCCGGGTGCTACAAAAACACTGCCAATCATAGCTGCACCATTGCAATAATCAATAATATTTGACGTAATAACACTGCTTACCACTGTGACTACAATTAGCACTGTTGCAAGCAGTGAATTTAATGCTTTGTTTTTCATTCTGTGCATGTATTTTACCTCCGAGTGTGGCGGTGCACACTTAATATGGTTTTATAAATATATGCAACTTGTATTTGTTTATATGCCACTTGCCCCTCGAGCTCTACGTTCAGGCCTCTGTGCTTTAACTTGTCAAAAAACAAATCTCCCCAACGCTTAAAGCAGGTTGCAAAGCCTTATTTATTGCAAGCGCCAAAAGTTCCGAGGCCTTTTGTATAATTGTGTCAATATCTTTTGGTGTAACCGTAACCGCTTTATTTGTGCAAGGCAGTGGCATGTTATATACAGTTGGCACACCAATTGCTATTATTGGCACACCAAGTGTTTTGGCACACATATTTTCTGTGTTTTTGGGCTTTAACCCTGTGTTAGATATCTGCACACTTGCGCCCATACGCGTTGGCGAGGAGGTGCAAAGGCTATCTACAAGAATAGCACAAGCCGGTTTTATCTCGCTTATAATGCCCTTTATTATGCTTGTTGTATCCACTCCCGTGGAGCCTGCCACACCGGGGCTTACTGCGGCAACTTTGCGCAGTGGCAGTGACGATATATCATCACCTTGTGTAACAAACACCTTGTCTGCGGTTGCAGGGCCAAGCAAATCAGGCACTACTGCCCTGTTGCCCACCCCAACTACAAGTGCCGCACCTTTTTGGGGTAAAAATTTTCTTAGCTGCGAGGCTATCGCACACACAAATTCTTCATCTTTTGTGTGTACCTGCATAAGGTTTTGCATGTCAAATGTCATGTATGTGCCCTTTTCTCTTCGCAAACCGCTCTTTGTTATGTCTACCTTTGTAAAGTGTATGCCGCGAGACACCATCTCGCTTACATATACACCTTGTGGTAAGTTTTTACAATGTTTTGAATAAATTTCGCACGCAATATCTGTATTATTTATAGCCATTTTAAGCACATCTTTCTTTTTTTTATTTTTTTTTTGCAAAAACACTTGCCTAAAAGCAAAAAAAGTGGTATTATAAGGTGCAACTGTTTTGGTATTAAGGAGGTGGTATGATGCCTAACATTAAATCGCAAAAAGATAGAGTAGTTCAATCTAAAAAAGAAGCTGCACGCAATAAAGCAATAAAGACAAACCTTAAAACAGTCGTCAAAAAGGCTGACGCCGCCATTTCGCAAGGCTCAGCAGAAAAAGACGTAATGGTTAAAGCAGCAATTGCAGCAATTGATAAAGCAGCATCTAAAGGCGTTTTGCACAAAAACACAGCATCGCGCAAAGTGGCTCGTATTTCTAAAGCCGCAGCAAAATAATGGTTTTGTGTAAACACTTAATTGCTTAAATTTAAAAGCTAAACTTGTGGATAACAATGTTTTTACATTGTTATCCACATTTTATTTTGTATAAATTATGTTTAGATAGCTAGTTTTGGTCTTTACTATTTGCAAAAAGTGCTGCTAAAAAACCACAAATTACACTTATTGTAACACCGCCAGACGCCGCCGTAAGTGCACCCGTGAACACACCAAGAAGGCCTTGTTCATCAACAGCTTTGCGTATACCCTGTGCAATTGCGTTGCCAAACCCAAGCAGTGGCACTGTTGCCCCTGCCCCACCTAATGCAACAATATGTGCATAAATACCGAGTGCACCAAGTACAACACCTGCAACAACATAACCTACAAGTATTCTTGCCGGCGTAAGCTTTGTGTAATTAATTAAAAGCTGGCCAATAACGCATATTGCGCCACCTATGACAAACGCCCAAATATAGTTCATTTTTAGTCTCCTTTTATTTTAAGATGGGTGAAATTTGCGCTATTTTTTTATCACAACAAGCCGTGACCATGCAAAATTTTGCGCAAAATATATTATTGCAACCGCCCCATTGTATGGCTAATTTCCGCAAGGTGTGCTATTGCCGGTATGCTCTCACCTTGTAAAAATGTTGTTTGGCTCATTAATGCCCCCGTTGATAAAAACAGCACTCTTTTTAACTCTCCACTTGCTATTTTGGGCAGTACGTCACAGCACAACACCGTTGCACTGCAAGCCGCCCCACTGCCGCCTGCTTTTACATTTTGGCTACTTGTGTCAAATATTAGCAATCCGCAGTCTTTGTGGTTTTTAAGCTCTACGCCCTCTTTTATCATAATTTCCTGTAGTAAGGCACTGCCCACTGCGCCTAAATCTCCTGTGTATATTGCATCAAAATCTTCGGGGTTGCGCTTTGTGTCTTTTAAGTGTCTTAAAATAGTGTCTGCGGCGGCAGGTGCCATTGCTGCACCCATATTGTTTATGTCGCATACATCATAGTCTGCAACACGTCCAAACGTTGTGCTTAAAACGTATGGTGCACCACCGTTTTTTGACAAAATTGCAACACCTGAGCCCGTTACCGTCCACTGTGACGTGGGCGCGCGCTTGCCGCCGTAATTTAGCGGTGTTCTATATTGCCGCTCTGCCGCGCAAAAATGGCTGCTGCTCATTGCGGCGGCAATATCCATAGCTCCTGCACTAACCATGCAGGAGGCAAGGCTAAGCGCCTGTGTCATTGTGCTGCAAGCGCCATAAAGCCCTATGTGTGGCACGTTTATCTCACTCATTGCATAGTGTGTGGCAGTGCACTGGCTTTGCAAATCGCCTGCAAAAACAGCGTTTAAATCTTGCGCACACATACCGCACTTTTCAAGCGCCTTGTCAATGCAGTCTCGTGCCATTCGGCTCTCGGCTTTTTCCCATGTTTTTTCACCGCATTTTGAGTCTTTCACAATAATGTCAAACTTATCTTTCAGTGGCCCTTCGCCCTCTTTTTTTCCGCCCACTGCTGCATATGATATTATGCTTACAGGTTTTTCTAATATTATTGTATCGCCCTCTCGCCTCATACAGCACCCCCTGATGTTAAAAAATAATACACAACACCGTACAAAGTACCTGCAAGCGTGCCGTACACAATTACAGGACCTGCTAATAAAAACATTTTAGCACCAACACCCGTAATTAAACCCTCACACTTAAACTCAATTGCTGGCGAAACCATGGCATTTGCAAAGCCCGTTATAGGTACAAGTGTGCCGGCACCTGCCTTTGTGGCAATTTTTTGGTACAGCCCAAGTGCTGTTAAAACGGCAGACAACGCAATAAGTGTGAGGTTTACAAGTAGTGAGCTGTCGCCGTTTGTAAAGCCCAAAATAACATACATTGTGTGCATTAACTCCCCAAACACACAAATTGCACCACCTATGAGAAAAGCAAACAAACAGTCCTTGAGCACCCTAGAGCGTGGCGAGATTTTTTTGTTTAACTCTGCGTATTCTTTTTTTGATATATCCATAACATCACCTTTTTAAATTTTCAGCTAAATAATAATTTTACTTGTGATTGAATTTTACCCAAAATTTATGTTATTATGTATATTGTGTTTAATTACAATATAAATATATTTTCAATATTACACATAAAATTATTACAAAACGGAGGTTACATAAATGGCAAACTGCACAAAATGCGGACATATTCTACCCGAGACTGTAAATTTTTGCGAAAATTGCGGTGCAAAAGTTGAAATGCCAACGCAAGACACAGCACCTATAAACACAGAGCAAACAATGGATACTGCGCACGAAAATTTTGCACCTGAAAACAACGCACAAGAGGAACACTTTTTTGAACAGCCTCCTATGCAAGGCAATTTTACTCCTGTAAATAGTGCACAAAACACTCAACCAGGCGATGTGGATTTTAATAACGAATTTTCACATAACACAAATTATGCGCAAGGCAATCAACAAAGCAACTATGAAAATTCACAAGGTGCAAATTACAACATACCCACCTCAATGCAAAGCCAGCCCATGAAAAAAAACTACATGCTTTTTGGGCTTGTAGCCGTAGTTTTAATTGTAATTGTTGTGGCAATAGGCGTAATGCTATCTTCAATGATGTCCGGCCTTGATGATTATGGCATTGCAGCACCTGATATTAATTTATTTTCAGATGATGAGCAATCAGAGCCTATCGGCATGTATACCCTCTCATCAATGACTATGCTCGACATGGAGTTCGCATATGTGGATTTGCTAAATTCAGGCGATATATCGTCTTATAATTTCAAAGAAAACGGCGAGGTTGAATTTATTACAAATAGCGAGACACACCCAATTGAGCTTGACAGAGATGCGCAAACACTTACACTTTTTGGCAGAACACATAACTATTATTTTGACGGGGACAATTTTATAACAACAAACATGCAAGACCTCGGCATGGTGGAATACGTTTACACAGCCGAAAACAGCCCAAACTGGGATGAAATTATGGACGAAGACAGTGCCCTTGACGCCAGAATGGAAGAATTTTTCGATTTTGAAGCACCGGGTTACGGCGCGGTTGAAACTAGGCCTGTTTTCCAAATTACAAACCCGTCGGATTGGTATGGGTCAATTACAATTAACTATATTGAGGGCGAAAACGCAGGGCAAACAGTTGAGCATGAGGCGTGGGGCTACATAAACACAAGCAGCGACGGCAAACCGTATTTTGAAATTTATGCAAATGATATTTACGATGGTGAATATCCCCTAGTATCGTTTTTCATAGAGATGACTGATTTGACTTTTTCCCCCATAATAGACGACGATGCGTGGATTTTTGACGCACCTCTCGATGAAGACAGAAAAGCTGATTATGAGCCCGAGCTTATACTTGGCGTACTTAGTGCAACATACCCGTACGACTACAATGGTGAGGTTATAACGCTTGAATATTATTTGAGCCAAATTGATGACTAGGGCGTTTTTAAGCCCTGTTATAAAAGCTGAGGTAATACGGTTTTAAATTACATGGCTTAATTTAATATGCACTTAACACATGTTATTGTGTCAAATGTGAAAAAAACAGTAAAAACATTGCCTTTTCGCACAAAATATTGTAAAATGTTATATGTATATTCAATAAGCTTTAAACTAAAAAATGTTTCGGAGGAGAACTGGTGCAAAAATTATTTAAAAGAATTTCAAAGCGCATTGGGCGCCTTTTTGAAAATGTAAAAAAAGGCAGTGTTGTAGATATAGCAATACTTGCAACTGCGCTGGCACTTGCTGTTGCAATTGTAATAGTGCTTGTGATAGTTTTTTTTGGCAGTGATGGCATGCTAAGCTCTCAAAGTGGTGATAGTTTCATGCAAAACACCTCTCTCACTTCTTCAAGTGCGGTGTCAGGCACAGGCGGTGTCAACCCATTCGGAGACGGTGATTTGTCGGGTGCCTCTAGTTCATCTTCCGATACATCACAGCAAGACTCGCAGTCTTTAGGACAAGAAATTGGAACAGGTAACAACCAAACAGCTCCACCGCCATATGTTGCTCCCAGTGCAAGCACTTCGGTGTCAACTTCACAATCAGGAGCAACTTCGGGCTCTGTATCTTTTGGAGGCGAGAGCGAGGCGAGTTCAAGTTCATCTGTAAGCCAAAGTGCTAGCCAAAGCAGTAGCGCAAGCTCCAGTGTAAGCCAAAGCACACCGCCACCGGCAGGGCACGAGCACACTTATACAGCATGGACACGCAATGTGGAAGTGTGTGAGGCAGGCTATGAAATACGCACCTGCACAACTTGTGAGCCCGGCACAATAGGGCACGAGGAGCGCCGTGCGGTACTTGCCGTGCAAGGGCATACGTGGGGAGAGCAAACACCTGTTTATGAGCAAGGCTCGGCAAACCCTGTTGGCTACTCAATGACATGCCAACTTTGCAGCGCACAGTGGACAGAGTATTATGTTGACAGTAGCTCTTCGAGTGAAGAGACACCACAAGATAGTAGCGAAAGCAACGTAGAATAAAGTTGCAATTTAGATAGCGTTGTACAAGAATAAAACACAAAAAACGGAGAGTGCTATATGGAATACAAGGCAATTATACTTGACATGGATGGTTTAATGTTTGACACTGAAAGATTGTCAGATGAAATGTGGCTATCAATAAGCGAGAGAGAAAAATTTCCCATACTACCTGCGGATTTAGGGCTTTTGCGCGGTAAAAGCAAAAAAGCCGGAAAAGCAGATTTTTTTAAAAAATTTGGTGAGGATTTCCCATATGACAAAGTATGTGATGAAGTTGAAGCTAAAATATCAGCCATAATGAAGACACAAGTGCCCATAAAAGCAGGCCTTATAGACTTTTTAGAGGCGGCAAAAAGCAAGGGTGTACCAATTGCGGTTGCCTCCAGCACACATAGAAAAATGGTGGAACAAAACTTAAAAATTGCCGATGTTGCAAAATACATAAGTGTTATTGCCACCGGCGACGAAGTTGAAAACTCAAAACCTGCGCCTGATATTTTTCTTTTAGCGGCACAGAGGCTTGGTGTAGAGGCACATGAGTGCATTGCGTTTGAAGATAGCCCAAACGGTGTACGCAGTGCAACAGCGGCAGGTTGCAGCACTGTTATGATACCCGACAGAGAGCAGCCAACTCCTGAACTAAAGCGCTTATCTGCTTATGTTGTTGAAAATTTAGATGAGGCTATTGCACTATTGTAAATAGCACTACAAATAATTTTAATATTGCCCTAAGTGGGGCAAAACCCTACACACTACATTATTAGTGTGCTTAAATTGGTTTTACAATAATTAGCGGCACGCATACAATGCGTGCCCTATATTTGTGCAGTAAAATTAATTTAAGCAAAAACGAAGCATATATTGTAGCGGATTTTTTTATCCTCTCCTTGCTCCATAGACTTTTATAACATATCACATTTGGAAAGGTCATATATAATGATTAAAAAAAACAATTTAAAAGGGGTTTCAATTTTATCCGTAACGGCACTAATTTGGGGCTGTGCATTTGTAGCTCAAAGTGCAGGTATGGACTATATAGGCCCATTTACTTTTAATGTTGCGCGCAGTTACATAGGCTTTGTTGTGCTACTGCCTTGCATTGCACTGCTTGATGTATTAAACAATCGCAAACCCACTATTTTTGGCGCGGCACAAAGCCCTGCACAGAAAAAAATGCTGCTAAAAGGTGGCATTGTTGCCGGATTAATACTTG
Organism: uncultured Bacteroides sp.; assembly: GCA_964371675.1. GTDB lineage: Bacteria > Bacillota > Clostridia > Oscillospirales > Ruminococcaceae > Ruthenibacterium. The sequence continues at coordinate 3,290 of CAYJNL010000025.1, read as the reverse complement.
GTCTTGCAAGTAGCTTGCAGCAAATTGGCATAATGAACACCACTGTGGGCAAAGCAGGTTTTATTACTACACTTTACATTATCTTTGTGCCCATCTTTGGGCTTTTTCTAAAAAAAAGTGTCGATAAAAACGTATGGATAGGTGTTGCACTTGCACTTGTGGGCATGTATCTGCTTTGTATAACAAGCGGTTTCTCTCTTGGTATTGGCGATACATTTATAATTCTTTGCGCTATTGCATTTACTTTTCATATCTTGACAATAGACCACTTTTCACCGCTAACAGACGGTGTGCGCATGGCATGCCTACAATTTTTTGTAGCAGGTACTATAAACCTAATACCCATGTTTTTACTTGAACAACCTACTTTTTCCGCCATCTTAGCAGCATGGTTGCCACTACTTTACACAGGTGTAATGTCAAGTGGTGTTGCGTATACGCTACAAATAGTTGGCCAAAAATACACCTCACCAACAATAGCCTCGCTTGTTATGAGTTTCGAGTCTGTATTTGCAGTGCTTGCAGGGTGGATATTGCTTGGTGAGAACATGTCAACACGTGAAATTATAGGTTGCGCTTTTATGTTCTTTGCTATTGTTATAGCACAATTGCCACAGAAAAAGCCAAAAAGCCCATAGATATCACACTTCTAGGCAAAAGCTTTAATCTCATGCTTTTAAAAATCAAACAAAATAGTACTAATAGTTTAAATGTGCTGTAGTACCGTAAAACCAATTTTGTCAAAAATGATATTTTTTTCGGCAATTTGCATAAATTTTGCAAAAAACACCCCAATATTAAAAAGAAACTTTAATAAATACAGCTACTTGTATTTTATATTTTACTTTATTAATAATACAAGTTAAGTGTTAAAAGCAATTTGTATTGTGAAGTGTATTTGACATAAAATCCATTTAATAATATTATGCTTATTAGATTAATATTAAAGTGGGAATGTAAAAATGGTTAATAACACAAAATTATTCAAAAAAATATATGGTGCTTTAATTGGTTCTGCCATTGGTGATGTAATGGGTGGGCCTGTTGAGGGCTTAACATTTGAAAAAATTAAAGAGCGGTATGATGTAGTAGACACGCTTTTACCGTATGGTGATGTTCCTGTGTCTGCACACGGGCCGTTTGACACTTGTGTTGGTGCTTACACAGATGACTCAAGAATGTCGAAAATATTTGCTTCTGCCATTATAAAAAAGGGTGATGTTGCAAATTCTAACGATTTAGCGCTAGAATTCACAAAGCGCTATCATAACGCAAAGAGCCAAATTGAAAAAGATTTTTTAGAAGAATACTACTATAAAGCCATTTACAAAGAACGAAAAGAAATATTTGGAGGCCAGCCCACAAACGGTGCTATAATGGGCATTGCACCATATGGTGTAATTAATGCTTGTAATGTACAAAAGGCACATGATGATGCTTTTGAAGCATCATTTATGGCACTTGGCTACGCACGCTATGCAACGGCAATGGCAGCCGCGGCAATTTCTTCCGCTATGAAAGAAAACTCAGGTGTGCACAGCATAATTGAAGACATGATAAAAGCAGCTACTAATCATAAAACTAAAGTGGAAGGCACGGCTTTCCCTACATGGTATATGTATGATGATGTGGGGCGCAAGGCTGAAAATCTTGTACTAAAGTGTGTAAAAGTAGCAGAAAAATACAGTGATATTTTCTCGGTACAAAAGGAGTTGCGCAAAACAGTAGCACAAGACTTTTTTGCAGATGGTGCGGAAACACTTGCGATAGCACTTGCGTTTGTAACATTAGCAAACGGCAATTTTGAGCGTGCAATTATTGGCTGTGTTAATTTTGGCAGAGATAACGACAGCAGCGCAAGTGTTGCAGGTGCAATTACAGGTGCATTGTGTGGTGTTGATGCAATCCCTGAAAAGTGGATACAAACAGTAGAAAATGCAAACGAGGGGCCACCTTTTGAAAGTATTGCACAATCACTATATGAAATTGTAGTAAATAATCACAAACAAAATTTGCACAATGCAAGCTTGCTTGGTAAACTTATATAGTTATTTTGGATAGCAAGTAAGTATTAAAAAGTTATTTAGAGATAGGAAAATTAATGGTAGATGCACTTTTTTATTTAATAGTCTTTATTTCAAATATAATTCAAGTTATTACAGGTTTTGCCGGCACTATGCTTGCCATGCCACCCACAATGTTACTTATTGGCGTAAATGAAGCACGAGCAACGCTAAATTTGTTTGCACTACTTGCAAGTATATATATAGTGGCAAGTAATTTTAAAAGTGTGGACATAAAAAAACTTGTGCAAATAACTTTTTTTATGTGTATTGGCATGTTTTTTGGCAATTTAATGGGCGGAATGCTTGATTTAGATTTACTGCTAACAATTTATGGTGTTTTTCTTTTGTTTTTTGGCATATACAAAATTTTTTCAAAGAAAGAACTTAATATTAATAAATTTGTTGCTATTTTTGTTATAATACTCTCTGGCATTATGCACGCTCTGTTTGTGTCCGGTGGTGCGCTACTTGTAATATATGCTGCACAAATTTTTAAAGACAAAAATACTTTTAGGGCAACTTTGTCGTCTGTTTGGATAATATTAAACTCCTGGCTTTTAATAGAGCACATATCTTCACAATATTACACACAGCAGGTTATTGAGTATGCGGCTTTTGGTATTATTGCGCTTTTGGGTGGGCTTGCCTTAGGCAATATATTACAAAAAAAAGTCAGCAAAGAACTTTTTTTGAAAACTACCTACGTACTCTTAGTTGTTAATGGTGTATCTTTGCTTATTTAGATAAGTATATTAGGAAAATTATTTTCAGTAAATAACTTATTTATGCTAGCCAATCCGATGTAATCCGAACAAAATAATTCTAAGTGTATATATTATTAGGTTTTATAGCACAACAGCCATGGTTTGCTTAACTGGCAAAACCACTCCGGCAAACATATAATGCTTGCTGTAAATTTTAACTTTAAATTGATTTTTGCAACGAGCTTGTAGTGTCACGTATTGGTGTGTGAATAACAGCGCATATTTTGCATGTATGTTTCACAACTTCGCTAAAGATATGTGTGGTTTACTGTGGGTATTTATAATTTTAAGATATTTTTATTTTTAAGATTTTCAGTTGACTTTAACCTTATAAATATGGTAATATTATATACGTTGTATATTACGTTTAATATATGCGAGGGTGGCGGAATCGGCAGACGCGCACGTTTGAGGGGCGTGTGATTTTATCGTGAGGGTTCAAGTCCCTTCCCTCGCACCA
>CAYJNL010000024.1:0-47201 GCA_964371675.1 uncultured Bacteroides sp. | reverse complement strand
GCACTAAGTGCATACGCCATAGCCACAAGGCTTGGGCTTGATGCAAAAACAGCAGCAAAAGCACTGCGCAATTACAAAACAGCAGGACTAAGGCAAAATATTGTGAATTTTAACGGCATAACTGTTATTGAGGACTGCTACAACGCAAACCCGGACAGCGTAAAAGCTGCAATTGCCGCAATGTATGATTACCCCACAAAGGGCTCGCGCATAGCTGTTTTGGGCGATATGTTAGAGCTTGGTGATGTGTCGAAGCAAGAGCATGAAAATATAGGTGATATTTGTAACGAGTACCAAATTGAAATGCTCATAACAGTGGGTGAAGAGATGCGCGCGGCACACAACAGGGCACACGGGCTAGGTGTGGAGGCTGTGCGGTGCGACAATAACACAATTGCGGCACAATTGCTTTGCGACATGTGCAAGCAAGGTGATATTGTACTTATAAAAGCAAGCAGAGGCATGGTTTTTGAGGAAATAATAAAATATTTTTATGATAACTTTAAAGAATAGATACCAAAAGAATGGAGCTAAATAATGTTAGAGGCTAGAAATGCACTTATAGTGGCGGGTTTTGCCGCACTTATAATAACGGCGCTGTCGGGTTTTGTTATAATACCTGCATTGCGCAAGCTGAAATTTGGGCAGACAATAAAAGAGATAGGCCCAAAATGGCATGCCGCTAAAAATGGCATACCAACAATGGGTGGCATGATGTTTTACATAGGCACACTTTTTGGCATTGTGTTTGGCTATATGGTGCTTACACTCGGAGCAACAAGCTTTATCGGGGAGCTTGCCTCACAAAGCATGATTGCACTTTATATTGCCGTTTTAACAAGCATTGCTTTTGGTGCTGTTGGTTTTCTTGATGACTACATTAAAGTTGTAAAAAAACGCAACCTCGGACTAAAGGCTAGATATAAAATTTTTGCGCAAATATTTATAACAGCGGCTTTTTTGGCATCGCTTTACATAAACGGCGCAACCTCTACCACAGTTAACTTGCCGTTTTTTGGTGCAATTGATTTTGGTGTTTTTTACTACATAATATCATTCTTTTTAATAATAGGTGTTGTCAATGCCGTCAACCTCACAGACGGGCTTGACGGGCTTGCCTCTAGCGTAACTTTTGTTGTAATGCTTGGGTTTTTATTTATTTCAAGCATTTTGGGCAATGTTGGCGCGGCACTTTTTGCGGCGGCAGTTGCAGGCGGCTGTGCAGGCTTTTTATCTTGGAATTTCTACCCTGCAAAGGTGTTTATGGGCGACACGGGCAGTATGTTTTTAGGTGGCTGTGTTGTAACGATAGGATACGCCATAAATCGACCTGAGATTATTGTTATAATAGGTATGCTTTATATTTGCGAGGCACTAAGCGTAATGTTGCAGGTTGGCTACTTTAAACTCACAAAAGGCAAGCGTATATTTAAAATGAGCCCTGTGCACCACCACTTTGAGATGTGTGGATGGAGCGAGGTTAAAATTGTGCTCACATTTACATTTTTTACAGTTATGTGTGTTGTGCTTGCCTGCATATACATTTACACAACTGCATAATGTTAAAGATGATTAAGACATAAAGTTTTCGTGCAAAATATAACTATATAATTTGGTTTAGTTTAATGAATAAAAGGGAGGTGCAAAAGTGTCACAAAAGGCAAAGAGTATGAAAATTATTGCAAATACTCACACACATATAAAAAAGAAAAACCCAATTGATTGGCCTTTTGCAACAATTATTTTTATTCTTGTAACTTTTGGGCTTGTAATGGTTTTTAGCGCAAGCACTGCGTATGCCTATTACAGAATGGAGGGCGATAGCTTTGTCTTTATTAGACAGCAAGCCCTATTTGCGGTTACAGGCATTGTTTTTATGTTTGCAATATCATTTTTTGATTACCACCTTCTGCAAAAATTTGCATGGCCTATAATGGGTGTAACGTTAGCTTTGCTAGTTTTGGTTTTGTTTATGGACCCAATTAACGGCGCAAGAAGATGGATTAATTTAGGTGTTACAACATTTCAGCCTTCTGAAATTGCAAAGTTTGCCGTTATTATTTTGTTTGCTCATATAATCTCTGTTAACTACGATAAAATGGGAAAATTCATGTATGGCGTTGTGCCGTTTCTTGCAATACTTGGAACAATTGCAGGGCTTATGATTTTAGAACCGCATTTGTCGGGAACTATTCTTATTCTGGGCATTGGTTTTGCAATGATGTTTGTGGGTGGCACAAAGCCATTGTGGTTTGTAATTGCAATATGCGCTGTGGTGGGTGCAATAGCAGGTGCACTTATTTTTGTTGAAGACCTTGTGCCGTATGCAATGAACAGGATAACATATTGGAGAGACCCTTTTTCTGACCCATCTGATAACGCATATCAAACTATACAGGGCATGTATGCAATAAGCTCGGGTGGGCTTTTTGGGCTTGGTATAGGTAATTCTCGCCAAAAACACCTTTATGTGCCCGAGCCCGCAAACGACTTTATTTTTGCCATACTATGCGAAGAACTGGGCTTTGTGGGTGCAATGATTGTAATTTTATTATTCTTGTTTTTGCTAATGCGTGGGCTCTATATTGCCTTTAATGCAAAAGATAAATTTGGATGTATGGTAGTGGTTGGCATTGTTGTGCAAATTACGTTGCAAGCGGCACTTAACATAGCTGTTGTAACAAACACAATACCAAACACAGGCATAAGTTTGCCATTTTTTTCTTACGGAGGCACGTCGCTAACGATGCTTTTGTGTGAAATTGGCGTAGTACTCTCTGTTTCACGCGAGAGTAGTATACACAAAGTTTAGTTTAAAAAGGAAGCGGTGAAAATTACGAATATATTAATAGTTGCAGGTGGTACAGCAGGGCATGTAAACCCCGCACTTGCCATTGCCGCAGAGCTTAAAAGGCAAGTGCCGAATGTTAATATTCACTTTGCGGGTTGTAAAAATGGCATGGAGGCAAAACTTGTTAAAAATGCCGGGTATAAATTTCACTCAATAGAAGTACGCGGAATACAAAGGCGCCTTACGCCAAAAAATATTGCACGTAATTTTGCGGCGCTGTACTACCTTAGTACGTCGCTTTTTCGTGCTAATGCTATTTTAAAAGAAGTTAACCCTGTGCTTGTAATAGGCACTGGTGGCTACGTTAGCGGCCCTGTTGTGCGTGCAGCGGCAAAAAAAGGTATAAAAACAGCAATACATGAGCAAAACGCATTTCCGGGCATAACAAACAAAATACTTGCCCAAAAAGCAGACCTTGTTTTTGCGGCAGTGCCACAGGCTGTTGATAGGCTTTCACAAAAAGAAAAAACTTATATAGTTGGCAACCCAATACGCACCGAATTTTTTATGCAAAACAAAAATACGGCAAGAAAACAACTTGCCATACCTGAAGATAAAACATTAATTGTTTCATTTGGGGGGAGCCTTGGTGCACAAAACATAAATACAGCCGTTGCCAATTTAGCAGTTTGGGAAAAAGGGCAGGGCAACATTAAGCATATTCATGCAACGGGTAGTATTGAAAAAGAAGATTTTGCAAAGCTTGCAAAAGAGTTGCAAATTGATAGCTCACAAAATTTTGAGATTAGAGAGTACATAGATAACATGCCACTGCTTTTAAGCGCCGCGGATTTAGTAATATCAAGGGCGGGTGCTCTCACACTTGCGGAAATTGCCGCAGTGGGCAAGGCTAGTATACTTATACCGTCGCCAAACGTTGCGGAAAACCACCAATACCACAACGCAAAACAGTTTGAAAATGTTGGTGGCGCAGTTGTTATTGAAGAGAAAAACCTAACAGATGAGCTTTTAATAAGCACAGTGAAAAACTTAACACAAGATAAAGCAAAACTTGAGCAAATGGGTAGCAGTGCAAAAGTGTTAAGTTACCCGGACTCTACCGAGAAAATATGGCAAAGATTAAAAGTGCTTTTAAATATGATGTGATTATTATAGTTGCCACACAGTAGCCTTCACAAAAGGAGTTGGCGGATTTTCGTTATTTACCACAAATATACTTATCTATACACACAGCGTTGCATCGGATTAGCCGGGTGCAGTATTGCGCAGGTTTTTGTAAAGCATTTGTTTTAGGATAGCTACAATTTGCATTTCACACCAAAAAAATAAATTACCGTATATAAACAACATACTTTTTCACAATAAAATTGCTTTTTGCATAATATAGACTGTCACAAGTTTTTATGTAGGGGGCATGGTTATGAAAAATATTGAGGTAATTGGCAAAAACAGTTTGTTTGGAAGTGTGGAAATACCGGGTGCAAAAAATAGTGTGCTGCCTTTAATGGCGGCAAGTGTGCTTTTTAAAGGCAATGTAACGCTAACAAATGTGCCGTCGCTTTCAGACGTTGATGCGGCAATTGAAATACTAAGAGAGCTTGGCTGCAAAGCAGAGCTTGACAGCAAAACGCTAACAGTAAACGCAAAAAATATAGCAAAGTCTCATGTGCCTGACCATTTAATGCAGTCCATGCGCTCCTCTTTATTCTTTCTTGCACCATTACTTGTGCGAAAGGGCTGTGCATACATATCGTATCCGGGTGGGTGCAAGCTTGGTGCGCGCCCAATAGATATACACCTAAATGGGCTTGCGGCAATGGGTGCTAGTGTTGAGTGTGATGAGAGTGGTAAAATTAGTGTAACATCAAAAAATGGGCTTATAGGTGCTGATTTTACATTAAAGTTCCCTAGTGTAGGCGCAACAGAAACGTTAATAATGGCGGCAGTTACAGCAACAGGTAAAACCGTACTGCGCGGTGTTGCTAAAGAGCCTGAAATAGAAGACCTAATACGGTTTTTACAAAGTGCAGGCGCAAAAATAGCAGGTGCAAAAACAGACGTTTTGTATATAGAGGGTGTGGAGGGTTTGCGTGATACCTCGCATAAGGTTTGCCCTGACAGGATAACAACGGCTACTGTAATGTGTGCTGTTGCCGCGTGTGGAGGAGAGGTGCTTATGCTGAATTGCAATACACAGCACCAAAATTCCATGTATCCTATGTTTGAAAAACTGGGGTGTGAGTTATCTTTTATAAGCGAGCACTCTGTTTGTGCTGTATCCGGTGGTGTAAAGTGTGCTATTGACAATGTTTTTACAGATATTTATCCGGCATTTTCAACAGATGCTGCACCAATACTAATGGCGGCTTGTTTACGTGCAAAAGGACAGAGTATATGCACAGATACCATATTTGAAAATAGATTTGCATGTGCAGAAGGATTTAAAGCACTGGGTGGCAGAGTAGATGTGAATGAAAATTCAATAACAATAACAGGTGTAAGCGAGCTTAATGGTGCCCGTATTTATGCGCAAGATTTGCGCGGAGGCGCAGCACTTGTTATAGCGGCAATGCAGGCAAATGGGATTAGTACAATACATAATACACACTTTTTGGCAAGAGGGTATGAAGATATAGTTTCGCTGTTTTCTGCTCTCGGTGCCGATATAAAATTTGTATAAATATAATTAAAGCATAGCATAGTTAACATAAAAATGCAGTTGCCCTCAAATGAAAAATTGTCATTGTTTTTGTGAAAGTAATTTTGAGGGCAACTCTACAAAATGGGTGGATAAAAGCACCTGAAAATGAATTGAAAAAGCAAGGGTGGTGTTTAAATGCAGGACAATCAAGACAGCAAAAAGCCGAAAAGGCCTGTTTATAACTATGATAATGACACCCCAAAAAATGCAAGAGCTAAGTCACAGCGTGTGGTTTATGACGTGGAAAAACACATGCCGCAACAAAACACACAGAGAAATGCACCTTTTGTAAATAGTACAAGTGGACAAGCAAACAGACACAGCCAAAATATAAACGATATTACGCGCCAAACACAGCTTTTAAATAACACGCAAAACAGCAGCGGTAATATAAACCGAAAAAGTAGTGTAGTGCCACCCACCAATTACACCAAAGTGCCTCAGGGCAATGTGCACACAAATATACCACATACAGCTGTGCCAAAAAGCCAAAACCCAAACCAAAATAGAAAAACAGGCGTAAATAGCAGTGGTGGACACTTTGATGTCCCGAACTTTAAACCAAAACCGCGCGCACAGCAAACACAAACAACATTAAATAACACTTTAGAGAATACTAGAGAGCAGAGCATTGCAGAAAATAAGGCGTATGTAAAAAGTAAAGGCAAGCTTGTTAGTTATGAAAGTGCAAAAAAGCGGCTGGAAAACAAAAATAATAATGATAAATTAAAAGTTACAACGAAACAAAATAGCAGAAAAATAAGACTTTTTTCAAAGAAAAACAGCAAAGAGAGCTTAGTTTTACAGAGCAGTGAAAAAAGCCACAACAATTTTAAAGCTAAAAAAGCAAAGAAAACCAGAGCAAGTAAAGAAAAAAGCAAGAAAAATATTGTGCTTTCAGATGCGAGAACACAGCGTAAACGCAGGAAAATTATAATGGGCACAGTAATTACAATTATTATTTTTACAGGAATTATACTTTCTTTTACAGTGCTGTTTGGCATTGAGGGATTTGTGGTAGAGCAAGAGACTATTTATTCAGATGAACAAATAATAAATGCGTCGGGAATAGAAATAGGTGAGAATTTATTTTTATTCAACACACAGCATGTAATTACACAAATGCGCACAACCTTGCCATATCTTGACGAAATTAACATCAGCAGAATAATCCCGGGCAGTGTTAAAATTACAGCAACAAATGCTGTTGCCACATATTCTTTGCAGGTGGGTAGTAACTGGCTTGTTTTAAGCGACAAATTTATAGTGCTTGAGACAAAAAGCGATAAGCCACCCGATTTAGTGACAATTACAGGTGTAAAAGTTACAACACCATATGAGCCCGGCTTTGAAATTGTACTTGAAGATGGGGCAGAGCTAAGCATTTTGAAACAACTGCAAAATGAACTTGCTGCAAACGCGCTTGCACCTGTTGACAAAATAAATTTGGAAAATTTAGCTGACATAAATTTTGTTTACGATGACAGAATTTTAGTTGTGCTTGGCAATGCGAATGAGCTAGAGGAAAAAATAAACTTTGTGCATTATATATTAAATGCCGAGGGTGCAGAGGGTTTATCTGTTGAAGAGCAGGGCACGTTAGATGTAAGTTCAAGAGACAGTGAGGGGCGCCTTGAAGCAGCATGGCAAGCCGGTACAATATAAAAATTACAAGTTTATTTACCTTTTTTACTCAAAAATATGTAAATATATCAAATATTATTCAAAAAACTTACAAAAAACTTACAAATATACTTGTAATTAAAAAAAAAATCTGTTATAATATTACACAGCGTATTTTTTATTTAATTAACTATTTTTTGTAATAAAAAATATGTTGTTAATATGTAATGTTTTATATTTGTATAAAATTTTAGCAATACAAAAATCGAAATATTCAAAATAAATCTGGGGGGATTTCTTGTGGCATTTATTCTTGATGAAGACATGCAAAACATAACCACAATAAAAGTTGTGGGCGTAGGAGGCGGTGGCGGAAACGCTATTAACCGCATGGTTGTTAGTGGGCTTAAAGGCGTTGAGTTTATAAGCATGAACACAGACCAACAAGCTCTTATTGCATCTAAAGCAACACAAAAAGTACAGCTTGGTGCTAAACTCACAAGAGGGCGCGGTGCAGGTGCAGACCCTGAGATTGGTCAACGCAGTGCAGAAGAGAGCCGTGACGAGATTGCAGCATCTTTAAAAGGTGCTCAAATGGCATTTATCACAGCCGGTATGGGCGGTGGTACTGGTACGGGTGCGGCTCCTGTTGTAGCAGAAGTTGCAAGAGACCTTGGTATTTTGACAATTGGTATAGTAACAAAGCCATTTGCATTTGAGGGTAAACGCAAAATGACAATGGCAGAGATAGGCATTTCAGGGCTTTTAGAGCGTGTAGATGCTTTGATTGTTATACCTAATGAGAGATTGAAATATATAAGCCAAGAGAAAATTACGCTAAACAATGCGTTTGAATCTGCTGATAACGTGCTTCGTCAAGGTGTTGAGAGTATTTCTGCACTTATTAATGTTGCGGCACTTATCAACCTTGACTTTGCAGACGTTCGTAGCATAATGAAAGATGCAGGCTATGCACATATGGGCGTTGGTACAGCTAAAGGTGTTAACAAGGCAGAAGATGCTGCAAATGCGGCAATTTCAAGCCCATTACTTGAGACAAGCATTGCAGGTGCAAGGGGTGTTATTATCAACATCACATCATCTGCTGACATTAGCCTTGACGATGTTGAAAAAGCTGCAACACTTATCACAAACTCTGCACATCCCGATGCAAACATTATCTGGGGTGCGGCATTTGATGATGAATTGCAAGATGAAATGCGCATAACTGTTGTTGCGACAGGTTTTGACATTGTAGACGGAATTACAACAGTATCTTCTACAATAGCAGCTGATTATGTAGCAAACCCAACAGCGGCGTATATCACTCAAAATGGGGCACAACCACAAACTGATAATTATGCGGCTAATAGCGCAAATGTAGCAGTGCCTATGGCAGACCACCAAACGCCGGTACCTGTAGCAGCGCCAATTATGCCAAGTGCAACAACACAGCCTCCTGTGGAGACTGTAAAGCCTGTGCAAAGTGATGTAAGCGAAGACCAGTATTATGATGATATTCTAACATTGCTAAAAAACAGAGGCAACTAATAAGGTACAACTAAAAAAGTGCGTTGTATTAAGTAAATTTTATAAAGGCAACCTTTATAGGTTGCCTTTATTTTGTATAATTGTTAGTTAGAATAATACATTGTAAAGTATATAATTTTTGTAATGAATGTTGTGCTATATTAAATATTTACTATATAAAAGTTGACAAAGCACAAGGTTATATAGTATAATATATAAGGCTTAAATTTTATGTTTAAGTTTATCCGGGTGTAGCGCAGTTTGGTAGCGCGCTTGAATGGGGTTCAAGAGGCCGTGAGTTCGACTCTCGCCACTCGGACCAGTTGAGGACCTCGACACGTATTTTGCGTGTTGAGGTTTTTTGTATGTTGAGGCTATTCTGTGCGTCATAATGGCAGTTTTTTTGCTGGTAATCACAAAGATTTTTCGCAGAATGCGCAGTTTTTTGCTGTTTTTTAATTAAATTGCTACATAGGTTTTTTTGAGAAAATAAGTAAAAAGTAATAGTTGAAAATTTATGTTATCGAAACAAGTGTGGTTTTAACTGTGTTTATTTAAAGTTGTGAGTTCTGATTTTTTAAATAATCCTTACATCCCACATGGATTATTTAAAACTTATTTTATGGCGATGCTACGCGCATGCCATTTTATATTGTACTATTTACAATATAAAATACATTGACAATATTAAAGCTTTGATGTATACTAATATAAATATTGATAAAATACAGTGAAGAGAAGAGTATTCTTTAGCACAAGCTCTCAGAGAGTTGCCGTTTGGTGCAAGGCAGCGCTTGGCTTTAGAAGAAGAACATCTCGGAGTATCTAACCGAAAGCGCAAAAGCCGTAGGCCTAGACGTGTGTTGAGCGTTAATCAACAAAGTAACGGTTGCGCCGTTCTACTTTTGAGTGGGCATTTTATGCCTATTTGGGTGGTACCGCGGAAGAGTTTTGTTGTAATTACAAAAGCTTTCGTCCCATGTGTTATACATGGGGCGAGGGCTTTTTTTATCTCAAAAAGCGAAAGGATATTTAAAATTATGTTGAGAACAATTTATTGCGGAAAAATAAGGCAAGAGCATATAGACAGTAATGTTACGGTAAGTGGCTGGGTAAACACAAAGCGTGACATGGGCGGTGTTATTTTTATTGACCTCAAAGACAGAGAGGGCACACTGCAAGTGGTTTGCAATGCAAATAACTTGAGCGAAGATGCAATGAGCACAGTTGACGCACTGAAAAACCAATCTGTTGTGCAGTTTATTGGCACAGTGCAATTGCGCGATGAAGAGACAATAAACACAAAAATAGAGACAGGTAAAGTTGAACTGCATGCAAAGCAAGTTAAAGTGCTATCACAGGCAGAACAATTGCCGTTTTCTCTTGATGAAAGCAATGTTAGAGAAGATTTAAGGCTAAAATATAGATTCCTTGACATACGTAGACAAGAGCTTTTGAACAACTTAAAATTTAGGCACAAAGTGCAAAAGAATGCGCAAGATTACCTCGATAGTGACGGGTTTATCTGTGTTGAAACCCCCATGTTAACAAAGAGCACACCGGAGGGTGCGCGTGACTATCTTGTGCCAAGTAGGGTACACAAGGGTTCTTTTTATGCGCTGCCGCAGTCTCCACAAATTTTTAAGCAGCTTTTAATGGTGGGTGGTATTGATAAATATTACCAAGTGGCGCGCTGTTTTAGAGACGAGGATTTGCGTGCTGACCGCCAGCCCGAGTTTACACAAGTAGACATGGAGATGTCCTTTGTAGAGCAAGAAGATGTGCTCGTTCACCTTGAAAAAATGTTTAAGTACATTTTTAAAAACACAATGGATATAGATTTTAAAGAGCCGTTTCAAAGAATGACATGGCACGAGGCTATGGACAAATACGGCAGTGATAAACCCGATTTACGTTTTGATTTCCCAATTGTAGACCTCACGGAAATTGCGAAAAATTGCGATTTTACAGTGTTTAAATCAGTTGCGCAAAGTGGTGGTGCAGTAAGGGCAATTAACGTTAAAAACTGGGCAGATTACAACCGCAGTGATGTTGAAGAACTAACGGAAAAAGCTGTTTCTTATGGTGCAAAGGGCATGGCTTGGATTGCTATCCGCCCCGATGGCGAAGTGTACTCAATTTTATCAAAATTCTTGTCTAAAGAAGATATTAATGCAATTTTAGAGGTAACAGACGCAAAGCCGGGAGACTTTTTGCTGTTTTGTGCAGACAAGCTTGATATAGTGCGCAAAACGCTTGGCAATTTGCGCATAGATTTGGCAGAAAAGTTTGGACTGCGCAAAAAAGACGAGTTTAAAATGCTTATTGTCACAGATTTTCCACAGTTTGAGTATTCCGAAGAAGAGGATAGATTTATTGCAATGCACCATCCGTTTACAATGCCATACGCAGAGGATGTGCAGTACTTGTTCTCAGATCCCGGTAGGGTTAGGGCGCAAGCGTATGACTTTGTGCTTAATGGTGTGGAGCTTGGCAGCGGTAGTATTCGTATTTACGACAAAGATGTACAGCAAAAAATGTTCCTAGCTCTCGGCTTTACAGAAGAGGAGACAGAAGAGCGCTTTGGCTTTATGGTAAACTCGTTTAAATATGGCACACCTCCGCACGGCGGGTTTGCTTTTGGGCTTGACAGGCTTGTAATGCTTATGGTGGGTGCGCAATCTTTGCGTGACGTTGTTGCATTCCCTAAAATAAAAGATGCCTCTTGTGTTATGACACAGGCGCCAAGCTTTGTAGATGCAGAGCAACTAGAGGTGCTTGACTTAGGATTTAAACAAGAGGAAACAGAAACACAAAACAGCACAAAGAAAGAAAAGCTGAAAGAAATTGACGTTGAAAATGTGGCGAATCTCGCAAGGTTGTCGCTGACAAAAGAGGAGAAAAAGACAATGGAGCCCGAGATGAGGGCAATAATAGAGTTTGCAAACAAGCTTAGTGAGGTTGATACAGAGGGTGTTGAAATTACAGCACACGTAGTGCCTATTGACAATGTTTTCAGAGAAGACACTACTAGAGAAAACCAAAGCAGAGACGAGCTGCTAAGCAACGCGCCCACAAAATTTGAGGGTTATATAACAGTGCCGAAAGTATTAGAATAAGGGGAGGGGAGCACAATGGAACTTACAAAATTTACTTTAACACAGTTGCAAGAAAAGCTTGCACAAAAAGAGATAAGCAGCCAAGAGCTTACAAGTGAATATATTAAAAGCGTTAAAGCAAAAGATGAGGAAATAGGTGCTTATATTTCGTACAACTACGATAACGCGCTTGTAAAAGCAAAAGAAGTTGACGAGAAAAGAGCAAAGGGCGAAAAGCTCTCACCAATTGCTGGCATACCTTGCGCAATTAAAGACAACATTAGCACAAAGGGTGTGGTTACAACTTGTGCATCAAAAATGCTTGAAAATTACGTGCCACCTTATGATGCACACGTTATGAAAAAACTAAATGAGCAAGATACAGTAATGCTTGGCAAACTTAATATGGACGAGTTTGCAATGGGCAGCACAACGGAGAACTCTCATTTTAAAATTACGCGCAACCCACGCAACACTGATTATGTGCCGGGTGGTAGCTCAGGCGGCAGCGCTGCGGCAGTTGCGGCAGATGAGGCAGTGTTTACACTAGGCTCAGACACAGGCGGTTCTATAAGGCAACCTGCGGCTTTCTGTGGTGTTGTTGGCATGAAACCAACTTACGGCTCTGTGTCAAGAAATGGGCTTGTTGCGTTTGCGTCGTCGTTAGACCAAATTGGTCCTGTAACAAAGAGCGTTAAAGACAATGCAGTTGTGCTAAATGCAATTGTGGGGCACGATGAATATGACAGCACATGTGTAAAGCGTGAATACAGCGATTTTACTGAAAATATAGATGGCGGCGTAAAAGGCATGAAAATTGCCTTGCCAAAAGAATATTTTGGAGAGGGCATTTCAGCCGAGGTGAAAGCAGCAGTAGAAAATGCCGCTAAAATGTACGAAAAACTTGGAGCGGAAATAAAAGAGGTGTCTTTGCCCTCATCGCAGCTTGCATTACCTGCCTACTATGTAATTTCAGGTGCGGAGGCATCGTCAAACCTTGCAAGGTTTGACGGCATACGCTATGGTTACAGGACAGATAATTTTGCAGATTTAGAAGAGCTGTACAAAAAATCTCGCAGTGAGGGCTTTGGCAAAGAGGTTAAAAGGCGTATAATGCTTGGCACTTTTGCACTTAGCTCGGGCTATTACGATGCTTACTACAAAAAAGCACTACAAGTGCGCACACTTATAATGAACGATTTTGCGAACATTTTTGCGAATTTTGACTGCATACTATCTCCTGTTGCGCCAACAACTGCATACAAAATTGGCGAAAAGAGCGAGTCTCCGCTTGAAATGTACATGGGCGATATTTGTACAGTGCCCGTCAATATAGCAGGCTTGCCGTCTCTTGCAATGCCGTGCGGTGAGAATAAAGACGGTTTGCCGTTTAGCTTACAGTTAACGGGCAAAGCGTTTAGCGAGGCTACTCTTTACAGAGTTGGCTACACTTTTGAGAGAGAAACAAGCGCACAATTACAAGGTAAGGGGTAGGTGATAAGTATGATAAAAGATTACGAGATGGTTATAGGGCTTGAAGTTCACTGTGAGCTTGGCACAAAAACTAAAATTTTTTGCGCTTGCCCAACAACTTTTGGCGCAGAGCCAAATACACAAGTTTGCCCTGTTTGCCTTGGTATGCCGGGCACGTTGCCTGTGCTTAACGGGCAAGTGGTAGACTATGCAATAAAAGCAGGGCTTGCAACAAATTGCAAAATAAGTGCATTTTCAAAGCAAGACAGAAAAAATTATTTTTACCCCGACTTGCCGAAAGCTTATCAAATTTCACAATACGACTTACCGCTGTGTTATGAAGGACACCTTGAAGTAGAGACAGAAAACGGTGCTAAGACAATAGGCATAACACGCATACACATAGAAGAGGACGCAGGTAAGCTTGTGCATGACGACGAGCAGGGCACAATGATTGACTGCAACCGCTGTGGCGTTCCGCTTATTGAGATTGTATCAGAGCCCGACATACGCAGTGCCGACGAGGCTGTTGCATACTTTAAGAAGCTGCGTGCAATTTTGCTTTATACAGGTATTTCGGATTGCAAGATGAACGAGGGCTCACTGCGCTGTGATGTTAACTTATCAGTAAGAAAAAAAGGCGCTGAAAAGTTTGGCACACGTACAGAGATGAAAAACCTCAACTCTTTCCAGTTTATACAAAAGGCAATTGAGTTTGAGTATAAAAGGCAAGTGGAGCTTGTAGAAAAAGGCGAAGAGATTATACAAGAGACAAGGCGCTTTGACCAAAACAGCGGCAAAACTTTCAGCATGAGAAAGAAAGAAGATGCCAACGATTACAGATATTTCCCAGACCCTGACCTTGCACCGATAATAACATCGGACGAGAAGAAAAAGAGCATTGCAGACACTATACCGATGCTACCTGATGCGCGCAAAGAGCTTTACATTACAAAGTACGGTTTAACCTCTTACGATGCAGAGCTTATTACAAACGATATGTTTATTGCAGATTACTTTGAAGAGGCTGCAAAAAACACAGTACACACAAAAACACTTGCCAATTTGCTTATAGGCGACGTTTTGCGAATGCTTGAAAACGAAGAGGATAAACCGCAAATTACACAAAGCACACTTGCGCAGATAGCACAGCTTTCGGGCGAGGGCTATGTGAACAGCAGTGTTGGCAAAAAGCTTGTTAAAGAGCTGTGGGGCAAAAATGACACAGCCGATGTGAAAAAATATGTTGATGAAAACAACATGGCGCAAATTAGTGATAAAGCGCTACTTTTAGAGTATGCGAAAGAAGTTATGGACAAAAATGCTAAGCTTGCAGATGATTATAAGAGCGGCAAAACAAACGCTATGAAAGCTATTGTAGGGCAAGTTATGGCTAAAACACAAGGCAAGGGCAACCCTGTTATGATTAACGAGATTGTTCTTGAGCTGTTGAACGGTTAGCGGTAAACAAACTAGTTAAAAAACACAAATAAAAAACTCCCCTACACGATTTTAAAAATCGGGTAGGGGAGTTTTTATGTTTTTTATTTAAAGTGTTTACTCTTCGCCGGTGTTCTCGTCGTCGTGGCCATGCCCACAACAGTCACAACCGCCGCTAAAATCCACCTCAAACTTTGTTGCACAGTTAGGGCAAGCAAGGTCTTCTGCCGCAAGCATACCCTCGTCTAGGCAAACAACTTCGCCACAAGTGGGGCATTTAATTTCATAGAGTTCATCGTCGAATAATTCGGCGTCGTCCATGTCATCATCGTCGTCATCGTCTTCCCATAGATAGCTCTCAACATCGTCAAGTCCCTCGCCAAGAAGGTCTACCTCACTGAACAAATCGTCAAGTTCTTCGTCCATAACGCTAACTTTTTCAGTTAAATCCATAACAAGGTCAATCAAAGCAGAAATAAGCTTGCCTTCGTCAGAAGTTGCCTCGTATTTCATGCCTGTCATCAAACCTTTTAGGTATGCGGCTCTTTGCTCTAATGTCATGTTGTCCATAAAATTAATTCCTTTCAAACGGTTAAATTTATGCTCTGTCCATATATTCGCCTGTGCGTGTGTCTATACGAATAACTTCACCTTCGTTAATAAACAAAGGTACGCGAACTTCGGCGCCTGTTTCAACTATTGCGGGTTTTAGTGTGTTTGTAGCTGTGTTACCTTTCATACCGGGCTCTGTGCTTGTAATTTCAAGTGTTACAAAGTTAGGTATCTCAACGCCGAAAACTTTGCCTTTGTATGAAAGAATTTTGCAAACTTCATTCTCTTTAACAAATTTAAAGTTATCATCAAGCTCACTTTCATTAAGTGGCACTTGCTCATATGTTTCGTTATCCATGAAGTAGTAAAGCCCACCGTCTTCATAGGAATAAGTCATCTCACGTCTCTCAACGTATGCGCTTGGGAATTTTGCTGTTGGGTTGTAAGTTTTTTCAACAACAGAACCTGTAATAACGTTGCGCACTTTTGTGCGAACAAAGGCTGCACCTTTACCGGGTTTTACGTGTTGAAATTCTACAATTTGCATTACATTGCCGTCTTCCTCAAATGTTACACCGTTTCTAAATTCACCGGCAGAAACCATAATAAAATATCCTCCAATTGTGTTTTAACTTATGTGGTCAAACTAATCCTAAATTCATACAATAAGCTATTAAAATTTTGTTAATTTTTGTTCTCATCAATCGGAATACACAGAGCATTCCTTATTAAGACACATGGATAAGCAAAATTTTATTGGCACAGAATTGTGCGAATTTTAAACTTGTTTAACTATAAAAAACTTGCTATACATTCATTTTACAGTAATTAAGCATTTTTTGCAAGTTTAATTTGCGTTTTTTTAATATTAATAATTATGTAGGCAATAACCCTTTTAAATTGTATTTTATAAAACTAAATAATTACTAAATTTTTATCGCTTTTGCCTAATATTTCAATACCATCTTTTTTCACAAGCACGGTGTCTTCTATGCGCACACCAAATTTTGAGGGCAAGTAAATGCCCGGTTCAATTGTCATTAAAGCGTTTTCAGGTATTATGTCGTGGCAAGTAGGGCTGTAACGTGGGTCTTCGTGCACGTCTATACCAAGAGAGTGCCCAAGCCCATGTCCAAAGTAATCTGCGTATCCCTCGGCTGCTATTATGTCGCGCGCAATTTTGTCAACATCACTGCCCTTTAAGCCTGCACGCGCGTAATTGCAAGCCGCAAGTTGTGCTTTTAATACAATCTCGTATACTTTTTTCTGCTCATCGCTAACTTGCTGTACTGCTACTGTACGTGTCATGTCTGTGCAATAGCCTTCAACTTTAGCGCCAAAATCCATTGTCACAAAATCGCCGTTTTTAATTGTGTTGTCGCCCGGCTCTCCGTGTGGTAAGCTGGACTTTGTGCCTGCTACAAGAATTGTGGAAAATGCAAGCCCACTTGCTCCGTTCTTGCGCATGAACATCTCCATCTCAAGTGCAATGTCAGTTTCTTTAACACCCGGTTTAATATACTTTTGTATGTGTGTAAAACAAGCATCTGTAATAACTTGTGCACGTTTTATTTTGTCAATTTCATCTTCGCTTTTAACAACGCGTAGTTTTGCAACTGCCTTGCTAAGCTCGTCTGTGTCATCTACTGCAATGTCTGAGCCAAGTGCACCGCGCACTTTACGAGCGTATGCCAAAGTACAAGAATCTTCAATGTTAACACGTTTTACTTCATGCTCTTTTAAAATTTGTGCCATTTGCTCAAACTCATTATTTTGCAAGATAACCTCTGCAAATTTCACAGTGTTTTTTGCTATTTCTATATAACGTGAGTCTATTATAAAATACGCTTTTTTAGGTAGAATTATTAAAAGGCCGGCATCGTGTGTGTCTAGCCCCGTAAAGTAAAATAAATTGGACGGCTGTTTAATTATTGCGCCCTCAAAATTATCATTCATTGCATTAGCGAGGTTTTGTATACGGTTTATCATTCAGTAGTCCTCTCTTCTATTATTTTTCCGCCACGCTTTATGTAGGCATTTAAAATGTGTTTTTCTAAAAATCTTTTAAATCTTATGGTAGGCTTGTAATCGCTGTACATGGGCAAGACAAGATAAGATTTTACACCGTAAAAATTCGCACCAAGCACATCTGTAAAAACTTGGTCGCCAACAAGTGCAACCTCGCTTTTTTTAAAGCCTAAATCTTTGCGCGCTTGTATAAGCCCAAGAGGGGAGGGCTTACAGCAAAATGCTCTGTGGGAGAGCCCGATTTTTTGTGCGAAAGGCCTAACTCTCTTGTCAAAATTATTAGAGATTATCGTCATTTTTATATCGGCTTTTTCCATAATTTTTAGCCAGTCGCTTATTTCTTTTGGCAACTCTTGGCTGCCGTGCCCTGTAAGGGTGTTGTCAACATCAAGAAAAAGCGCTTTTATTCCATTTTTTTTCAAATACTCAGGGGTTATATCGTGAGCACGTCGAAAAAGAACACTGGGAAACAAAAACGGCATATAATTCTCCTTTATTCAATTAGTTTATATTCAAAACACATCAAAATGCGTACAAAGACGGCACACGCAAAAATATGTTTATCAAGGCAAATGGTACAGTTATACATAGTTTTAACAGCCGAATTAAATAGATTTTGAGATGTTTGATTATATTGCTTGAATTTTTAATTAGTTACAAAAAAGCGAGCCTGCAAGCAGACCCGCAACTTTGTTTACATACCACTGAAAACACAATTATTTGAATTTGCGTTTGCGGGCAGCTTCAGATTTTTTCTTACGACGAACCGACGGTTTCTCGTACGCTTCGCGTTTACGCACCTCAGCAAGAACCCCTGAACGTGCACATGAGCGTTTAAAACGGCGCAATGCACTGTCTAGTGATTCATTGTCTTTTACTCTGATTTCCGACATCTTTTGTCCCTCCCTTAACATTGAGGTTAGGAGCCGATTAATTTTCGACTAACATAGATTATACACCTAAACAATACCTCATGTCAATACATTTTCATTAAAAATATATTCTTTATTTATAAATATATTTTTTTTGCATATTTTCGTAGTGTTATTCTACGTGTAGCGCTTGTTTTAGCTACATATTTTTGTTAAAAGTAAAGGCTACTCTTGCTCTTCCATAATAAGGTCAGCAATATCTGATATGTTGCTGAAACGCTTTACATAAACATTAAATTCAGCAGTAATTTTTGTCTCGCCATCGTCATCTTTTGAACAAAAAGCAAAAAGAATTTCCCTAGTATCTATAAGATTGTTTCTTACACCGGGCGCAATATAGTCGCAGATAATGGGCTGTGTGTTTCTACTTATAAATATTGCATGGTTACCGCCGTCATAGTACAGTACCGGGTTATCTGGTGTACAGTCATTACCTGTGCCCTCATAGCCCATCATTATAAGTAAATCGCCCTCGTCATTTTCCAAAATGTCATAATAACCGCCAATTACAACTTTTTTATCTTTAATTTTTTTGTAAATGGGGTTGCGTTTTAACTTATTTTCTTCACTGGGATTACCGTAAATGTCAGGTGGAACAGGCAAACCATTAACTGGTGTATCCCAAGTTGAGGGGTTATTATTACTGTTTTCGGAAAAGGCTTTTTCCATGTCGGGGTTACTCTCTATATTCACCGTTTTACCAAGCAGTAGATCTCTCAAATTTTCATCATTGCCATCGTCTTTGTTTCCGCAACTATCATATTCAAAGTCGTCGCCCTCATCGCCAAAATCAATATCATCATACAAGTTTACGTCATCGTCATATTCTTCGTCTGAGTCAAAATAATCTTCGCCATCATCAGCATCTTCGTCATACTCTGCATAGTTTCTCTCGTCAGGCTCTTTGTATTTACGCTCTTTGTAGTTGCCATCGTCATCTTTTTCGCACTCACTCATTTTTAAATCTAAAAATGGCATGTTGCGCTCATCTTTCATAATTTGGTTAAGTAGTTCTTTTGGGTCTATGCTAACCATTTTAGCATTGTCGGAGGCAGTAAGCTCAACACAAGGGTATGTTGCAAAATCACAGTCGTCAATGTCTGCCATTTCGGTAATAAACGGGTATTGACGCCCGCAGAAAATAAGTGCCTCGCCGCGCTGCTTGTTAAGGCGTTGTAGCTGTGATATTGAAATAAGCGGCTGTTTTTCCACAGTTATTCCTGCCTCTAAAGATACCTTGCCACAAAGTGAGCTTATCTCATCAAGCAAGTCAATTTCTTTGCTTGATAAAAACACCCAGTTTTCACAGTTACCTTTAATTGTTTGCGCCTCATTGCCGTATTTCTCTTTCATTTGGTGCATACTTTGTAGCACTAAGAAAAAGCGTATATTTCTGCTTCGCGCCGCTGAAATCATTGAGGGCATGTCAGGAACTTTGGGGATGTTGGCAAACTCGTCAAGCACAAAGTTTACCCTAACAGGCAATTGGCGGTTTTTGTTTTCTTGCGCCTTTATAATTAAAAGCTCATAGCACTGTTTAATAAATGTAGTTGCAATAAAATGGTAGCTTGTGCGCTCGTCCGGCACAATAAGGTAAACAGCGGTTTTTTTAGTGCCTATTGAGTCAATGTCAAAGCTTGTGGTGCTCATATTGCGTACAAGTGCCTCTTGTGTTAAGAATATGCCAACAACTGTGAAAAGCATCGATTGTACGTCGCCTTTTGCCTTGTCGCTGGAGCCTGCAATGCCGTCATAATTAAGGCGTGCAATGCTGTCAGCAGGTACAAGCTGCATAAGGTCAAACAAATTATTTTTAATAATGTCGCTGTCCTCAAGGTTGTAAAGTTTTATTGATAGCGCATCCGTCATACCTTTTGCAAACTCCGTACAAAACCTAGTAAATGTCTTTAAATTGCACTCCTCAAATGTACACACCTCAAGCATTGTAATAACTATTGATAGTGCAACGCTTTTTGCAGCATTAATCCAAAATATGTCTTTTGAGCCTTTCTCGTGTTTTTCCGAAATGGCATTAATAAAGTCGTTTAAACGTGAAACAGCAGCCTCTTTATCACCCGAGTGATAAAGATTATATGGCACAGCAAATGGGTTCCAGCTATCACTTCGCGATAAATCGCGGTAATTTAGAACAACTACGTCGTATCCATTCGCCTTTGCTGCACCCGAGGTGCGCTCAAAAAGCTCTCCTTTTGGGTCTGTTACAACAAAAGATTCACCTGCACCTATTATAAACCTAAGAGTAGGCATACAGAAAAGGCGGCTTTTTTTGCTACCGGTGGAGCCGAAAATCAAACTGTGATTGTCTTTATCATCAACATAAGCAGTCTTTCCATCGTTTATCATGGGTAAACCGGCACAGCTGTATTTTTCCGTAGCTAGGTCAAGTTTTTCGCACTCACTAATTATTTCGCTTTTGTTTGCCCAGCGTGTCTCGCTATTTGTAGTAAAATATTTTGTGAATTTATATTTATCAAAGTTCATTATAATCTCCATTCTGCCACTTTATGTAAATATTTTGTTATGTGTGGTTTTTAATATTAATTAGCGCACATAAATATTGTTTTTACAGACAATGTCTAATCAGAGCTGTTGCCAAAACCTATTTTTGTAATTTTTTTGACAGTACAAAGATTATTTATAAATTCACTGTCTTTTGCGAAAAACGCAAGGTCTTCTGCTGTTATTTTATCTTTTGAGCTTAGCTCACTTGAGCTAAGCTCAAAAGCAATGTCCATACAGAGCCTATTAATTGTTTTATAGCCATAAAAATAACCCGAATCCATTACTTTATCAATGCTTTGGCTCAATAGCACTGTTGCGCTGTCGTCTAAAACAAGCCCGTATTTTTTAACTTGCTCCGCACAATAACTACCAAACTCGCTACTGTCAGGGTAACAAAATTCAACGCTTCGTATGCGGCAAAAGCTATTGATAACTTTCTCTGCTTGATTTAGAGATTGTGCGTCAAAGTCATTTGCAATAAACACAATGCAAACATTTGCATCTATAATTGAGAGGTATTCTAAAAACACTGTAAAATTATCTTCGCCGGTGTGGCCTTTCCATTCTGAAATGTCAATTGCAACAACACCCCAGAACTCATTTCTAAAACCTGCAGCGTTTTTTAGCTGATTTGCAAAGCGATTTATCTCTTTCATGTCGCCGCCGGGTGGGCAGTATTCAAGTAAAAATTCAAAAAACTTAACATTGCCGTAAAATGGCATGAAACCTGTATTGTACAAGTACTCACTTAAGAGGCTTAAAAAATTGCTTTTACCTGCACCGAGCTTAGATTTTAACAGTAAATTTGGCAAAAGCATTGGCACGTTAACTTTTTTATCCTGCAAATTTGTCAAAATAGTATTCCACTTTTTTATTGTCTCTTTTATCTCAGGCAGTCCGTGCAATTTCATTATTTCTTCATAATAAATTTGAGCGTTCATTTTAATACTCCTTGCATGTTGAATTTTGCGTTTTATGACTATTTTTATATAATATTATTTTATGCTGAAAATGTTAATAAGTCAAGTTTTTTTGCAAATTAACGCTGTTTTTTGTGTAAATTTAACATTTTTATAAAACTTAAATTAAAAATCAAAAAGCTGTTGTAAGATTAAAGTAACCTCACAACAGCCTGATAAAATTAAAAATATAAAAAACTGCATTTTGATAAGTAATGTTAACACCTTAATGGTTGCCACTAACTATAACCGAAAGACTAAACTGTTAACATTGTTTAACTAAGTTTAAATTGGTTTTTATAATTTTGTTACGCCGTTTTAAACTTTTCAATTACGCGTAAACTTAAAAAGCAAGTATTATACCGCCGTCATTAGCATATAGGCTTGAAAGTCCTGCAGTCGGCACAGGTATAACCTCTTTTATAGCACTGCATTTTTTCATAAGTTCATCTTTTAGCTCAAATGCCCTTTGTGCACAGTTGCAGTACGTCATAACAAGTGTTAAACTGCCACTAGCTATATTTTGTGTTTCTTTAACAACATTTTCAACAAGTTTTACCATTGCTTGCTGTGTGCCGCGCGCTTTTTCTATCAATATTATTTCGCCGTCGGCTGCACCCATAATAGGGCGCAAGTTTAGCACTGTGCCAACAAACCCAACTATTTTTGATATTCTGCCATTTTTAATAAGTGTACTCAAATCATCAAGCACAAACCTTGTATCCATATTTTTTATAAATTCTTCTGTTTGTGCAACAATTGTGTCAAAGTCTTTGCCGGCATTTATTGCCTCTCTCACAAGCATGGCAATTCTTGTCTCGCCGGCAGAGGCACTTTTTGAGTCAAATACATGTACTTTTTTTTCAGGGAATTCTTCTGCAATCATGTTTTTGGCAACAATTGCAGCATTGTAAGTGCCTGATAACTTAGAAGACAGGGTTATAACAAAGCTCTCATCAGCGTTCTTCATGTGCTGTGCAAAATCTTCAGGGGAGGGGCACGCACTGCTTGCCGCGCCTTTGTAATTGGCAATTTCTTTAAGAAGCTCGGGAACACTCAAATTTTCATCGTCGATAAAATGTTTATCGCCAACTTTAACACTAAGGCTAGCGAGCTTTACTTGTAAAAGCTCTTTCAATTCAGGTGTTAAATCACAGCTGCTATCTGCTATTATTTGCATAGACATATTAAAACTTCCTCTCATTATGGATATTTTTTGTATGCGCATAGAAAATATACTTAGTCAACAACATTACATCTTATAGTTTAGTATACCATGTGCGTTCAACAAATGCAATTAAATAACTTGTAAATTATTTATTAATTTGATAAAATCTATTATATAATATTGTATTTAAGTTTTATAAAGGGGATTTTGTTATGAAAACTGACATTCAAATAGCACAAGAGGCAACCTTAAAACCAATTAGTGATATAGCAAAAAGCATAGACATAAGTGAGGACGAACTTACATTATACGGCAAATACAAGGCGAAAATTGACCATAGGCTTGTTAAGCAAAAAGAAAATGAAAAAGACGGCAAAGTTATTCTTGTAACGGCAATTAGCCCCACACCGGCAGGCGAGGGCAAAACAACTACAAGCATAGGTCTTGCAGATGCTATGCACCTGCTTGGCAAAAAAACGGTGCTTGCACTGCGTGAGCCAAGCCTGGGGCCTGTTTTTGGTGTAAAGGGCGGTGCAGCAGGCGGTGGGTACTCACAAGTAGTGCCAATGGAAGACATAAATTTGCACTTTACAGGGGATTTGCACGCAATAGGCGCCGCAAACAACCTGCTTGCGGCAATGGTTGATAACCACATATATCATGGCAATGCGCTTAATATTGACCCCAGAAGAATAACGTGGAAGCGATGTGTTGACATGAACGACAGGCAGTTGCGCTTTGTTACAGACGGGCTTGGCGGAAAAGTTAACGGCACACCGCGTGAGGATGGATACGACATAACAGTAGCAAGTGAAGTTATGGCAATTTTCTGCCTTGCAACAGATTTGAGCGACTTAAAAGATAGGCTGTCCAAAATAGTTGTAGCGTATACGTATGACGACAAACCTGTAACAGCAGGGCAAATTGGTGCACAAGGCGCAATGTGTGCACTTTTAAAAGATGCTTTTGACCCTAACCTTGTGCAAACATTAATACACACACCTGCGCTAATACATGGTGGACCTTTTGCAAACATAGCACACGGCTGTAATAGCGTTATTGCAACAAAACTTGCACGTAAAATGGGCGATTATGTTGTAACCGAGGCAGGTTTTGGTGCAGACTTAGGCGCAGAAAAATTTCTTGACATTAAATGTCGCCTATCGGGTATTTCGCCGTCTGCCGTTGTGCTTGTTGCTACTGTGCGTGCATTAAAACACCACGGTGGTTGCACAAAAGATAAGCTTGGTGTGCCCGATGTGGAAATGCTAAAAAAAGGTAGTGCAAACCTTTTGCGCCACATTGAAAATATGCAAAACGGTTTTGGCTTACCTGTTTGCGTGGCAATTAATGCCTTCCCCACGGACAGCAATGAGGAGCACGAGTATCTGCGCGCGCTTTGCAAAGAAATTGGTGTGCCGTGTGCACTTAGTGAGGTTTTTGCAAAAGGCGGCGAGGGCGGCAAAGAGCTTGCAAATGCCGTGCTAAGCATTGTAAAAGACAGCGAGATACAGTTTACATACACAGACGATATGACACCTACTGAAAAAATACGTGCGGTGTGCCGTAAAATTTACAGAGCAAGCGACATTGTGATAAGTAAGAGTGCACAAAAACAGCTTGCAACTTTAAGTGTTAACGGCTTTGACAATCTGCCTGTTTGCATTGCGAAAACACAGTACAGCTTTAGCGATGACGCAGCGCTACTTGCCGCACCAACGGATTTTAAAATGACCTTGCGTGAAGTTAGACTATCAGCAGGAGCAGGCTTTATAGTAGCTGTTATGGGCGATATTATGACAATGCCGGGCTTGCCAAAAAAACCTGCCGCAGAAAATATTGATGTGAGTGTAGACGGGGTAATATCTGGCTTATTCTAAATTAGTTTAACACATGGGAGAGATAATGAATTTTGACACTTTAAAAGCAGAGATAATGGCATGTACTAAGTGCGAGCTTTGCAAAACACGCACAAATGTGGTTTTCGGCACAGGTAACCCAAATGCAGAGGTTCTGTTTATTGGTGAGGGACCGGGCAAAAACGAGGATGAGCAGGGTTTACCTTTTGTGGGGCGTAGTGGGCAATTGCTTGATAAGTTTCTTGCATCTGTGGATTTGTATCGTGACAAAAATATTTTTATAACGAATATAGTTAAGTGCAGGCCACCTCAAAACAGAGATCCACTACCAAATGAGTGGGACGCCTGTATACCGTATTTGCGCAGTCAGTTTAAAGTAATGAAACCTAAAATTGTGGTGTGTCTTGGCAGAATTGCAGCACAGAGGATTATAAGAGCCGACTTGAGCGTTATGAAAGAGCATGGTGTTTTTGTTGAGAAAAACGGTACACTTTTCATGGCTACACTTCACCCTGCGGCACTGCTTAGAAACCCCAATAACAAGCCACTCGCATTTCAAGATTTTATTAATTTGCGCGAGAAAATAACAGAAATATGCACAAACACCTACAATTAGCAGAGAGGTACGGAGCTGTCGCATAAAGAAATGTTTTAAATATTATACACAGCATTTTGTGGTAGGGCAGGGGGCTTTGCTCTTGCCGCTAAAATCAGTTTGAACTGAAACTGTGGCAAGAGCAGAGAGCCCTTGCCCTAAAAATTTACCATAATGTTATGCAATATTGCCTTAATGTGACAGCCCTTTTAAAGCCACTGTAAAAAACTTTATAAAAAAATAACATTTTTCGCCTTTATACAATTTCTTTTTGTGTTATAATATACAGTGGCAACAAGCATGTAAATAAGTTTTAGAGGTTAATTATTTATGGAATTAAAAACAGGTATACTCTCTTTTAATTACTTTAAAAATTTGTTTTTAGGTAAAACACAAAATATTTTGCCTTTCCCTATTCGTGTTCAAAAACCTGTGCAAGAACAGCGTAGCGGAGAAAAATTACCACGCTGTAAACCTGAAGATGTTGGTGTGTCGTCAAAACACATTGCTCAGTTTTTAAGTGAGGTTTCACAAAATAAAACCACACTTATGCACACGGCAATTATTGCACGCGAGGGTAAAGTTATATGCGAGGCAGGCTTTGCACCGTATACAACGGAAAAATGGCACGTTAGCCACAGCCTTTGTAAAACTTTTACAGGCATTGCAATAGGTATGCTTGTAGATGAGGGCTTGCTTACAACAAATGAGTTCATTTGTAATATATTCCCTGAAAAGTGCTCGTTTTTTACGCCGAGAAGGGCGAAAAATATTACGGTAGAGCACCTTTTAACAATGCAAAGCGGCGCAAATTTTGCAGAGATTGGCTGCACAACGGAAAAAGATTGGGTTAGCTCATTTTTTTCATACGACTGTGCATTTGAACCGGGGACGAAAATACATTACAATAGCATGAATAGTTATATGTTAAGTGCAATTGTCACAAAAAAAACAGGCAAGACGCTTTGTGAATATTTAACAGAAAAACTGTTTAAACCACTTGGTTTTGGCAGTGTAGCGTGGGAAACTTGCCCACTTGACATAAACAAAGGTGGCTGGGGTATGTACCTTTTTGCGGAAGATGCCATAAAACTTGGCTTGCTTTTTTTAAGTGGTGGGGTATATAATGTTAAAGGCGAGCAAAAAAGGATTGTAAGCAAAGAGTGGATTGAGAAAAGCACTGTTTGCTATGCGCAAGAGGGCGTAGAGTGCTCTTATGGCTACCAGCTTTGGAAACATGAGCAAAGCAATTTGTACTTGTTTAACGGGCTTTTCAGCCAAACAGTAATTGTGTCTCCACAGCTTAATATGGTTATGATGTATAACTCGGGTAGCTCAGATATATTTGCAATAGGGCCTGCATTTCACATGGCAGTAAAGTTTTTTGAGCGCGTTGAAAATTACGAAAAAGAAAACATGCTTAAAACATATTTAAACACAAAGGCGCTAAATTATGTGCTTAAAAACCTAGAATTTAACAAGCCGTTAAGTGTGCCGCAAAATGCAGTTTTACAAGAGGCTAAAGACTACTTTAAAGACAATTTTAACCCCAAAAAAGCAAAGAAAATTGATGAAATTAAGGATAAGTGCAATACACTTAACGGAAAAGTTTATAATTTTGCAAAGTGTAAATTTGGGCTTTTTCCCGTTGTTTTAAGCTGCATGAATGACTACTACACAAAAGGGCTTGTGCAAATTTCTTTTATATATGAAAACGAAAATTTCTGTGTAATTTGGGCAGAAGAGGACAGTGTACACAAAATACCAATAGGTTTTGACAAGTCACAAGTAAACGACCTTGTGTTTAACGGCAATATTTTTACTGTTGCAACAAAGGGATATTTTGCAAAAGATGAAGATGGCGACATGGTTTTAAAACTGAATGTTAACTTTTTAGAGAGCAGTAGCACACAAAATATAAAGCTGTTTTTTCTTGAAAATTATTTACATGTGGCAATGGGCGAGAGCCCAAATTTAATAGAAGTTTTCAGAGAATTAAGCGAGTTATCAATGTCTTTTATAGTGCCGGACACATCTGTAATATTAAAAAGCAATTATATAAGCAGGCTTGCACACAGGTTTTGCTACCCCTCGTGCACAAGTTTGCCAATAAAAGACAGCAACATTGGCATTATTAAAAACCTTGATGAAATTCAGTTTGCAAAGACAAATGTTATAATTTAACTTTAAATAAAAAAGAAAACATAGCGGAATGGAGAAACATATGCAAAATATTATTGATTCACTAAAAGAAAAAGTTGACGGCTCACTTACTGCCGTAAAAGACAGTAAGCAGCTTGCAGAATTTTGGCAAGAGTTTTTAAGCAAAAACGGAAAAATTGCAGGCCTTATGAAAGAACTGCGCAACGTTTCAAAAGAAGATAGACCTAATGCAGGTAAATTGATAAACGAGTTTAAGCAAAGCGTTGAAAAAGACTACGAACAAGCCGCAAATAACATAAAGACAGCAGAGATGAACGCGAGAAATGAGCGCGAGGCTATTGACATAACAATGCCTGCAAAAATTAGAGATACAGGCGCAATGCACCCTATTACACTTGTTAAAAACGAGATTATAGACGTGTTTGCAGGCATGGGCTTTTTTATTTACGAGGGGCCTGAAATTGAGATAGACGACTACAATTTTACACGCCTAAACGTGCCAAAAGACCACCCTGCAAGAGACATGCAAGACACATTTTACATAACACCCGATTTACTTCTTCGTACTCATACTTCCCCCGGGCAAATACGCGTTATGGACAGCAAAAAACCACCTATAAAAGTGCTTGTGCCGGGCAGAGTTTTCAGAAGTGACAGCGATGCAACACACAGCCCAATGTTCCACCAAATGGAGGGGCTTGTTGTGGACAAAGGCATAACACTGTGTGACTTGCAAGGTATGCTTGATAGCTTTGTTAAGGCAATTTTCGGTGAGGAGACAGTAACACGTTTGCGCCCGTCATATTTTCCGTTCACAGAACCAAGTGTTGAAGTAGACGTTAGCTGTTTTGTGTGCAAGGGCGAGGGTTGTTCACTATGCAAGCAAACAGGCTGGATAGAGGTGCTGGGCGGCGGCGTTGTAAACCGCAAAGTGCTTGCCAATTGTGACATTGATCCCGATGTTTACTCGGGCATAGCGTTCGGCATAGGTATTGAGCGCATTGCAATGCTAAAATACGGCATAAACCACATGGGCTTGCTATTTGAGAATGACATCAGATTTTTAAAGCAGTTTAAAGATTAGTTGTATAGTTGAACCAATTTAAATTCGTACAAGATGGCGCTTGTTAAACTTTGTCTATCAAGGCGCCAGACCTTGCAAGACTGCAGTTTTCAGATTGACGAAAACGAAGACAAACGAAAATTTAGCAGCCGGATAGTATAGATTTTGGATGGGTTTAACTATATAATATTTTTCGACATTATATGAGTGTTTTAAAGCATATAAGAAAGGAAAGTATACGCTATGAGTGGAGAAATTAAAAATGATGTTTTCATAAGCTATTCAAGCCAAAATTTACAGTTTGCACATGCAATTTGTAATTATTTAGAACATGTAGGTATAAGATGTTGGTATGCTCCCAGAAATATAACACCGGGCAGACCGTGGGCAGGAGAAATTTTTAGGGGTATAACCGCAAGTAAAGTGTTTGTTTTAGTGCTCACGCCCGAATCAAATAAGTCTGACCAAGTATTGCGTGAGGTTGATCTTGCAGTGAATAATAAACTGCATATTATCACATTTATTGTAGAAAATACTGATACAACAGAAGATTTAAAATATTACATATCCTCGGTTCATTGGATTGATGCAATAACAAAACCCATCGAAGAAAATTTAAACAGCTTAGTTATTGCAGTAACAAGTTTGCTTAATTTAAACCCGATTGGCAAGATTAATAATAATGTAGTCTTTGAAAATTCGGGTGAAAACATCACTGAAAATAACTTTGAAAAACAGGTGAATGAACAAGAAAAAATTAATATTGTGGCAAGTGTGCCAGAAATTTGTGCGAAAACAGAAATTACAAGTGGTGAAATTGACGAGCAAGCAAAAGTTGAACATGTGATACCTAAGCAAATGCCAAGTGAGAGAGCTTCAAGCAAGCAAGTTGAAGTTGTTACACTTGAAAATTATGATGAAAATCTTTTTGAAATTAGTGGCGAAACCCTTATTAAGTATCTTGCAGACGAAGAAAGTGTTATAATTCCAAGTGGAATTGTGAAAATAAACGGTGAGGCGTTCAAAGACAAGAAATTAGTAAAAGTAACAATACCAGAAAGTGTTAAAGAAATTGGAACACGTGCTTTTTTTATGTGCAAAAATTTAACCGACATAATTTTACCGCCGAGTATTACTAAGATAGAAAGCCTTGCATTTTATGGCTGTGAAAGTTTATCAAAAATAGCATTGCCTGATAATTTAGTCGAAATTGAACAGGCGACTTTTGCACACTGTAAGAATTTGAAAAATGTTGTATTACCACAAAAATTGGAAATAATCGCAAACGGTGCGTTTTCAATATGTTTAAACTTAGAAAGTTTAATATTACCGAATAATGTAAAAAAAATCTGTCAGCACGCATTTCAGTACGCATTTAAGTATGGTGCAAGTATAACAATATCCGACAGCGTTGAAATAATAGAGGATTTTGCTTTTTCAAATTGCAATAGCTTAACAATTGTGTGTAGCAAAGGCTCTGTGGCAGAAATTTATGCAACAGACCCAAACAGGTCAAGGCATGGATATTCTTTTAGTAAAAATAGTTTACCTATGCATAAAGTTGAATATATAAAAAATTAAAGATAATAAAAAGGAACGGAGATAAAAATGAAAGTAGCACTAAGCTGGCTGAAAGAATTTGTAGACATAGACATAACACCGAAAGAACTTGAGAAAAAGCTTTTCTCCTGTGGTTTTGAGGTTGAGGAAATTATAGATTTAAGCAAAGAAATATCACGCGTTGTGGTGGGAAAAGTAAAGCGCATGGAAAAACAAGAGGGGACAGACCACCTTAATTTGTGCATAATTGACTGTGGCGAATACGGCAGTGACATTGAGATTACAACAGGTGCACAAAATGTTTTTGAGGGTGCACTTGTTTGCACAGCACTTGATAACTCAACGCTACCCGGTGGAATTACAATAAAAGCACGCAAAATGAAAGGCATTATGTCAAATGGTATGCTGTGCAGTGGTGCAGAGCTTGGCATTAATGATGATTGGTATGACGGCGCAGACGTTAACGGCATACTGCTTTTTAATGAAGAAGATGCAAAAATAGGCGATGATGTGTGTGAAATTGTTGGGCTGAACGATTATATTTTTGATATTTCAATAACAGCAAACAGGCCTGATTGCCAGTGTGTACTTGGCATTGCGCGTGAGGTTGCCGCACTTCTAAACAAACCGCTTAAAATGCCAGATACAGATTACAAAGCCACCGCAGACGGCGACAGCGAAATTAGTGTAAAGGTAGAGGCTTTTGACTTATGCCCACGCTATATCGCACATTATGTGAAAAATATACGCCCGTCAAAATCTCCAAGATGGCTAAGAAGACACCTTGCATTGTCGGGGCTTCGCAGTATAAACAACATAGTTGACATTACAAACCACACCTTGCTTGAGATTGGCCAGCCCATGCACGCTTTTGATTTAGCAAAAGTTGAGGGCAAAAGTATTGTGGTGCGCAGAGCAAAAGACGGAGAGAAAATTACTACTCTTGATGAAAAAGAGTTCGAATTATCACAAAATAATCTTGTTATTTGCGATGCAAGCAAACCTGTTGCCATTGCAGGAGTAATGGGTGGGCTTAACAGCGGTATTGCAGATGACTCAAAAGAGCTTTTATTTGAGTGTGCCACGTTTGCACGCGACACAGTGCGCAAAACTTCTCGCGCACTGGGGCAAAGCAGTGATTCGTCTTTGCGCTATGAAAAAGGTGTAGACGAGTATAGCACAGAGCTTGGCATAGCGCGCGCATTGCACCTAATTCAAAAACTTGATTGCGGTGACATAACACCCACTGTTTTTGATTGCAGTGCTACGCAAGACAAGAAAAGGCGTGAATTAACGCTAAAACCACAGCAAATTTTTGATGTTCTCGGCATAGAAGTGCCCGAAGAGGTTATGATTGACATTTTAAAAAGGCTTGATTTTGAGCTTACAATTAACGGCGAAAACTGGAATATAAGCATACCGAGATATAGAGAAGATGTGCAAGATTACCCCGATATAGCAGAGGAAATTATAAGAGAATACGGCTATGAGCATATAAAGCCAACATTTTTAAAAAGTGCGGCTGTAACAAGCGGAGGCTTAAACAGCGAGCAGACAAAACAGTTAAAAGCAAAAAGAACTATGTGCACACAGGGCTTTTATGAAATTTCTACGCTTGCATTTTACTCCGAGGCAGACCTTGCAACACTGCACCTTGACGAGGGCGACGAGCGAAGAAATGCCATAAGACTGATGAACCCAATAACAGAAAATTTAAGCATAATGCGCACAAGCCTCGTGCCAAGCGTGTTAAATATTGTTGTAGAAAACCTAAAACGTGGCAATGCAGAGGGCAGGCTTTTTGAGATGGGCAACATATATTTGCCAAAAGAAATGCCTGTTGTACAGCAACCTAATGAAAAAATGATGATGTGCATGAGCGTTTTCGGAAAAGGTGAGGATTTTTACACACTTAAAGGTGCACTTATACAGTTTGCGGAAAACTTTGGTATAAAACTGAGCTTTGAGCGTGGAAAACAAAACTATTTACACCCGGGCATTACGGCAGATATTATTTGCAACGGTGTTAAAGTTGGTGTTTTTGGCAAGCTTGCAAATGAGCTCTCTGCAAACCTTGACTTGCCAAAAGAGCAAAAAATGAACAGCAACATATTTATAGCTGAAATTGATTATACTAAGTTTATAGAGTTTGCTCAAAACAGCATTAAGTATACTAAAATTTCAGAATTTGCACCTATAAAACGTGACCTTGCACTTGTGTGCGATGAAAAAGTTACATGTGGCGAGCTTGTAGATGCAATTTTTGCCTCGAGCAATCTTGTTAAAGACGTGGTGCTTTTTGACGTATATAGGTCAGAAAATATGGGGCAAGATAAAAAGAGTATGGCGTTTTCAGTTGTGCTGAGCGATGAAAATGACATTGAGCAAAAGCTTGCAGACAGAACATTTAATAAAATTTTGTCTGATGTAAAGCACAAAACAGGTGCATACATAAGATAAATTCTTTGTTAAACAGCTATTTATGGCTTGCAAAAATGTAATTACTTATTCAAAGTAAGCACAAATGTATTGTGAAAAAAGGCGCAGACTGCTATTTTAGTAGCTTTGCGCCTTTTGCAAAGGAGAAATAACACTATGCAATTAATTTATAACGATATAGCAGAAAATTTGCTTGAAATTGAAAACCGCATACAGCAAGCATGTAAAAGAGCCGGAAGAGACAGAAGCGACGTAACTTTAATGGCTGTATCAAAAACACAACCATTAGAAAGAATTTTACTTGCTTACTCTTCAGGGCTAAGGCTTTTTGGTGAGAACAGGGTACAAGAGATGCAGCAGAAAACAAAAGTCTTTGAACTAAAAAATGTGGAATGCCATATAATAGGGACACTGCAAAAAAATAAAGTAAAATATTTGCCAAAAGTTACAAGCTTTATACAAAGTGTAGATAGCATGGCGCTTGCAAAAGAGATTAACAAGCAATATGCAAAGCATGACAAAATTGCAAATATTTTAATTCAAGTAAATATAGGGAACGAGAGCTCAAAAAGTGGTGTGAAAGCTGAAGATGTGTTTGAATTTGCACAAGATGTATGTGCAAATTTTGAGCATGTGCGCTTGCGTGGTATTATGTGCATACCACCTCCAATTGCGGAGGATGGCAGTGCACTTCGTGAAAATTTTGCTAAGATGAGAGGTATTTATAAGAAACTGCAAATTGAAAAAGTTTATGGTGAAAATATAGATGTACTTTCTATGGGCATGTCGGACGATTTTGAAATAGCAATAGAAGAGGGAAGCACACTTGTTAGGGTAGGAAGTGCTATTTTTGGGGCGCGCGATTATAATGTTTAAAAATGTACATAAATATTTACACAGAGGTGGTTGAAATTACAAAGTTGCTAATCAAATTATTTGTGAAAAACTATAATGATTCAAATAGTAAAACAGCACATACTTCTTACGGTAAATTGGCAGGTGCTGTTGGAATAGCAGTTAACTTAATGCTTAGTTCTACAAAGTTTTTTATAGGAATTTTAACAAATAGCATAGCCATAACTGCCGATGCAGTTAACAATATTTTTGATGTTACGGCAGGAATTGTCACACTGATTGGTTTTAAAATGGCATCGCGCCCTGCTGATAAAGAGCACCCATACGGGCACGCGCGCATTGAGTATATTACAGGGCTTATAATTGCGCTTATGATTTTTCTTGTAGGCTTTGAGCTTGTGCAAACGAGTATTGACAAAATTATAAACCCTACTGATATTTTACACAGCGC
Organism: uncultured Bacteroides sp.; assembly: GCA_964371675.1. Taxonomy (GTDB): domain Bacteria; phylum Bacillota; class Clostridia; order Oscillospirales; family Ruminococcaceae; genus Ruthenibacterium. The sequence continues at coordinate 13,377 of CAYJNL010000024.1, read as the reverse complement.
ATACACTGTTTCTGTTTTAATTATTTCAATTTTAGCAAAAATTTGGTTAGCCTTTTTCAATAAAAATATAGCAAATATAATAAGCTCCGAGACACTAAAAGCAACAGCAGCAGATTGCCGCAACGATGCCATCAGCACGAGTGCAGTGCTTGTCTCTGTTGTTATTTCGCAATATTGGGGTGTTAACCTTGATGGAATTATGGGTTTACTTGTAGCTGTTTTTATTATATACAGCGCTGTTGGTATTGTAAAAGACGTAACCGACCCATTGCTGGGAAAAGCCCCCAGCCGTGAGCTTGTGCAACATATAGAGAATAAAATTTTGAAACACAAAATGATACTTGGCACACATGATTTAATTATACATGATTATGGGCAAAACAGGTGTTTTGGCAGTGCACATGTAGAGATTGATGCAAAGACAGACCCAATTGAGAGCCACCATTTAATTGACGAAATTGAGCGAGATTTTTTTGAAAATGACAATATAATTTTTGTAATACACTATGACCCGGTACTTGTAGGCGATGTTATAGTTGAAAAATATAAGGCGAAAATGCAAGAAAAAATAGCGAGGATTTCCACAAAATTATCGCTTCATGATTTTCGAGTTGTTGATAATAAAAATTATGTTAATTTGATTTTTGACGTAGAGGCACCATTTGAATTTGAGCTAACTGACGAAGAATTAAAAGATAAAATACAGAAATCGGTTGAAAATAGCGAGATGAAAATAAACACAATGGTAACTGTTGACAGAAGGGTTTATTAGTAGTAAAATGCGAATAAAATATGTATGGCATTTAAAATCAATATTTAAAATTTAAAAAATTGAATAAAAAATTGCAATATTAAAAAAGTATTGTATTAAAAATTAAATTGCGTAAAGGAAATATAAAATGTACAGTATTTCAAATAGAATGAATGGAATGAAACCATCGATAATAAGAGAAATTTTAAAACAGATGAGTGACCCTACACTGATTAGCTTTGCAGGAGGTAACCCAAGTGCACAAACATTCCCAATAAGTGAAGTACAGCAATTTTCAAGCGAGCTACTTAAAAAAGAGCCTAGCAATATTTTGCAATATTCTGTGAGCGAGGGGCTTGGTTCTTTTAGAAATGCAGTAAAAATTTTTGCTAACAGAAGGCAAAATGAGACAATTGTACGTGAAGATGATGAGGTGCTTATAACCTCGGGCAGCCAGCAAGCAATTAACTACACAGCTAAGGTGCTATGCAATGAGGGTGATATAATAGCAGTTGAGAGCCCTGCTTTTCTTGGCTCGTATAACTCATTTTATTCATATGGCGCAAAGCTGGCAGCGGTGCCAATGCAAAAAGATGGTGTTGATTTAACTGCGCTGGAACGTGTTTTTTCGTCAGAAAACAAACCTAAATTTTTCTACTGTATACCAAATTTTCAAAACCCAACCGGTTATACAACAAGCCTTGAAAAGCGCAAAGCAATTTATGCACTTGCACTAAAATACGGTGTGCCTATTTTAGAGGACGACCCATACGGTGAACTGCGCTTTAGTGGAGAGAGAATACCGAGCATTAAAAGCCTTGATGAGCACGGGATTGTAATTTTTGCAGGTAGTTTTTCAAAAATACTTTGCCCCGGCATACGCATAGCGTATTGTGTGTGCTCTAAGAAAATATCGCACCACATGGTTATTGCAAAACAAGTTGACGATGTGCATACAAATGTGTGGGCACAGCGAATTAGCGAGTGCTTAATAACACGCACAGATGTTAATAAGCATATAGAAAAATCACAAATAATATATGCCGAAAAGGCAAACGCAATGGCACAGGCATTGCGGAATAAATGCCCTGAAATTAAATTTGAAAAGCCACAGGGCGGTATGTTTATATGGGCAAACTTGCCCAAAAATATAGATGTTGAAAAATTTGTAAAAGGGTGCCTAGACAACAAACTTGCAATTGTGCCGGGCTTTGCTTTTTATGCACATGATGAAAACACTCAGCAAGCAGAAAGTATGAGCACTGTACGGCTCAATTTTTCCACACCTACAATTGAGCAAATTGAAAAAGGCACAGATATAATGAGAAAAGTGCTTGATGATTTAAGTTAAAGTGCAAAATTATTACTTAAATTTAAAATAACTAATAAAAAAGATGTCATCGGGTTAAAATTCCAATGACATCTTTTTTTAAAACAAATACATATTACTTTGTGCTACTTCTTTTAATAAAACTCGGTGTCATGTACGTTTTTTTACAAGCTATACCTTGTGATAATTCAACCTTTACATTAATTTTTGCATACAAATCAAAAACAGCTGCAATGCCGAGCCCCTCTTTTGAGCACTTTATCGTAGATAGTGGTGGCTCACACATTTGTGCAATAGGCAGGTCATCAAAGCCAATGATAGAAACATCATCAGGTACGTTATAACCTGCCGCTTTTATTGCCCTCAATGCAGATATAGCAAGCACGTCATTATCTGCAAAAAAACCATCAGGCATTTTGGGTTTTGTGCTAAGCCATGCAGTTATGTCTTCAAATGCCTCATTTGAAGACAGCCCTACATTTACCACAGTATATAAGTTTTTGCCCAAACTACGCAAAGTATGCTCAAAGCCTGTTTGCCTTTCGTCAAAATTCAAAATTCTTGTCTTTGAGCGCAAGTATCCAATATTTTGACAACCGCTTTCTAATAAAGCGTGTGCAGCTAAAGCTCCACCACTAAAATTATCGCTACCTATGCTGTCTTCTTTGCCTTGCAAAATCATAGAGTCTAAAATAATTTTAGGCACATCTTTTACAATTTGAAGAAGTTTCTGCAAATCCTCTACATTACTTTTGTTAATATCTGCCGCTAAAATTATTAGCCCATCGACAGTTTTTATCATGTCTATAACATTTTGGTTTAGCAAGTCTGTAACATCAATGTATTTTACAAGTGTGTTATAACCTATGTTGTGGCACGCATTGTCAACACCATAAAGCACAAGGCTCTCAAACATGCTGTGCTCACCACTTTTTACATATTTGTCAGTAACAACAAGATAGCAAATTGTTTTTGCTTGCCCTTTTTGTGTATCTTCAACATTTAATGCAATGTTTAGCCCGTGGTTTTTTGCCTCTTGTAAAATTATTTCTCTAGTTTTGTCGCTCACACCTGCTTTGCCGTTTAACGCAAGCGAAACAGCCGCGGCAGAAAGCCCCAGTTTTTGTGCAAGCTCTTTTGCTGTTATATTGTTCATTGTTACACCAACTTAATATTAAGTAAAATTAATTTGTATTAAGTTAAGTATACATCATTAGAAATAAAAATGCAATAAATAATTTTTTAGGAGCTCCCAAATGCAACATTACACAATTTTTTGTTTTTCAAAGTAACTAAAAGTAATGCAAGTAATGTCAATATATTGCACTATAGTGTGTTAGATGAATAATACTTTAATAATTCAGCAAAATATACAATGAAAAAATAATAATTTAAGCATTTTAACAAAACTTACTTTTTTATAATAAATGTTTTATTTCTGTCTTGACTTTAGTTAATTGTTTAGTTTATAATTATAAATATTAAGAATAATTTAGTACAATTTATATAAATAATTAATTACTAAATTTAAGTGCTAGATATTGTAATAAACATAACATTATTAAACAAAATCTTTACTAAAGAGGAGAAACACATGAAAACGTATTTTGAAAACATTTCTAAAATTAATTATGAGGGGCCTAAGTCTCAAAATCCATTGGCATTCAAGTATTACGATGAAAACCGTGTAATTATGGGTAAAACAATGAAAGAGCATTTGCCGTTTGCAATGGCGTGGTGGCATAATTTATGTGCAGAGGGCGCAGACATGTTTGGCCCCGGTACAGCCGACAAGGCTTTTGGTGCACAAAAAGGCACGATGGAGCATGCAAAAGCTAAGGTTGATGCAGGCTTTGAGTTTATGCAAAAAATGGGGATTGAATATTATTGTTTCCATGATGTTGACGTTATACCTGAGGGTGCAACAATTGCACAGACTAATGAGAGGCTTGACGAAATTGCCGATTATCTAAAACAAAAAATGGATGCAACAGGCATAAAACTACTTTGGGGTACTGCAAACATGTTCTCAAACCCACGCTTCATGAATGGAGCAGGCTCTTCAAATTCTGCCGATGTTTTTGCGGCAGCGGCAGCACAAGTTAAAAAGGTTTTAGACATAATTGTTAAACTTGGCGGTAAAGGATATGTGTTCTGGGGTGGCAGAGAGGGCTATGAAACACTGCTTAACACAGACATGAAATTAGAGCAAGATAATATTGCGCGCCTTATGCAAATGGCTGTTACATATGGTAGAAAAATTGGTTTTGAAGGCGACTTTTTCATTGAGCCAAAACCGAAAGAACCAATGAAACATCAATATGATTTTGATGCGTCAACAGCTATTGGATTTTTAAAACAATATGGGCTTGATAAAGATTTTAAAATGAATATTGAAGCTAACCATGCAACTCTAGCAGGGCACACATTTAACCACGAATTACGTGTTAGCGCAATAAATGGCATGTTAGGTTCAATTGATGCAAACCAGGGAGATTTGCTGCTTGGCTGGGATACAGACGAATTCCCATCTGATGTTTACAGTGCAACCATGTGCATGTATGAAGTGTTAAAATCAGGTGGAATGAAAAACGGTGGTTTTAACTTTGACAGCAAAAATCGTCGTGCAAGCTATACAGTTGAAGACATGTTCTATGGCTACATTTTGGGAATGGACACATTTGCACTTGGTTTAATTAATGCCGCAAAAATAATTGAGGACGGAAGAGTTGATAAGTTTATTACAGACAGATATTCAAGTTACAACACTGGAATAGGTGCCAAAATTGTTGCGGGCGAAACATCTTTGGAAGAGCTTGCAGAGTATGCTGAAAAACTTGGCAAACCCGAATTACCCGGCTCCGGAAGACAAGAAAACTTAGAGAGCATTGTAAATGCTGTTTTGTTTGGCTAAAGTTGCCTGTGAATACCACCACTATATAAGAAAATATGGCAAATTGAGTCAAGTGTAGCTTGTTTTAAATTGGTGGCCTTGCAAAGCTATGCTTAAATAATTGCACTATTAACAGGCGGCACTTCGCCGCCTGTTTTTACATTAATTATAACAATAAAAATAGTTGGAAACTATACAAAATATTTAGTTAAATTTAGTTTGTATGCTAAACAATACTAACAGATATTTAGCTACTGCATAATTAATTTGTATAGCTAAAAATTAAAGGAGGAAAAAATGTACTACATAGGTATTGATTTAGGAACTTCCGCAACAAAGATGGTGCTAATGCACAAAAGTGGAGAGATAAAAAACATTGTAAGCAGAGATTATAAATTACACATGCCGCACACAGGATGGTCTGAGCAAAACCCAGAGGATTGGTGGCAAGCTGTTTTAGATGGTATGCAAGAACTACTAAGCCCCATAAATTCAAGTGAAGTTAAAGGCATAAGTTTTGGTGGGCAAATGCACGGGCTTGTCATTCTTGATGAAACAGACAAAGTAATTCGCCCTGCAATACTTTGGAATGATGGCAGAACCGGCAAACAGACAAAATTTTTGAACGAAGTTGTTGGTAAAGAAAAACTTGCAGAAATGACAGCAAACATTGCATTTGCAGGCTTTACAGCACCTAAAATTTTATGGGTAAAAGAAAATGAACCTGAAAATTTTGCGAAAATAAGTAAAATAATGCTCCCAAAAGATTATCTTGCATACAAAATGACAGGTGTGCACAGCTCCGATTACTCAGATGCCGCAGGAACACTGCTTTTAGATGTGCAAAAGCGAGAATGGTGTGCAGAAATGCTTGATATTTGCGGTGTGAAAAAGGGGCAAATGCCAAAGCTTTTTTACTCATACGAGTGCACAGGTGTGATTTTGGAGAAAGTTGCACAGGAACTTGGACTACCCAAAGATGTTAAAATAATGGCAGGGGCAGGGGACAATGCTGCTGCGGCTGTTGGCACGGGAACTATTGAAGACGGGAGCTGTAACATATCTCTTGGCACATCGGGTACCGTTTTTGTTGCGTGTGATAAGTTTAGTTTGCCACAAAATAATGCAATACACTTGTTTAACCATATTAACAGTGCATATCATTTGCTTGGCTGTATTTTAAGCGCTGCATCGTGTAATAAATGGTGGAGTGAGGACATTTTAGGCACGAGTGATTTTGCATCTATACAAAAAGGCTTTGTGCCGGCAGGTGAAAATAAGGTGTATTTTGCGCCATATTTAATGGGCGAGCGCACACCACATAACAACCCTGAGGTAAGAGGAGCGTTTTTTGGCCTTAGCATGGACACAACAAGGGCAATGATGACACAGAGTATTATGGAGGGCGTAACTTTTGCTGTGAGAGATAGCATTGAAATAGCAAGAGAACTTGGTGCAAATATAAAAGTGACTAAAATTTGCGGAGGTGGAGCAAAAAGCCCTATTTGGAGGCAGATGGTGGCAGACATAATTAACTTGCCTGTACAAACAATTGAGAGTGAAGAAGGCCCGGGGCTTGGCGGTGCAATGCTTGCGGCAGTAGGCTGCGGAGAATATGATAATGTAGAAAACTGTGCAAATTCAATAGTTAAAATTGTAGATACTATTTACCCCAATAAAGAGGCAGCAATAAAATATGAGAAGTCATACAAAGAATTTAAAAAACTTTATGGTGCAGTATCATCAATAAATTAGTGTGGGCAATTTTGATATTTGTAATAATGACGAACCGTTACAACTTTATTATCACACTGAATCCACCGGCTTTTGCTGGTGGGTTTTTATTGTATGTATAAAAATCCGTGCAGGATGTAAGGATTATTTGCTTTATAATATAATGATATTATTGATGATAATATATTAATAATTGAAAACCGAAGCAATTTGGTTTGAAAACTTTAAAATATTAATATTATGTACAATTGTTACCATATTGTGAAAATTGACATCATATCGAATTTAATTGACTTTTTTACCAATAATTGATAAAATGTAATAGTATTTTAATAGTTGAAAATATACATCATTTTGTTATTCATACACTTGAACTTAACTATGTTTTCCATTGTGAGAATCTTACAGAACATAAACATATTGCTATTTTATTATTTGGGAGAGAGCTGCATATGAAAAGCCGTATTTTAACCTCAAAAATTGTCTTAACCTTAATAATAATATTAGCTATTGTTTTTATCGGTATTATAATTAACGCAGGCAAAAACGACACTAGTAGTGCTGTAATCGAATCCACAATAGGTGAGCTTAACCAAATAGGTACACAACTTGAAATTTCTCTTGAAAATGTTTTAAATGAGAATGTGCAAGATTTGTTGATTTTTGCGCAGTTTGTTGCAGATAATGAAATTACACAAGATAATGTGGAAGAATATTTTGATGGGCAGTCACTTGTAAATAAATTTGACGATGTTTATTATGTTAATTTAGATGGTAACAGTATTTCACCAACTGGCGAAAAGCGGAACCTCTCCGGAAATGAGGCTTTTATTAATGCTATTGGAAATGACTTTTACATTAGTGAGCCTTATGTATCTGTTGAAAAAGATGAGATAGTTTTTAGCATTTCTGTACCTGTTGTAAAAGAAGATGAAGTTGTAGCAATTTTGCTTAGCGAAGCTTCCATGGATGATTTTTTTCAGATTTTAAAAAACAACTCACTTGGTACGAGCGACATTTTTATTATAGACCATGAATTGAAACTTGTATTTTCTACAAGTGAAAATCACATAGGTATGTCGATAATACCGGAAAGCGATGCGAGTGAAATTGGGATTGAGAATATTGAGAATGCTGTAAGTGATTTTAAATTGGGTCAAAGTGGTGGTTTTTACTACAACTACTATGGTGTAGATAAAGTTATGTCTTACAACCCTATAAAGATGACAGATTGGGTGCTGGCAATAAACGTTGAGGTAGATGAGCTAAACGATGTATTAATTGATGCCATGAATCAATTTAGTAATATTGGCAGTTTAGTTTACTGGGTTATAATTTTACTTGTACTTTATATAACACTTGTTCAGTTTAACTCAGACAAAGCTCTTAAAAAATTAGCATATTATGACTCTTTAACAAAACTACCAAATATGGCTAAGTTTAAAATAGACATTAAAAATGTTCTTGAGTATAATGCGCATCTAAAATACTCGATTATAATTTTTGATATAGATAACTTTAAGGCAATAAATGAGATGTTTGGCTATGATGTTGGCGACCGTGTTTTGCAATCTGCTAAGACACTTGAAGAGAAATTAAATGAGCCGTCTTTAATCACTGCAAGAATAGGTGACGATAAGTTTGCAATGTTTGCACAGAGTACCTTTATTAATGATATTGATAAATTAGCAGCAATGATTTTAAAGCACTATGACGATACAGTATCTGAAATAAGTGATTATGATGAAAAAATTAACATTGGTAGGTATAGCATAGGGCAGGGAGAAACCAATGTAGAAGACATAATAAGCAAGGCAAGCCTTGCACACTCACGCGCAAAAGCTGTTAAAGGAGAAATGGTTTGCGACTATGACAGCTTGTTTAAGCAAAAACTGCTAAAAGAGGCAGAAATAACAAGTAAAATGAAAGCTGCACTTGAGAATAAAGAGTTTAAGGTGTTTTTGCAACCAAAATTCGGGACAAGGGAGGACAAACTTGTTGGTGCAGAAGCTCTTGTGCGCTGGGTTAAAGCAGACGGCACAATGATATACCCCAATGATTTTATTCCGCTGTTTGAGCGCAATGGCTTCATTGTGGAAATTGATAAATATATTCTTGAAAATGTTTGCAAAATGCTTAAGCGTTGGAGAGAAGAAAATATAGGTCAACTTGTTGTGTCTGTCAACTGTTCACGTTTAAACCTACAAAACCCATTTTTTGTAGATGGAGTTGTGGCAATAGCTGACAAGTACGGTGTGCCGCACGAGTGCATTGAAATTGAATTGACAGAGAGCACAACAATAGCAAGTGAGCTGACTATTGAGCAACTTTTCACAGATTTACACAAAAATAATTTTAAAATTTCTATTGATGATTTCGGCGCAGGTTATTCGTCTTTAGGGATGCTTAAAAATTTGCAAGTAGACACCTTAAAAATGGATAGAAGTTTTTTTGTTGGTGGCAAAAATGCAAGGCGTGATGACATGCTTATAGATAGCATTGTAAAAATGTCGCACAACCTTGGCATGTACGTTGTAGCAGAGGGCATTGAAACACCTGAACAAGTGGCATTGCTGAAAACAATGAACTGTGATGCAATACAAGGCTATGTATATGCAAAGCCAATGCCAATTAATGAATTTGAGCAAAAATATAATGGCATAATACCGCAAGCATTGCACACAAAAGATGATGAAACACTAATTCAAAATATCAATGATGCAAGGTTTGCAAACTCTTTTGTGCCGTGTGGCATACTTATTGCAAAAATTGATGAACATTTCACAATGGCGGAGGCGAATGACGGTTATTTTGAAATTGTAGGCTACACAAAAGAAGAACTGCGAGACGTTTTTGCAAACCGTGGGATTGAAACACTGCATGAAGATGACAGAGATAATATTGCAAAACATATAAGAGATCAAATTGAAGAAAATGAAAGAGGAATGTTTGACGTTACATGTCGTATGGTAAACAAAGAGCAAAGCTATATTGTTGTGCAAATGCGTGGGAAAACAGCAGAAAACGAGCGTGGCGAAAAACGATTATATCTGTCAATAACTGATATTACAAGCCTTACTAAAGCGGGTAGTGATTTGCAACAGGAAAAAGAATTTAATGCTCACATAGCATTTTTAACTAATAATGTGTTCTTTGATTACGATGTTGAGAGTGGAACTATACATTTTTCAAAGAACTTTGCCGATAAATTTAATATTCCGAATATTATAAAAGACTTTGAAAATTCAGATGTAGGCAAAGAGATGTTCCCGCAATATATAGAGAGAATTAGCAGTGTGAAAGCAGGCGAAATACTACCGAAAAAATCAGAGGGTGAGTTTTGTTTAACATTGCCGAATGGAGATTTAATATGGTACTTATACAATTATAAAACCATATATGACGAAAAAGAAAAAAACACAAGAGTAATAGGTGAAATGCAAGAAATTTCAGGGCACAGGCTGGCAATGGACATGTTGCGCATTAAATCAGAGGCAGACCCTGTGACAAGTGTGTATAATAAGCAAGCCACTGAAAGATATATACGAAATTATTTAAGAATTGCAAACACAAATAATGAAACAGGTGCGTTTTTTGTAATAAATCTTGATAATTTTGAGCAAATAAACAGTACTTTTGGTCAAGATTTTGGAAATGAGTGTTTGTGTGAAGTAGGAAAAACATTGCGCAGTGCTTTTAGAAGTTCTGACATAATAGGCAGACTAGAGGATGATGAGTTCTTTGTATTTTTGGGGAATTACAAAACCGTAGAATTTGTGGAGCGAAAAGCAATAGAACTTTGTAATGCTCTTAACATTACTCACGAAAAAGATGATAATTCACTGCAAATAACGGCAAGCATTGGTATATCGTTTTATCCCGAACACGGAGACAGCTTTGAAAATGTATTTGCAAAAGCTAAAAGTGCACTCAGCATGATTGAAAAAGACAGCGAATACAGGTATTTTGTCTATAAGAATTAGTAGTGTTATGTTATAAGTAATCATCAAATTTTGAGCGTATTACTATACTTTTATTTATGGCAGTGCTACATACATAGTTGTTTTTAGTTGTGTTCTTTTCTATTTTATGATAAAATGTATTGGCAATATTTTAATAAATAGTAAAGAGGATTGTTAATGAAGAATAAAAGAGTAGTTTATCTTGTTAGGTTGTCATTTTTAGTAGCGATAACCATAATTTTGGCGGCTACACCGCTAGGTTACATAACAATTGGGCCGCTTAGTTTTACAATAATGGTATTACCGGTAGCAGTAGGTGCGCTTTTACTTGGAATGCCGGCAGGCATAGTTTTAGGGCTTGCATTTGGAATTACAAGCTTTATAAAAGCACCTACAGAAGCACTGGGAGTATTGCTTTTAGCGCATAGTTTGCCACTTTCAATTGCAATTTGCGTGTTGCCTCGTTTGGCTGTTGGTATAGTTGCTGCAGTATGTGGTAAGTTTATAAGTATAAAGCAGGGTGGTAAAAAGTTTTTATTGTTTTTAATTACAGGCTTTTTGGCAAGTGCAACAAATACAATTTTATTTGTAACAAGTATAGACTTATTCTGTGGTGAACTTATAAAAAATGAGTTTGGTGCTACATTGTGGTCAATAGCATTGTTTGGTGGCATAATTGAGGCGTTTGCAAATGCGTTTTTAACAGGTGCAATTACAACGCCTATTTATGACAAAACAAGTATGAAGCTATAGTTTGTTTTAAGGTTAACTTTTTATTAATTAGACTATTTAAAAAAAACTATATAATGTTATGTTTATGGTTAGTCACTCTTATGTAATCTTAGTTTGGATTATATGGGAGTGACTAGTAGCTTTGTAAAAACAGTACAATAATTGGGGGTTTATTGCTTAACTTTTCATGTGCATATATGGTTGTTAAATACTATGATTTACAACTGATATTCTCATAATATTATATAAAATATGAGAATTACGTTATTATAAATTAAAAATATGCGCTCGTAGTGTAACGGATAACACAATGGCTTCCGACGCCATTAATTTGGGTTCGATTCCCGACGAGCGCGCCATCTTTGCGTGATAAAATAGACGCCCTCTATTTTATCACGCTATTTCGTTATATTTTGGCATTTTCGCACTTTATGTGTGGATTAATGAAGATACAACGCAACAAGACAATTGTTATTGCACTAAGTATAATGATTATTATAGTCGGGACTATGTATTATAGCTATCGAGATAAACCCAGACACTCCATATGTTGAAGCTGGAGAGAATACAGCCAATCAAACTTCGCTTGCACTCGTTTTGCCCAGTATTCCTTGATTTGGCTAACAACACCCCAAAACTCTACCTAAATAACAAAGAATTTATATGGGCAAGAAATGCGCTAAATGCCTTACGTGATGAGTATATAACGGCCGAGAGGTACATCGACGGAGTTTACGCCGTTATAATGAAACTTATGAAATCAAAGTATAGGAATTGCAAGGAAATTGCGGCGTGAATAAATCATAACTACGCTCAAAAACAACCTGTAACTAAAAATAAGTTACAGGTTGTTTTTAAAAGACTCTGAAAGTTCGTGTGTAAGCTCTTTAATTTTTCTTTTTACTTCTTTTAGCACTTTTTCGCCTTTTGGAGTAATAGAATAATACTTTCTAAGTTTGTCCTCAACATTTTGGCTTTCAACTGTTAATAGCTCCGCTTTTTCTAAGTTGTGAAAAATTGGATAAAGTGTTCCCGGGCTTATATCATAACCATGGAATTTAAGCTCTTCAATCATAAAAGAGCCATATATAGGCTCTTTTTTTGCATGATGCAATATATGTACTTGTTTAAATCCTAAAAAAATTCTTAAAATAGGGTCTTGCATTTCTGTTCTCCTTATGATATTATAACAATATCTAAATACGATATTGTTATTCGTTATCTGTGTTCGTTAATTATGTTATACATACATTTAATCAAGAAAGCAAGGGTAAATTATGTTTAAAACAAGAGAAGTAGTTTTTAAACACTTCATATTTTATGATGATATTCATATCATAAAAGAAAAAATCAATTTTATAACAGGTGAAAGCGGCTGTGGGAAAAGTACACTTATAAAGCTGTTTAATCAAACTGAAAATTTTTCAAGTGGGCAAATTTTTTATAAAGATAAAGACATAACAACATATGATAGCATTAAGCTTAGGAAAGAAGTAAAGCTTATATCTCAAGCCACATTTTTATTTAGTGGAACTATAAAAGAGAATTTTAATCAATTTTTAGGTTTTTGTGAATATCCAAAATTAACAGATGAGCAAATGTATCGTTTTTTAAAACTTACTGAGGCGAATTTTTCGCTCGATACACTATGTGATACTCTTTCAGGCGGGGAAAAACAAAGGGTGTATATTGCAATATGTCTTTCTATGAAATCAGAAACGATTATGCTTGACGAGCCAACTTCAGCACTTGATTATAACTTAGCTGTAAAAGTACTTTCTAATATTGTTTCTTATGTTAAAGAAAATAATTCAACTTTAATTGTTATAAGCCACGATAATAAGCTAACCGAAATGTTTGCAGAAAATATTGTGAATTTAACCGGAGGTAAAAAAGGTGAATGATGCCGTACAAATCAGCATATTTAACTTTGCTTTAATATATCTTCTGCTTATAATAGTAGGAATAGTTATGA
>CAYJNL010000023.1:0-47303 GCA_964371675.1 uncultured Bacteroides sp. | reverse complement strand
GCTTTAGCGGTACATAATTTTTGTGGTGCTGTATGGCGTGTCCGCACTCATGTGCAGCAACGCCAACAGCGGCAATTGATGTTTGATTATATGTCGCATCGGAAAGGTTAACCGTTTTTGTTCGTGGGTCATAGTTGTCGGATAAATTGCCTCGTACATGCTCTACACGAACATCATGCAAGCCTTGTGAGCGCAAAATTTCTTCTGCGGCTTCTCTACCGGTAAATCCTTTTAAACTTCTTACAGAAGAATATTTTGAAAAAGTTGATTTTAACTTTACTTGTGCAAAAATAGTTATAATAACACCTAATATTATTAAAATATAAGTTGGGTCATAAATCATTCTAAACATACCAAACATTTTATTAATCTCCTTTGTTGTCTAAAATTTTCATGAATTCATCGCCTGTTATTGTTTCTTTTTCAAGTAGGTGCATTGAAATTTCATGAAGTTTTTTCTCGTTTTCTTTTAAAATTTGCATTGCTTTATCATATTGCGTGTGAATTATCTCAATTACCTCATCGTCAATTGCTTTTGCAGTTTCAGCAGAACAAAGCATAGAAGCGTCCCCACCTAAATATTGGTTAGTTACTGTTTCAAGCGCCACCATTCCGAATTTTTCACTCATTCCATAGCGAGTTATCATTGCTCGTGCTATTTTTGTAGCCTGTTCAATATCGTTCGATGCACCTGTTGTTATAGAATTGAAAATGAGTTCTTCGGCGGCTCTGCCACCTGCAAAAGTTGCAATTTTACTAAGAGCTTGTTCCTTGCTCATCAAGAACTTCTCATCGCTGTCTACTTGCATTGTGTAGCCTAAAGCACCCGAAGTTCTGGGTATAATTGTAATTTTATGAACAGGTGCGCTATCATTTTGTAGTGCGGCAACTAACGCATGGCCAACTTCGTGGTACGAAACAATTTTTCTTTCGTGCTCTGATACAGCAGCGTTTTTTCTTTGGTAACCTGCTATAACTATTTCTACACTCTCTTCTAAATCTGCTTGTGTTACCGCTTTTCTGTCATCTCTTACAGCACGCAAAGCTGCTTCGTTAATTATATTAGCAAGTTCTGCGCCACTTGCACCTGAGCTTGCCCTTGCAATTTTTTCAAAGTCTATATCATCGGCAAGCTTGATGTTTTTTCCATGTACTTCTAAAATAGCTTGCCTACCTTTTTGGTCGGGTAGTTCAACAGGCACTCGTCTGTCAAACCTACCCGGCCTTGTAAGTGCTTTGTCAAGAACTTCAGGGCGGTTACTTGCTGCAAGAAGTACAACACCTTTTTGCCCGTCAAACCCGTCCATTTCAGCTAAAAGCTGGTTTAATGTTTGTTCGCGCTCGTCGTTGCTACTAAAACCGTTATCACGTTTTTTACCAATAGTATCAATCTCATCTATAAAAATTATACATGGTGCTTTTTCATTAGCTTGTTTAAACAAATCTCTTACCTTAGCCGCACCCATACCCACAAACATTTCAACAAATTCAGAGCCTGATATAGAGAAAAACGGAACTTTTGCTTCGCCTGCAACTGCTTTTGCCAAAAGTGTTTTACCTGTGCCCGGAGGGCCTACTAAAAGCACACCTTTTGGTAAGTTTGCACCAATTTCAGCATATTTTTTTGGGTTGTTGAGAAAGTCGACAACTTCGTTTAATGCCTCTTTAGCTTCTTCTTGCCCAGCAACATCAGTAAAAGCTTTCCCTGTTGTAGTTTCTGCATAAATTTTAGCGTTTGACTTGCCAAAGGACATAGTGTTACCACCGCCCATGCCCTTCATCATTTTAGACATTATAAAACGCCATATTAATGCGAAAATTACTATCATTATTACTGTGCTTATAATATTTGTTAAAAAAGAGCTCTCCTTTGGAAATACTTCTAAAAATTCTGCATCTGATTCATAAAGCCTGTCTACAAGGTCATTATCTTGCATTCTTGTGGTGGAATAAACATCAACTTTAGGTTCTTCCTTGCCATCTACCATGGTCTCTATTCCGTACATAATGCTCTCGTCCATTACCTGAACTGATGCTATTTTTCCTGCGTTTAAATCGTCAAGAAAAACATCGTATGTTACATGGGTAACAGAATTGCCTCCAAATAATAAAGTTACTATTAAGTTAAAGGTAAATATTATTAAAGACACAATAAGCCAGTAGTATATAAACGGCTTGCCTCTTTTAAGTTTCATCATACTTTTTTTCATTTTAATCTCCGTTCTGTGCACAGCACAAATAATTTTGAAAAATCTCCATACAGAATGGAGATTAATTGGTATGAGCGTCTCTTACAGTACGCTTTTTAAATAATTGATAGCGTGATTTTTCACACTATTGCTCTTTTTTATTATTTACTATATAACCAAAAATCTTTCGGCTGCTATTAAAAAAATACCGAGAGTTGTAAGAACAGTTCCTGTTGCTTTGTTTAAAACCATAGGTTTAGCTTTGTTTGCAAATTTGGCACCAAGTAACGCGAAGGTTAGAGTGGATATTACACAGACAGTAAGTACTGTTAAATCAGGTATAATTTGTTGAATTGAGAAATGCGATACAGCCCCAAAAAGTGCAGTAAATGTCATAATAAACACACTTGTGCCAACTGCTGTTTTGTGCTCGTAACCCAGCACGCTCATCATTAAAGCAAGCATCATTATTCCGCCACCTGCACCTATAAAGCCACAAATAAAGCCTATTATAGCACCACATAAAATAGGGAGAATAATTTTTAAAGCACCCTCAGCGGCTTTTTTTTGTTTTGGGGCATCCGTTTCTTTTTTTCTTAAGAACTTAATGCCCAAGATGAGAGACATGTAAACTGCAATATTCCCCATTGATTCCGATGGAACAAGGCTTGCAATAAACGCACCTATAAACGTAAATGCTAGCACACTAATTAAAAGTAGTTTACTGTTATTAATGTCAATGTTTTTGTTTTTGCCGTAAGTATAGGCCGATATAGCACTTGCAAGAACGTCGGAGGCAAGGGCAATTCCGATAGCTTCATAAGGGTTCATTCCTAAAAATGTAATAAGCATAGGTGTTATAACAACGGCTGCGCTCATGCCGGCAAAGCCTGTGCCAAGGCCTGCACCCATGCCTGCTAAAATACAAATGATAATTGTTTTCATGTTAATTTCCCTCTTCTTCCACAGTCATAATAAATTTTTTAGCAAACTTGTTTTTTCCTTTTGCTTTTACATAAAAATATCCGATAATACTAAAAATAAGCGCTCCAACAAAATTTACAATCATATCAAACATTGTGTCATGTAGGCCTATATCCAAATAACCGTTGACGGGTAAAACTTCACCGTTTATTGTAACTTCGGTTATATTGTCAATAAGTACGGGGCTGTTTTCTTCATTTGGGTTTAATGCCACTGAGTTTATTTCTTGCACTATTGTGTCTTTCTGGGTGTCTGTTCCTAAAAATGTGTCAGCGCCATATTCGAAAAACTCCCACAAAACTCCTATAGTCATTGAAAAGCAAAACGCCGCAACCGCTACATATATTGGTGACAAATTAAGGCTTGTTTTTTTAGATGTATTTAATAAATCTATTATACCAATGCCTATTGCAGCGCACAGAAAGCCGTTTAGTGTGTGTAAAATAGTATCCCAATTTTCAAACTTAATATAATACGCATTTATTTCTCCTAGAATTTCCGCAGCAAAAATGAAAAGCAATACTATAATTGTCATAGTAGTAGGGAATTTGACTTTTAGTGTTCTTTCAATTAATGCAGGCATTAATAAAAGTACGGTTGATAAAATACATGTGAAAATACTTTCGTATTCACCGCGAAAAAATGAGCGCACCATTGTAAATATTACTAAACCTTGCAGTATAAGGTAAATTCTAAATGCAATTTTATCTTGCTTCATGTGGTTTATAAGTGATTTGAACGTTTGTCTTTTCATCAGATTATATCCTCTTTCAAACCATTAATAAATATTTTTGTTAAACGTACCGTTTTCTCAATCTGCTTTTGCTTAATATTTTCATCATAGCCATCTTGAAGCAAAAATGAAAAGCTATTTTGCAAAATAGAAGTAAAAGCGATTATATCATCGTCAAAGACACCGTTGCCAAGTTCAATATCGCCTGTAATTTCTTTTATGCGCTTTGTGTTGCTTATAGTAAGTGGTAGCCTAATTTTTATAAGTTCCTCAGCAAGATGTGCCGGTTTTCTTGAAACGATATAATTAAAAAATGTTCTATACTGTGGATTTTCATTAAAAAATTGTATCCTCGCTTTTACATTTTCAGTTATTGCATTGGTTATTGATGTGGGATTTGTCAATTTTTCACTTAAGTATTTCATATATTCATCAATGCACAGCCTTGCACAATATAAATATAGCTCATCTTTATTTTTGAAGTAATGATATAAAATCCCTTTCGATAATTGTGCTTTTTTTGCAATATCACTAATAGATGTGCCTGAATATCCATTAAGGTTGAAAAGCTCAATTGCACTTCCCACTATTTTAAAAACTGTTTCATTGTTTAAATTAATTTCTTTCATGTTTTCTCCTATCACACATTTGTTGACCGATTGTTCAATGAATATACAATAGCACATATTGAACGATTGGTCAATGAACATTTTGTGAATGTTTAGTTAAAGATACATGAAACCAAGTTTGAATTGATGGTGAAAACACCTAATGTGTTATAATTTTATACATTACCTGTTTTATTGGTTGTTTTACCGAGAGCTTGCCAGAGTGCCCATGTAATTCAAAGAGGTGGGCAGTTCGTTTCTATTGATGTGTCTGTGAGTAAACAGCCGAATGATAGCAGTATTTGAAAATAAAAAGTATTACAGAGACCTTAACGGAGTAAAAAGAGTAATATAAGTTTTTACTTTTAATAAAAAAATTTATTTGTTGTAGAAAGCGTACAGCTAAATAATAAATTTGAAGATGAAAAATGCAGAAAAATAGACGAAGATTTGAGTGTTATTTATTGACAGAGCATATTTAAAGGCGTATACTTTTTATAAAGTTGCATTATAAATACTGTGTAAAATTAGAAGTGTAGTGGTTTTCATATTGTTGAATTTAAAGGTTGAGAATAGTTTAATTTTATATGCTAATAAAACAAACAATTGTCATATTGAAAATAAAAAATGATACCTGTCGGTAGAAATCGGGGTATGATTTACGGCACAATTTCTATAATATTCTAAGAGTGCAGTTAACCCTAAAAGCACAAAAAGCAGAAACTGTCGAGGTTTGCATGTGCTCTCTAACTTGACAGCCTCTGATTTTTTGTATTATTTTTAATTAAGATGCAAATCCGACGGTTTTTACCTTAACTAATTTCAGCTCGTGTGATAAATTGCTGTTTTCAGAGAAGATTTCACACTACCTAAATATACTAGAATCATCGGTTTCACCTGTCATTGTATTTTAAAGCAAAAACAAAACACACAGCTCTGCAAAAGTATATTGGGTTTTTACTGCTTTGATTGAAAAAGCAATAGTTTCATTGGCTGTTTTACAACCTTGCACCTAGATTGTGTATTATATTTAATAAAAAAGGAAACAAATAATATGAAATCAATTTTTGTGTCCAGTACATTTAAAGACATGCACGCCGAGCGTGACATAATACAAAGAGATGTAATACCTGAACTTAGCTTTTTTGCCGAAAGTTTTGGTAGCGAACTGCAATTTGTAGACTTGCGCTGGGGTGTTAATACAACAGATTTGGAAAGCGAAGAGGGCGCGAAAAAAGTGCTCAGCGTTTGTCTTGACGAGATTGACTCTTGCAAGCCCTACATGATAATTATTTTGGGTGAGCGTTACGGGTGGAGGCCAAATTCAGACATTTTAAAAGACTCTTTAAAAAACAGGAAATTTGTTTTAAAGGATTTTGACAAAAGCGTAACTGCACTCGAAATTGAGTACGGTGCACTTTCTAAATTTGCAAAAAAAGAAAATTGCCTTGTGTTTTTTAGGCAAAACAGTTTTTTTAGTGAAATGACACAAGAAGAACTTGTCGATTATAAGAGCGAAGATATATCATCTTTTAAAAAACTAAGCGAGTTAAAGCAAAAACTTAAACAAGATTTTGGCGATAATGTAATAATGTATTCCCCTGTGTGGGACGAAAAGCAAAAAAAGCTTACAGGCTTTGAGTACTTTTCTCAAATAATGATTGAAAAAGTTAAAAACATGCTACAAGAAGAATTTGAAAGCATAAAACATTTGCCTTGGCAAGAAAAGGAGCGCCTTGAGACTAACACTTTTATTGAGAACAAGTGTAGGCAATTTGCTAGTGGTTTTGAATACATAAACAGTTATAAACAAGAAATTTTAAACCCCGACACAAGGCTTTTGCTTGTGCGCGGAAATTCCGGCAGGGGAAAAAGCACCTTGCTTTGCCAATTGTCAAAACAGCTAACAGAGGATAAATTTAACGTTTTTACGTTTATTTGTGGTAACAGTTCACGCCAGGCAACACTTGCGGATTTTTACAGGCAAGCAAGTTATTATATTGCAAAACTGCTTAACGAAAGTTACGAAAACACAAATAGCAATGATTTAAAGAGCGTTTTTTTTAATTATATAAACAGATATGCTGCAAAAAACAGCAAAAAACTTGTTTTAATTATAGATGCCATTGACCAGCTTGTGCACAACAAAGATATTGAAGATTTTGGGTGGTTACCGCCGAATATACCTAAAAATATAACAGTAGTAGTTTCTTTTTTAAACAGTCTTGAAACGCATTTGCCCAAAAACTTGCAAAATTACGTGCATCTGTCTCAACTAAACCCGCTCAATAATGATGAAAAACTGCAAATAATAAACGGTATAACACAGAGCAACAAAAAACAGCTGTCATCGGTTGTGAAACTATCAATAGCGGCAAAAGAAAACTCAAAAAACGCACTCTACATAAGCTTGCTACTACAAAGGCTTATGCTTTTTAATGATGACGACTTTAAACAGATAAGAGAGCTGGGCGACGGGCAAGAGGGCATTGACGAGCACATGCTAAATGTTATTAATATTAGCCCCGACAATTTACACGAGATGGCGGCGGAGATTTTAATTGAGGCAGGAGAGCGTATAAACAAACAGCAAAGCGAAATTATACTTCCGCTTTTGGCAACAAGTCGTTTTGGTTTGCGTGCTTTAGACATTGAAAAAATTGTGCTTGATTTGACAGGTGCTTACAGCGCTCTTGATTTTTCACGCCTTATGAGATATATGCGCCCGTTTTTTACACTCAGAGATGATGCGCGTGTTAATTTTACGCATAAAATTATTAGGCAGGGCCTTGCGCTACGTTTTAAAGAAAAGTTTGCTTTTTTTAACGATGTTATTACAGCACATCTTATAACACTGAAAACAAGCGATAATGTGCGCGAAAAAGAACTGTACTATCATGCCTTTGTTGCAAGAGATAAACAGCTTGTAATAAACTGTCTTGCCACTGCAAAATATTTTGAAGAAGAGCAGATAAGAGAGATGTGCGCAGACATAAAGGCGCTAAATACAACAGACAACGGCAAGTGGTTTTGCTTTGTAATCAAAAATTGTTCTAATTACAATAACCATGCTGATTTTATTTATTTCATAATTACGCACTTTTTCAATGCTTTCAGTACATCAAGGAGAGACCTTGAATTGCTTAGCAGTGTTGCAAAAGCAGCGTACTTGCATATTTATAGTCAGGTGAAAGAATATGGGCTACAGAACGACATTGAAAACCTAGCTAAGTGCCTTGATGTTTTAAGTAGTACATATTTAATGCGTGCACAAATAGTAGACTATGAAAACAATAATATTAAAGCCATTAATTATGCAAGAAAACGCATTGTTGTGGCAAGGTATTTAAACAAGCATTATCCTTGCGAGGAGTCTTCGTTTATATATGCAAGGAGCCTAGCAAGTATAGTAGAAACTTTTCAAGATTCAGAAACTGACTCAGAGAATGTTTATAATTATGCTGCTACGGTATTAGACATAAGTAAAAGGCTTTTGAGCAAAAACAGCAACATAGAATATATGAAATTTTATGCAAAAATACAGATGCTTTTTACTGTAATACTCGCAGTAAATGATGATGCCCAAGAAGATGAAATAGAAGAAACCATAGTTGAGGCAGCAAGCAACACTATAAGAACTTACGAGAATATTCTCGAACTTGAAGATAGCATTGATACAAGGTTGGCACTTGTTAAGTTTTTCATTGACTACAAATTATATTTGAAATACATGCAAAAATATAGAGAGCAAAGCGATTATATTTATAACAATGCAAAGACTTTCTTGCATTTGAAAAAATATGTAGGTTTAGAAATTAGTTTTGCAAGAGACCTTGATGAAGAAAATAAATACAATCAGGCGCTTGTCTCGTATGAAAAAGCACTCACGATAATAGATTATCTTGAGACTAATTTTGATGAAACCATTGAGGAGCACAGCGCAAAAAGCGTTATTGAAAGCATACATGAATTAATTGCAAAACATACTATGGCTGACAAGGCACTTGGTAAAATAGACAAAATATTAAATGAGAACAAGACAGTTGACATAGATAAAAAGACAACCCCACTTCTTACAAAATTTTATGATTTTACAGTACTTCGCCAAAAGCAGAGAAAGCTGTTTGTATATATAGACAAAATTGTAAAAAGGCGTAAAATTTCCTACGATAATTTTGCCACAAACCGCACTTTAAATAATTTAATTGATATTTATACCATTAAAATCGACATGCTAAATAAGTACAAAATGTCAAAAGAAGCATGGAAATTTTACAATATCACAATTAATGAATTTGAAGATTTATACGCAAAACTAACAGCCTTACATGCAAAAAACAATGCTGAAATTGCCGCTTCAAAAAGCGATGAGTACGACATTTATGAGGCATTGACACAGCAGGAAAACAAAGAAGTTGACGAGAACTCAGCTCTCGGAAATCTCACAAACTATTATTATTCAGGTTATAAAACACTTTTGGCAAACGAAGAATATGAAAAAGCAAAGGAATATCATCAAAAATATTTTAGCCTAAACAGCAAAGTACTTGAAAGTGAGAGCCTTGAAGACAATATAGAAAGCCTTGAAAAAAGTTATATTAATGGTTTTCGCGATTATCAGCAAATTTTAAATGAAAGCCTTAGCAAGAGATCGCAATATTCAACAATGCGCCACCCCGAAGGATGGCATGTTGCTGTTGATGAAGGGTTTGATAATCTTGCGCAAAAAATTGACGAATTAGAGCGAAACAAAGAAATTGACAAAAAAAGGGCAGTTAAATTAAAATACGACATTATAAAAGCATACGGATTAATTATGAATGAGGCTATGTATTTGGCAGGCATAGGTGGGCTTGAAAGTATGATTTTAATAACTAAAAACTTATGGAAAAAAACTTTTGACCTGTGCATAAGTATTTATAAGCTCACAAAAGACGAAAAGTGTTTTAATAAAGCAAGTGCCGGGATAAACCCTGTTATGGTTGTTGCGGCTAATTACATATTTGATATAGAAGAACTGGTGAAAATTTTAAAGGACATGGTTTTATATTGCGAGCCCATAAAAGAAATTGCAAGTACAAAAATTTATTGTAACACTGTTTATGAACATTACGAGAATATTTTAAGTTTATATGAGAGCGGGGAAAAAAATGAGCAAAAAATAAGCGAGTACAAAAAGTACTTATCAATGCTTAAAAATGGCGTTGTACCGCCTTTAGATTAAAAGTAAAATTTTATCAAGTGGTTTGGCTATATTACTGCTCACAGCAGTTTCGCTACAAACTTTACGATAGTGACAGAAACCTCGGCTCCGATGCCTAAATCTACAAAAAACTTCGAAACAACAACACAATTTTTACAAACGGGCAGTCATAAGGAAATTTTTATCTCAAAAAGTTTCCTTTTTGCCCCCCAAAAAAAAATGCAAATTCACCTTCAAAAATGCTCTTTTAAGGCAAAAGGTTGCGTTTTCTGCGGAAAACACCTTAGGGCTCTGCCCTAAGAACCTGAAATTTTTTGTAAAAAATTTAGTAAAACTTTTGATGCTGGTCATATTGACGAATCACTATACCTTTTTCGACAGTCTGTAGCATATAATCTAACATGTTTTTTACTCTAATTAAAAACCGCACACTATCATGTATGACAGTGTGCGGTTTTTGTGTTTAGTATGTTTTAATACAACCTATAAGAGATTTAATGAGATTAACTTGTAAAATGCTTTTAACTAACATGCTTAAATATTTGTGCAAAATTTATTAAAGCTCTATTTCTTTAGCGTAAGTATACATTGTCACAACATTTTCAGCAGGAATATCCGCTTGGATATTGTGGTTTTCGCAAACAACATACCCCTCGGGGCCAAGGTCTGATACTCTGCGTGCAACTTCTTTTTTTACATCTTCTACTGTGCCGTGTGGCATAACTTCGTGTGCATCTATTGCACCCCAAAACGCAATTTTGTCTCCAAAACGGTTTTTTAGCTCTTTGGTGTCCATACCTGCTGCATTAACTTGAATGGGGTTCAATATATCAAGCCCTATTTCAATTAAATCATCAATGAAAGAAACGATGCTTCCACATGAGTGGTACATAAGTTTTGCTTTTGGTGCACGTTCTTTTATGAAAGCCCAGTATTCAGCAAAATATGGTTTAACCATTTCACGGAAAGTTTCAATCGACATTATTGTGCTAAGCCCTGTTGCCAGGTCATCGCCAACAAATACAACGTCAAGATATTCACCAACAGCATCAAGATACTGTCCCATTCGTGCTTTTTGGTGGTCGGTCATCTTGCGTAAAACGTAGTGTGCAACTTCTTTGTTAACCATTATATCAACAAGAAAATTCTCGAATCCACGCATGTTTTGGCTGCGCTCCCATATGCCGGAATTAACTATATCACCAACTATGGCATACTTGTTTTCCTCATGTAATTTTTTAGCGCGCTCACGTAAACCCTCAACCTCGGCTGGTATTACGGGTTCAGGCCAGGTGTAGTTTTCTTCTATTTCTTCTACTGTTTCATAGTCTTTTAAAGGGTAGTCGTAAAAATCAAAATAAAGCCCATTATCAGGCATTTTAAACAAAACACCAAATCTGTCTTTATACATATCGGGCGATATCCACTCTTTTTGTTCATACGCATCGTAATCTCCACAAACATTGCGTGTGTCAATTTGTAGGTTTTGCAGTATTTCCTCATCACACAGCATTATTTGGAAAGGGCTGAACATCATATTGTCGTCTTTTTCTACCCCATAGTACTCTTTAACTTTCGTATATGTCATCTTTACTATTGAGGTACAGTTTGTTGTGCCAAGGTCAGTTGGCATTTTGTCGGGCTTTTTGTGGTTAATTGCCGCTAGAACTCTTTCTTTTGATGTCATAATCATGCCTCACTACTTAAATTTTTTTAAATTTCGTTTGCATTTCGTTAGTGTATTAAAATACTCTTTTAATTTATCATAAGAAATATGCAATGTCAACAATATGTATAGTTATTTTTAACTAAATAACTAGTATTTGTGATATTTGTATATTTATTTATAGCTATGTTGTGCAAATAGTAGAATGTGCGTTTTATCGAATTTTCCTATTGATTTTATCGTTTGAATGCTTTACAATGAAAACATCACAAATCGAAATCAATAAACTTTCGATTGAAACTAAAATCTAGGGAGGACATCGGCATGAAACTTACTAAAGGTTTAAAATCAGCACTCGTAATTCTTTTATCATTGGTACTCGCATTTCAACTGGTAGCTTGTAGCTCAAGCTCGGAACCAGCGGCGGCAGAGCAGCCGGCAGCTACAACAGATGAGGCACCGGCTGAAGAAGCACCGACAGAAGCATCTTCTACAGAAGGCGTTACAATTAACCTAATGGCAGATAACAGAGCAGAGTTTGACAAAATGCTAGAGCTTTACCCTGAGTTTGAGGCAGAGACGGGTATTAAACTAAACTTCACACAACTTGAAGAGACACCACTTCGCAGCAAAACAGGCCTTGAGCTTGCAGCACCATCAACAGATATCGATGTTATAATGATGGACTTTACTTTCGTTTCTAAGTTCTCTCAAGCAGGTTACTTGCAAGAACTTGATGCACTAATGGAAGCACAAGATACATATAATTATGATGACTTTATGGCATCTTTCATGGACGCTTGTTCATATGAGGGTAACTTATACGCAGTGCCTATCAACCAGGACTGTTCTATAATGATGTACCGCGCTGACATATTTGCAGAGCTTGGGCTTGATGTACCACAAACATTTGAAGAGCTTGAGGCAGTTTGCGCAGAAATAGCAGCGGCATACCCTGATATGGCGCCTATAGTTATGCGTGGTGCAAGAGGTGCAGGTGTTAATGAGTGGACATGGCCTACATTCCTATGGGGCTTTGGTGGTCAATATTATGATGAAAACTACAATGCAGTTCTAAACTCACCGGAGGCAGTTGAATCTCTTGAATATTATGCAAATATTCTTAATACATACGGCCCTCAAGGTGTTGCAAACTACTCTTACATAGAGGCACAAACAGACATGGCTCAAGGCAATGCAGCTATTCTTATTGACTCTGCAACTCTTGCAGTTCGTCTTGAAGACCCTGAATCTTCAACAATAGCAGGCAAAATTGGTTATGCAGTTGTTCCCGGCAACGAGGGCATGCAACAACCCGGTTTCTACGCTTGGACACTTGCAATACCTAAAAACTCTAAAAACCAAGAAGCAGCAGCAAAATTTGTAGCATGGCTTGCTAGCCCTGAAATTGCACAACAAGTTGGCTGGAGCGCACCAAACCAAGCTTTGGAAACAGTTTATGCAATTCCTGCATATGCAGATTATGACCAAGCACAAAGCTTATATGATGTTATGATGGAATCACTTGCAATTGCTAACCCTGACTTCCGCCCAAGGATAGACGAGGGTACAGAGATCTCAACTAGAGTTTCTGAGGCTATTTCAAGCGTTATCGCTGGTGAGACAGATGCACAAACAGCACTTGATGCCGCAAACGAAGACGTAGATAAAATACTTGCAGACGGCGGATATCAATCATAATTTTAAGCTTGAAAAAATAATAACAGAATATAGCACACATGCTATACATTGTTTAAATTTAGCACATATTTCACTATAAAACAAAGCAAGGGGATTACATAAAAAGTTATATTATGTAATCCCCTTAAATATTAAAAAGTGTTCCTTGATTTAGCAAAACCTATGTAATAAAGGCCCGTTTGCCCAAAATTGTAGACCTCAAATTGTCTGATTTGTACACCGAACACGGCAGATTATAACGGAAAACAGGCGTTTGCCTATGAGGAAAACAACGCTATGTGGGTAAATCAGCTTATTTGAGGTAAGCTTGCATTACATCGGCTTATCTAGTGTTGATACGAGCGTTCAGCCGTTTAGTTTTGGCATATTTTGCTCTGAGACGGCATTAAATTTTATATTTCTGCAAAGAGAGTTTCATTTTTTCTTTGCACAGTGAAAGCAAGTATAAAATTTGCTCATTTCAACATATGCCAATATTATTAATTGTTATAGCCAATATCTACTAACCAAAAGGGGTGTCATTTTGCAGAAAGTAATAAACACAGATAAAAAACAAAAATTTTATTTTAAAGACAAATACTGGCTTTATGTTTTTCTTGCACCTGCTGTAATTGCGCTAATTATGCTTACTATATTTCCGCTTGTATACAGCTTGCGAAACACATTTTACGGTTGGGACTTAATAATTCCAAATTCCGAAAATGACTTTGTAGGTTTTAAAAACTACATTAACGTTCTCACATCAGATGCTTTTTGGGCATCTATGCTTGTAACTGTGAGATATGCTTTTTTCTGCGTTGTGGGTAGCATTCTTTTCGGTGGCCTCATGGCTATTGTAATGTTCCGCAATTTGCCGGGCAATTTTATTGTAAGAACATTTGCAATATCTGCAATGGTAGTATCG
This sequence comes from uncultured Bacteroides sp., assembly GCA_964371675.1. Lineage (GTDB taxonomy): Bacteria > Bacillota > Clostridia > Oscillospirales > Ruminococcaceae > Ruthenibacterium. Next base: position 33,315 of record CAYJNL010000023.1, on the reverse strand, counting down.
CCTGTGCTTATAGGTACAGTTTTTCGTCTTATGTTAAACCCTGACTGGGGGCTTGTAAGCTGGATTTTGGCGCAAATAGGCATAGAGAGCAGTACAGGCTTTTTAGCAAGTAGTGTAACAGCGCTACCAACTCTTATACTTGTAGATATTTGGCAGTGGTCTCCGCTTGTTATGGTAATAATTTTAGCAGGGCTACAGGGTTTGCCAGCAGATGTGTATGAAAGCGCAAAAATAGATGGTGCTGGCAACATTGCATGTTTTGTGCGCATTACACTGCCAATGTTAAAATCACCTATATTACTAGCTGTTTTGCTACGTACAATGGACAGTTTGCGTAGCTTTGACCTTGCTTTCTCAATGACACAAGGTGGGCCAGGTACTTCTACGCAAACAGTTAACCTCTTAATGTATAACACAGGTTTTCAGTTTTACCAAATAAGTGAGGCATCAACAATGGCAATTGTACTGCTTGCGCTTATTATAATAGTTGTAAATGTAATAACAAAATTATTTGGCGGGGGTGACTTGTTTAAATGAAAAATAAAAAATTTGAGCTTGGTATTCGCAAAACAAATACACTGCTTAACATAGGCTCTTACATATTTATGGCAATAACTCTTTTTATCTATCTTGTACCTGTGTGGTACATTATTACAACTTCGTTTAAATTTGACGCAGATGCCTATACTTTGCCTCCTGTCTTGTTTTTTGAACCAACATTTGATAACTACATAAACGCCTTTGGTACAAGGGGTATTATGGTTAACTTTGAAAACAGCATTATAATTGCTGTTGTAAGTTCCTGTGTTTCAATGCTACTGGGTGTGCCGGCGGCTTATGCACTATCACGTTTTGACTTTAAGGCAAAGGGTGGGCTCTTTAGCTGGATTCTTTCAACACGTATGGCGCCGCCAATTCTTGCCGCTATACCGTTTTTTGTGGTATCAAGGCAAATATCACTTTTTGATACGAAACTTTTAATGGTTATGGTTTACATGCTAATAAATTTGTCTTGGGTTATTTGGATGATGAGCTCAAACTTTAATGATATACCGCGACAAATAGATGAAGCATCTATGGTGGATGGTTGCAACAGGGCAACTGCGTTTTGGCACAATGTTTTGCCAATTGCAAAGCCCGGCCTTGCAGCAACAGTTGTTTTTTGTATCATAATGGCTTGGAACGAATACTTTTTTGCACTAGTTTTAACAAGCGTAAATGCAAAAACATTGCCGGCAGCTATAACGTCTTTTATGAGCGTACAAGGCTTGCTTTTGGGGCAAATGTGTGCAGCAGGTACAGTAGTTATGTTGCCTATATTAATATTCAGCATGTTTATGCAAAAACAACTAGTTTGCGGCTTAACAATGGGTGCTGTTAAAGGTTAAAATATGCGCAAAAACTCTGAAAGGAACAAACAAAACTATGAATTATATTTTAAGTTTTGATGTTGGAACATCCAGCAGTAAGATAGTTTTATATGATGAAAACCTAAAGCTTGTTTACAATGCAAGTAAAGAGTATCCTACATTTTACCCAAAATCGGGCTATGCGCAGCAACCGGCAGAACAATGGTGGGAAGCTTTTTGCACACTAACAAAAAGGTGCGTTGAAGAGAGTGGCGTAGAAGCAAAAAACATTGTTGCAGTTGGTATTGACTCTATGGGTAGCATAGCTTTACCGGTTGACAGGCAAGGTAATGCACTGCACCACGGGCTATTATGGATGGATAGACGTGCCCACAAGCAGTGTGCTGACATAGATTCTCGTCTTGGGGAGAGATTGTTCCTTTTAACGGGCAACCGAAACGATGTGTCCAACATAGCGCCAAAAATTATGTGGTTTAAAGATACACACCCTGAAATTTACAAAAACACATATAAATTTTTACATGGCAACGGCTATTTAGTAAGCAAATTGACAGATGTTTTTACACAGGACAGAACAGAGTGCGGGCTTACATTGCTATGCGAAATGGGCGCAAAGGGATGGTCTGATGAAATTACAAAAACACTGGGGATAGATAAAGATAAATTACCCGATATATATGAGTGCCAAGACGTTGTGGGGAAAGTTACAAAAAATGCCGCACAGCAAACAGGGCTTGTAGAGGGTACACCTGTTATAGCAGGTGCTATGGACTGCCTTTCAACAGCACTGGGCACTTGCTCTATTGACGAGGGAGATTTGTTTATTGCAGGTGGAACAGTAACAGCAGCAGGGCTTGTGCAAAACTCGGCAAACCCACACAAACTATTGCATACTCATAATCACATAATACCCGGTAAGTATGTTACTGTTTCGGGTGTTGACTTTGGCGGCGGTGGTTTGCGCTGGTTTAGAGATTTACTTGGAGATATAACGTATAAAGAGCTTGACGAGCTTGCAAAGTCAGTGCCGGCAGGCAATGATGGGCTTATTTTCTTGCCTTATATGGTGGGGCAACGCTCTCCACTTTATAATAACAATACCTCAGGGGTTATGTTTGGGCTTACTCCAAAACATACACGTGCTAATATGTCGCGCATGTTTATGGAGGGTACAACGTATGCAGTTAAAAACATACTTGAATACTACCAAGTTGCAGGGTGTGACCCAATATGTGCAAAAATTACGGGTGGCCTTGCAAACAGCGATATATGGACACAAATGTTTAGTGACATATTAAATGTAAGAGTAGAGCACGCAAGCGCAGTAGATGTTGCAACACTTGGCACAGCGGCAGCAGCGGCAGTAGGCGTTGGTATTTATAGCGACTACAACACTGCACTAAAAGATCAAAAAGTAAAGCGAGCGTATGAGCCTAACAAAGCAAATACACGCATGTATGAAAAGACATATTCGCTTTTTAAAAATGTGTTTAACAATATATTATTTTCATATGAATATACAAAGTCAGCAAGACAGTTTGAAGATAATACATGTACCGAAACTTAAAGTTGGTTTATGAATAAAAAGGAGATAATTAAAATGACTTCAAGAGAAAGAGTAATAAAAACTTTAAACCACCAAGAAGCAGACAGAGTACCAATAGATATTGGTTCATCCGCCAATAACTTCACTATAGGGCTTTTTAATGATTTGAAAAATCATTTTGGTATTACTTCGCCTAATATAATACCGCGCCCTGATGAGAGCGCTCCTTATTATAATGATGACTTGCTTGAAGCACTGGGTGGAGATTTTCGTCATGTTTTTATAATGCCATCAAAGATTAACGATTACTCTGAGCAGCCGGACGGCACAACTTGTAATGACTGGGGCATAAAAAAACGCATGTTAAACGGAATGCGCCAGCAGTGTGAAGATCCATTAAAAGATGCTCAGACAGTGCAAGATATTTTAAATTACAATTGGCCTGATCCTGACGAAGATGCAAGATATATAGGTATAAGAGAGAGGGCAAAGTATCTTTATAATGAAACAGATTACGCCATTGCAGCGCGTGCCGTTTCCCACGGCATTTTGGAGCTTTCATGGGAAACAAGGGGAATGGAAAACTTTTTGATAGACCTTGCAATGGAGGACGACTTAGCGTTTGCAGTGCTTGATAAAGTAACAGAACTACAAATAAAATTTTATACAAATTATTTGAAAGAGTGCGGCGAATTTGTTCATGTAGTGCAAACGGCAGATGACTACGGAACACAAAATGGGCTTATGATTTCAAAAGAAATGTGGAGACAGCATATAAAACCACGCCGCAAAAAGCTTAATGACACAATAAAAAAATACGCTCCTAATGCGAAAATTTTCTTGCATAGCTGTGGCAGTGTTGTTGACCTTATTGATGATTTTATAGAAATAGGCATAGATGTGTTAAACCCAATTCAACCATATGCAAGTGGCATGGATTCCGTTTCTTTGAAAGAAAAATTCGGAGATAAAATTTGTTTCCACGGTGGTATTGATGAGCAAAGGGCACTACCTGTTTCAAAAGAGGCTATTGATGAAGAGCTTAAAAAGCGTATAGGGGCACTTGCTAAGGGCGGTGGCTATATAATAGGCCCTACAAGCAATATTCAAGACGACACAAGTGTGGAAAATGTGCTATATTACTTGGAAAAAGCAAAACTTTATGGGAAATATCCTATAAACCTTTAAAAAAATACAAAAATCAAGTATAATATAAAGAATTCTTGTAATGCACAGAAAATTCTTGTAATGTGTGGTGAGACAGTGAGAACCGTTAGAGAGCGAAGAGACGAAATTTGTGAAATTGTAAAGGCGAGTGGCAATGTTAATGTAGCACAGCTTGGCGAAAAATTTGGAGTTAGCCTTGTTAGTATAAGAAAAGACCTGCGTGCTTTGAGCGAAAGTGGGCTTATTAAGCGCGAGTATGGTGTTGCAAAAAGTGCAGAGCCGGAGTATAAAAAAATATCAGCTAACCTACAAGGCAGGCTAAGTGTGCAGTATGAAGAAAAACTTGCACTTGCAAAGCGCGCGGCAGAGATGGTGCACGACGGAGATGTTGTACTGTTGGCACCGGGCTCAACTTGCTACTTAATTGCAAAAGAGCTGTGTGCACGCAGAGATATAATAATTGTAACAAATGCAGTCAACTTCCACACAGTGCTTGAAGAGGCAAAGTCACGAGTGGTTTACCTTGGCGGAGAATACAACCCATTAAACGGCTCTATGATTGGCTCAATAGCTATGGACTCTTTTGCCGCACTTAATATAGACAAGTTTTTTTTAAGTGCCAACGGAGTAAGTGTGGAAAAAGGGCTTACCTCTAACGACTTTTCAGACTTTACTATGATGCGTGCAATGATAAACCGTTCAAAAGAGGTGATTCTTGTTGCGGATAAGACAAAGTTTGAGAAATCTTTTTTCATGCGGCTTACAGCTGTTGACGAGGTGGACACATTAATTACAGAAAATGGGCTTGATGAAGCAATTGTGGAATCTATAAAAAATAAGGGAGTTACTGTTGACTTAATATAAATAACCTTTATATCTTGTGTGGATTATTTATAACTTATTTTACGGCGATGCTACGCATATAAGCGTTTATATTAGATAAAACTAACATATATGGAAAAACTCATTGATACACAATTAAAAGCAATTTGCACAATAGTGTAGAAAACAATATCGGAGGTTATAAATGACAAGACGAGAGAGAATAATTTGCGCTATTAACCACGAAGAAACCGATATTTTACCTGTTGATTTTGGCGCAAGTAGTGCAACGGGCATAAATGTAGATGTGTTATACAAGCTTTATGAAAAGCTTGGTGTAATAAAGCGCAACCCTGTTATTATTGACACAATGCAGCTACTGGGAAAACTTGACGAAGATGTGCTTGTTGCACTTTGTGGCGATGTTATGCCAATACCATCGCCAAAGACAAAAATAGGCACACCTGTGTCACAAACAAAGAAACTGTTTGTAACACCAAAAGGCACACCTGCGCTTATAGATGATACAGTAGAATTTGAAATTGACAACAAAGGGTATTATTATTTGTATCCACAAGGCAACAAAAGCGTGCAACACTCAATGGTAATGACAGACGACGGTAGTTTTTTTAATGCAATAGAGCGCTGTGAGTTTGATGAAGATAGCGAGACACCGCGTGAAGACTTTGAAGAATTAGGCAGTGTGTGGGACGATGCAACAGCGCTTCACTACGAGAATTATGCGAAAAATTTGAGTGAAACCACAGATTTTGCAATTTCGTGCGCTTTTGGTGGTGGCGGTTTTGGCGATGTTGCAAAAGTGCCGGGGCCAACTGTATTACACCCTAAAGGAATACGAACAGTAGAGGGCTTTTTGCAAGCACACATTATACGCGAAGACTATATACATGAAGTGTTTTCACTTCAATGCGAGACAGCACTGAAAAACCTTGAAATACTAAAGCAAGCGGTGGGTGACAAAATACAAATAATTTGTGTTGGTGGCACTGATTTTGGCACACAGACAGGGCTTTACTTTGCACCCGAAACATACCGCAAACTTTATAAGCCGTATGTGAAAAAACTTAACGATTATATACACAAAAATACAAATTGGAAGACTTTTTTCCATTCTTGTGGTGCTGTGTCTGAGTTAATGGAAGATTTTATTGAGGCAGGTGTTGACATAATTAACCCTGTGCAGTGCTCTGCGGTAGGCATGAACCCACAAAAACTAAAAGATACATACGGTGATAGAATTGTATTTTGGGGCGGGGGAGTAGACACACAGCACACATTACCGTTTGGAACGCCCGAAGAAGTGAAAAGAGAAGTAAAAGAGCGAATAGAGACGTTTAAAACGGGTGGTGGCTTTGTTTTCTCATCAATACACAATATAGTGTCCGGCACACCTGTGGACAATGTTGCGGCAATGATAGCTGCTGTTAAAGGTTATAGGTAATAAATTTTGCAAGGTTTTTATGTTTTTAATAAAGACCTTGCATTTTTATTGTATGTATAAATAATCCATACAAGATATAAGAACTATATATAATATATTATTTTTTACAAAAAAAGTCCTTTAAATCGTGAGATTTAAAGGACTTTCTTGACAAGCTGAACTGAAAATATTATTCACAGGTTCACTGTTTTATAATTATATTTTAGCTTAAGTTTTATGCTAATTTTTCTCCACACGCTTTGCAAGCAGCTTGTGCATCAGCATCGGGTGCTTCGTTGCACATATATGTTTCTAATGTTTTGGCAGTAGTTTCTGCTTCCCAGTTTCTTAGCCATTCGCCGTCGCCCCAACCATAAGAGCCGAAAAGTAGTACATTTACATCAGAAAGTTCATCTTTTACACTGTCCCACATCGGTTGAAATTCGCTTTCTTCCAAAACTTCGGCACCCATAGACGGGCAACCAAAAGCTATTGAGCTGTACTTTGACACCATATCTTTTGTGAATTTATCGCAGGTCATTACATCAACTTCTGCACCTTTTGCTATTGCACCCTCAGCTATAAAATTTGCCATAGCCTCTGTGTTTCCTGTACCACTCCAATAAACTATTGCTGCTTTGCTCATAATAAAAATCTCCTTTAATTATAATTAATTGTAATATATTTAAGCTACCGCTTGTTTTTTAACAGTAAGCTTTAAAATATCTCGCCCGTCTTGCCACAGTTTTTTGTATATAGTTTTGCATTTGTCATACTTTGCAAATTTAAGTAAAGCCTCATCTGCGTTTCCATACACTTTCCAATATCTGCACAGGTTGCAATTTCTGCCTTTATTGCAGATAAAACCCTCAACATCTTCGGGTGGGTAACCTAAAAACAAGCCTATTTCATGTGGAAATTCCTCATATGTAGCAAGCCTTTGTGCTAACCTTTTTAGTGCTTTATCTATACTTAAATTTTTATATCCGTGCTGCGAGAGTATAGCACTTGCCTTTGTGTTATTCATATCGTTTAAAAGCATATCTTGTCTGTACATATAAACAAGTGCAGCGTTTTCGCAAACTTTCAGCAATTTTAAATTTACACCGGCATGATTAAATTTCTCGTTCCAAAATGAAATATTAGCATTTAAAGCAAGTTTGCTCTCAAACTTAACTGTAAACAAACTCGCTGTTTTCAACGATGATAAAGTTAGTGAGCAATGTTCAATTAATGATTTTTCGCTTATCATACTACATAGCCTCTAATATGTTTTTTAGTGCAGAAAGCGAGCTTGAGTGACAGCGCTCCACCCTTGCCTTACAGCGCTTTGCCTCACAGTTTGCACAGGCTACCAGTTTATGCGATACTGTATTTGTAAAGAGTATTATCATGTCGGGTGAGCCAAATTTGCTGCGCACATCGCCTTTCATTTTTGTAAAAACTTTAGCCTTACAACCATACTCTTTACAGGTGTCAATATATCGTCTCTCCATACATTCGTTCCCGCCTACTATTACAACGCTCATAATGCTGTTTCTCCTTACGAATCAGTTAGTAAAAACTAACCAATGTTTTTAAAATTAACCGCTCTTAGAGCGGAGATGAAACCAAAGTAAGTTAGCATAAACTAACATATATAAATATACATTGTTTTTCTCTTTTTGTCAATAAGTATTTTTGTAATATTTTTGTTTTAAATATAACAACAAACATAAACTTGACAAATTGCAAAACATATGATAACATTGTTATTAAAAATAAATATGTTATGTGAGGTGCTGAATTTGAGCTACTCATCAGAGCTTACTAAAGAGCGCATTATAACTTGTGCTAAAAAAGAGTTCTTGAAAAAAGGTTTTGTTAGTGCAAATTTGAGAAAAATTGCAACAGACGCAAAAGCTACAACAGGAGCTGTGTACAACCATTTTAATGGTAAAGAAGGCTTATTTGAGGAGATTGTAGGCGAGTTTGCGGACAATTTACTTAAGTTATACAAAAGAGCTCACGAAGAAGTAGAGGGACAATATGATTTTGACAGTGCCGATATAACTGAAAACATGGGAAAAGGCACAAATTTAATTTTAGAGTACCTTTATTCTGATTTTGAACTGTCAAAACTTTTATTTTGCTGTGCTGTTGGAACTAAATACGAAAAATTTGTTGATGAGCTCATAGAAGTGGAAGAAAAATCATCTCTTGAGTTTATGGAGAATGATAATTTCAAACCAACAAAGATAAACAAGTTTTTTGTACATGTAATTTCAACTTCAGGCATTAATAACATGCTGGAAGCTATTCATCATGATTTAAGTAAAGAGGAAGCATTTGAGTATATAGGCAAAATTCAAAAGTTTTACTATGCCGGAACAAAAGAAATACTTGGATTTTAATTTTTAAAAATATTGGGGAGATAGTCTCCAATATTTTTTGAAGAACAAGTTAGCAAAAACTAACTGAAATATAAAAATAAAAAGGAGATTTTTATGGAAAAGCAAAAACCAAAATCACTGCTAAAAAGGCTGTATGTCTATGCAGGAGGTCACAAGCACCTCACTAATTGGGGCATGATTTTGTCGGGTATAAGTGCTATTATGACGCTTTTGCCAATCATTTTCATTTACAGAGGTGTGAGCGAAATTATTGTAGATTATCCGAATATCACTCTAACCGATAGCATTATTGCAAATGCTTGGCTAGCAGTTGGTTCTGCAATTGGTGCAATGTTTGTTTATTTAATTGCGCTTATGTTTACACACATTGCAGCTTACAGAATTGCAACAAATATGAGAAAAACAGCGCTAAACCATATTATGACACTGCCTCTTGGTTTTTTTTCAAATATGGGTAGTGGAAAACTGCGCAGAATTATAAATGACAGCGCCGGTGCAACCGAAACATTTCTAGCGCACCAACTTCCTGATTTAGTAGGCGCGTACACAACACCGATTGCCGTGCTTGCGGTGCTGTTTATCTTTGATTGGCGGCTAGGGCTTATTAGTCTTATTCCGCTTGTGCTGGCAATGATTTCTATGATGTCGGGCATGGGCAAAGACCAACCTGAAAGGCTTAAACAATACCAATCGGCACTTGAAAACATGAACAATGAGGCAACGGAATATGTGCGCGGTGTTCCGGTTGTAAAGACTTTTAATCAATCAGTTTTCACGTTCAAGCGTTTTTATGGTGTTATAAATACCTACAAAAAATATGTTTCAAAGTACGCATATCGCATGAGAATACCAATGACAATGTTTCAAGTTTTTCTTGCAAGCACACCTGTGTTTTTAGTGCTTTCCTCAATTTTTATGATAAGCGGTCAAAGCGACATGACAACTTTTTTCCTAAGTTTTTTCTTTTATCTTATCTTCACACCTATAGCCTCGCTTATGATGATGAAGATTATGTGGGTAATGCAGCATTCAATGCTTGCAAGTGATGCTCTTAACCGTATAGACAATTTACTCAGTAAAAAACCACTGATAAAAGCTAATGCACCAAAATCTCCCAAAACTGCTGATGTTGAGCTTGAAAACATATCTTTTACATATCCAAATACCGATAAAAAAGCTGTGGATAATGTGAATATCAGCATAAAACAAGGGCAAACTGTTGCGTTTGTAGGCCCATCGGGTGGAGGGAAAACAACTCTTGCCACTCTTATTCCTCGCTTTTGGGATGTGGATAGCGGAACCGTTAAAATTGGTGGTGTGGATGTGCGTGACATTGACAATACCGAGCTTATGAAAAATATCTCCTTTGTTTTTCAAAATACAAATCTTTACAAAACAAGTATTTTGGATAATCTGCGTGAGGGCAAGCCGAATGCAACAATAGAGGAAGTAAACAAGGCACTCAAAGCTGCAAGGTGCGAGGATATAATAGCAAAACTTCCAAACGGAGTTAATACAGTTTATGGCACAAAGGGTGTGTACTTATCGGGAGGCGAGGCACAAAGAATTGCACTTGCAAGGGCAATATTGCGTGATGCCCCGATAATTTTGCTCGATGAAGCAACCGCTTTTGCCGACCCTGAAAACGAACATCAAATTCAACTTGCATTTAACGAGTTAACAAAAGGTAAAACAGTGTTAATGATTGCACATAGATTATCAACCATAAAAAATGCCGACTTAATTTATGTGATAGCTGATGGAAAAGTTGTAGAACAAGGTACACATGATGAACTTGTAATAAAAAAAGGGCTTTACAACGAAATGTGGACAGAATACAATAACGCATTTGTTTGGAATGAGAAAAACACAAAGGAGGTAACAGCATAATGAAAAAGTTCCTACAAAAAACTTTTGCTCTAACTGAAAAAGGTGCAAGTGAACTGCTAAAAGCAAGCCTTATTACCGTTGTTATAAATATTGTAATTATGGCTGTGAGCGGCATCTCTTATTATTTTATACAGGATACACTTATGCCTGTTTTAGAAAATACGGCGCCTGTTTACACTGTTTTAACATATGTGGCGTATGCTGTTTTTATACTGTTTTTATTAGCTGTACTTTACTATTTTCAGTATAATTTTTGCTATATCTCAGCGTATGAAGAAAGTGCTAATATGAGAATTTCCCTTGCGGAAACATTACGCAAATTGCCACTTTCTTTCTTTGGTAAAAAAGATTTAGCAGATTTAACCTCAACCATGATGGGCGATGTTACAATGATGGAAAATGCCTTTTCTCATTTTATACCGGGTTTTATAGGCTCTATTATCTCAACAATTATTATGGGAATTGGTATGTTTGTGTTCGACTGGAGGCTAGCGCTTTCTCTCACATGGGTAATTCCTATTTCATTTTTAATGTGCGTTGCCAGCAAAAAAATACAAGATTATTTTCTTTTAAAAACAAGAGCTATACAGCTTACTTATCTTGACAAAATTCAAGAGTGCCTTGAAAATGTTAAAGACATTAAGGCAAATAACAGGGAACGCGCACATCTTAGCATGATGGATAAACATTTTGACGACCACGAAAAAGCGAGCATTAAGGCGGAGTTTGCCACAGGTACATTTGTGAATTTATCGCAGATGATATTAAAAGTTGGCATTGCCACAACTATGATAGTTGGTGTAACACTGCTTGCAGTAGGCGAGGTAACGCTTTTAACTTTCCTTGTATTTTTAATGATAGCATCAAGAATTTATGATCCACTAGCAGGAGCACTCATAAACCTTGCAGGAATATTTATTTCGCTAAAAAGTGTTGAGAGAATGAAAGAATTTGAAAACACAAAAATTCAAACAGGCGCAGATACACTATCGCCTAAAAGCTATGATATTAACTTTGAGAATGTTCAGTTTAGCTATACTTCAATGAACACAAAAGACACAAACGAAACGGTATTAAACGGTGTGTCGTTTACCGCAAAGCAAGGCGAAGTTACAGCACTGGTTGGACCATCGGGTGGGGGTAAAAGTACAGCAATGAAACTTGCCGCAAGATTTTGGGATGTTTGTAGTGGTAAAATTACCATAGGCAGTGAAGATGTAAACTCAGTAGAGCCTGAAACACTTTTAAAAGAAATTTCTATTGTGTTCCAAGATGTAACACTTTTCAATAATACAGTTATGGAGAATATTCGCATAGGTAGAAAAGGTGCAACTGACGAAAATGTTGTGGAAGCTGCAAAAAACGCCCAATGCCACGAGTTTATTATGAGTATGCCTGATGGCTACAACACCCTTATTGGAGAAAACGGTTCTAAACTTTCAGGTGGTGAGCGTCAAAGGTTATCTATTGCAAGAGCACTACTTAAAGATGCTCCTATTGTTTTACTTGATGAAGCAACATCCTCACTTGATATTCAAAATGAGAGTGCTGTACAAAAAGCAATATCAAGACTTACCAAAAACAAAACAGTAATTGTAATAGCCCACAGAATGAGAACTATTGCCGGAGCAAACAAAATTGTACTGCTTAAAGAGGGTAAAGTTTCAGCTGAGGGAACGCACATCGAGCTGCTAAAAAAATCTACCGATTATGAGAATATGATAAGGCTACAAACCGAGAGCATGAACTGGGTACTATCGTAAATTAGGTGGTATTTGTAGCCTTATATTAAAATAAACTTTAACATATCTTTAAATAATGGTATACTGAAGTGAAAGCTCTAAACAGAAAGGCTGATTTTATGAATAATTGCAAAACACCTAATCCGAATGTCATTTACCCTGTAAATGGCTTTGATAGTGTGATATATGTTAAACCAACAATTACAAATCCTAATATTATAGTGGGTGATTTTACATATTTTTCAGACAAAGATTTTGAAAGCCGTGTTACTCACCACTATGAATTTTACGGCGACAAACTTATTATCGGAAAGTTTTGCCAGATAGCCGCCGGCGTTACTTTTGTTATGAATGGTGCAAACCATCAAATGAATGCAGTTTCTACTTTCCCTTTTTATATTTTAGAAGGCTGGGTTCAAGATGTTCCCCCATTGTCTGAAATGCCTGTTAAAGGCGATACTGTAATAGGAAATGACGTTTGGATTGGGCAAAATACAACTATAATGGCGGGTGTAACAGTTGGCGATGGTGCAATTATTGGAGCAAACAGTGTTTTGGCAAGCGATGTTGAGCCATATACTATTGTTGTGGGAAACCCCGCAAAGCCAATACGAAGACGCTTTGATGATGAATTAATAGAGCTTATGCTTAAATTTAAATGGTGGGATAAACATATTGAGGAAATTAACGGATTAATACCATTACTAAGTAATAGCGATTTGGAATTTGTAAAAAAAGAAGTAAAATCAAGATTATGACTACTGTGAAGTCATTGCTTGTGAGTTTTATTTTATGATATAATGTTTACTGCTCGAATACTCAAATCTTCGCGCAAAACACGCATTAGCACAGAGCCTTACAATTAATGTAGACAAGGTTTGGCTTATAAAAGACGGCGAGGAAGTTGAAGTTCATCATAGTGATGTTGTGGTGGGTGATGTAATTCGCATAAGAAAAGGCGGTTTAATACCTATGGACGGCACTGTTACAGGTGGCGATGCGTTAATAAACGAGGCAACTATGACAGGTGAGCCAATTGCAGTGCACAAAAAATCAGGCAATACGGTTTTTGCCGGCACTGTTATTGAGGACGGCGAAATTGATGTGGAAGTGCGGAGTTTACAAAGCGATTCACGCATTGCAAAGATTATTGACTTAATAGACACAGGCGAGAAAGAAAAAGCACTTGTGCAAGGCAGAGCAGAGCGGCTTGCTGATGATATTGTCCCCGTGAGCTTTGGGCTTTTCTTTGCTACTTTAATTCTTACTAGTAGCATAACAAGGGCTCTGTCTGTGCTTATGGTTGACTTTTCTTGTGCTATTAAACTTACAACACCTATTACTATTATTTCTGTTCTTAAAGAGAGTGTTAACCACGAGGTGCTTGTAAAAGGCGGAAAATACCTTGAGGTTTTATCTAAAGTAGATACAGTTATTTTTGATAAAACAGGCACACTAACAAATGCGGTGCCTAAAGTGGCAAAAATAATTCCTATTGCCGAGGGATACTCAGAAGATGAAGTGCTGAAAATTGCCGCTTGCCTTGAGGAGCATTTCCCACACAGTGTGGCGTCATCTATAGTAAAAGAGGCAAAGAAAAGAAAAATACACCACCCCGAAGAGCATGACAAGGTAAAATATATTGTTGCACATGGAATTGCAAGCGACTATAAAAGCAAGCATTCGGTAATAGGTAGCAAGCATTTTGTGTTTGATGATGAAAACGTACCATTTCCTACCGACAAAGAAAGCTATATAAATGAGCAAATTGGTAGTGACAGTGCTGTTTACCTTGCAGTTGACGGTGAATTGATTGGTATTATATGTGTAAACGACCCACCGAGGGCAGACGCTAATAAAACGATAGAACTGTTGAGGCAAGAGGGGATAAAAGACATTGTTATGATTACGGGAGATGGCGAGAGCAATGCAAAGCACACTTGCGATTTACTTGGAATTGATAAATATTACGCATCTATAATGCCGGACGGCAAAGCTGAGATAGTAGAAAAATTAAAAGCAGAGGGCAGAACTATACTTATGGTTGGGGACGGAATAAATGATACCCCTGCACTCAGCGCCTCTGATGTATCGCTAACTTTAAATGGTTCGTCAGATATAGCACGAGAGGTTGCGGATATTTCTGTACTTTCACATGAACTAACAAAAATAGTAGAAATACGCAGACTCTCTACAAAGCTTATAAAGAAAATTCATAGGCAATATGGAATTATTGTTGCGTTTAACACTGCTTTAATATCACTTGGCATACTTGGCGTTCTTACGGCAAACACTTCTGCTTGGTTGCACAATGCGTCCACAATTGCACTAACTGCAACTTCTGCACAGCGGATGATGAAGAAAGAAGATTTAATTTTGACGGAGGAAAACAAAGATGAAACAGCATAAATTTTGGTCTTACCTTGCGGTTTTCGCAATGATAATGTGCATTTATACGGGGTATAAACACAAATAATAATTCTATTACCAAAACAACTAGCCAGTGTGAAATAATTGGCAAAATTAACTTGTTTTTGGTCAAAATACAACAAATGGCTGCGGCAGCTTTAAAACTGCCACAGCCATTATTTTAGTTTAAAAGTTGTTCTTTAATAACTCTGTGCATTTTTCAGTTGGCGCAATACTTCCACATTCCATATTTGGAA
Source organism: uncultured Bacteroides sp. (assembly GCA_964371675.1). GTDB lineage: Bacteria > Bacillota > Clostridia > Oscillospirales > Ruminococcaceae > Ruthenibacterium. Next base: position 18,278 of record CAYJNL010000023.1, on the reverse strand, counting down.
TATCGCCTAAAAAACCATCTTTGCCACAAGCTTCATTCACTGTTTCTCTAAAATAAGCGTAAATATCTGAGTTGTAATACTCTAAATAAGCATATCCGTTAAGAGTTATATCATAATCTAATGTAATTAAACCCAACTTTTCTAAATTTTTAAGTTTGGCGCCAACACTCTTAATTTCTTCCATGCTGTCTTTAGTATTAATAATAAATACAGGTGAAAGGGCTATATTTTCAAAATCGGGTTCCTTGCTACTTTTTATTGCAAACCTTGCAACAGGCAAATAATTGTGTTCCAAAAGGTGTTGTAAAAAGTGAAGTTCCGCTTCGCTCACATCTTCGATTTTCACATTCTTATGCTTACCACAACAGTTTTCATGGCTGCCATGCGAGTGGCAACCACAACCATTGTGATGCTCATGAGAATGCGAATGATTGCCACAGCCACAGCCGTGAGAGTGATTATGTTCTGACATATTATTTCCTACTTTCTAATTTTTTATTGTTTTTACTATAAATGAAAAATACGCTAAATGGAATACTCAAACAGAAAACAAAACTGTTTGAGCAATTAACACTGCTTTCATAATTATAAAGCATATTATCATTATAATTTTGGAAGTTATCATAATTTTAACCTTGGTTTTAACTGTCTTACCATGCCCTTTTACATAGCTCTCTAAATTATTTTGTCCAATATTGGCTAATCATGTGTGACACTTTAGCCAAACAAATCATATTGGAGTTCACCACACTTAAAAGCCAATGAGAGATGAGTATTAATATAAAAAAACACCCAAAATTCTTAGCGCCAAAAAAACTGCAAAAGTTCTTATGAAGATAGTTTTTCTGTGTACCTACTGCCAAGTTTTACAACTTTGTCGTGAATTTTTCCGCGCAGTATATTCTTGACACTGTTTTGCGCAAGATAGCTTTAAATATTTGCAAAGTATATTGTATTTGCTCTGATTATTGTTTGAATAAATTACAAAAACACAAAAGTTAGCAAAAACTAACCCATTTTCCATTTTAATACAAAACTCTTTAAAAGTCAAGCGAGCTGAGAATATATAAATAATCCTTATATCCTGTACGGATTATTTATACCTTATTTTATGGCGGTGCTACGCACATGCCAACTTATATTAGCTTACGCTAATACAAATAATGGGTAGTTTTCATTGCTTTATTAATTTGTTGAGAGATTGGCAAAATTATTATATTTGACATTGTAATTATTATTTGTGCTGTTTTAAGCTTTACAATTTCAAATCATTTTCTTTAATATAACCTATTTTTCTTAAAAAATATCCCATAAGCAAGCCAAGAACAGCAGGTAAAACAAAACATATAAGTATGAGACCACCCCATTCAAAAGCGCCGGCTTCAATGGCTACGGCGCCGTTCGCCAGTGCTGTTTGTGAAGGAGAAACCCAGCCTGTAACAACCCCAATTTGCCCTACAAAGCCGCAAGTTCCCATGCCGGAGGATATAGCCTCGCCATTCATACGCAAATTAAAAAAGCTTGTTGAAAGTGGCCCTGTTATGGCCGAAATTAATATAGGTGGTAGCCATAGTTTAGGCTTTTTCATAAGGTTTGGCATTTGCAACATTGATGTACCAATGCCCTGTGATAAAAGCCCGCCCCAGCGGTTTTCACGAAAGCTTAAAAAAGCAAAGCCAACCATATGTGCACAGCAACCTGCAAGCGCTGCACCACCGGCAAGGCCCACTAGCCCCAAAGAAGAGCATATTGCAGCTGATGAAATTGGAAGTGTAAGGGTTATTCCCATAACAACAGAAATTAAAATACCCATCCAAAACGGTTCTAATTCAGTTGCCCACATAATAATATTTCCAATTGATGACGCTGCCTGACCTATATGCGGCGCTGTTGAAACAGACAACAACACACCGGTTATTATAGTTACAGCAGGTGTAACAAGTAAGTCTATTTTTGTCTCTTTAGATACAGCTTTGCCTATTTCTGCGGTAAGAATAGCAACAAATAAAACAGCTATAGGCCCACCTGCACCACCTGCGCTGTTTGCTGCAAGCCCAACAGCAGCTAAAGAAAAAAGCACCATTGGCGGCGATTGTAACGCATAGCCTATAGCAATTGCCATAGCAGGCCCGGACATTTGTGTTGCGTATTCTCCCATTGTTATAAGCAAGTTAAAACCTGTTTGTTGCCCAAGGGTTTTAATAATTGTGCCTATCAAAAGAGAACAAAATAAACCTTGCGCCATCGCGCCAAGAGCATCTATTCCGTACCTTTTAAAAGATATTTCGATATTCTTGCGTTTGAAAAAATCATTCATTTACACACACACCTTATAGCTATAGTTAAATTACTTTAAAATTTGTGAAATCCTTGCCCAATTGTCATAAAACGTGTTCGGATTACATCGGGTTGGCTAAGTCAGCACAAGCAATATAAGCAGAACTTTATTAGCTAGATTGATGATTTTAAAGCGGTTTGAATATATTATAACATAAAATATATCGCTATTAAATAAAAAATTTTAATTGCGGCATATAAATAATATATTTTTTTGTTTTAGCCACAGCTAATTTAAACCCTTATACACGTAGCATCGCCATAAAATAAAGGGCAATAATCCGCACAGGTTATAAACACTATGTTTGACTTTTACTAGATATTTTGTTATATTTTAATAAAGGGCTTTTGTAATGCAATATCAGAATTTTTTGATTTGCACTGTGTTTTTTAACTATGAACATTTGTTGCACTTGTAAAGGTGTAATATTAAATATGAGGGCGAAAAAGTGAAGATAAAAAGAATATTGTTAAATTTATTGGTGGTAGCAATGCTTTTATTATCAATAGGTTGTGCGCAAGAAAACAGTCTTTATATAAATAATGAAGTTGTAGAGCCAGAAACAACTGTAGAAGTACCGCAAGACTCAAATGATATGAATAATACATCTGTGGAAATTGATATGTGGACATTTCCGGTGGGAGAGTTAGGTGACGAGGAAGTAGTAAAAGGCTTTATTGATAAATTTAATGAATTGTACCCAGATATTACAGTAAATATAAAAACACTTGATTTTACAACAGGCGATGCAGTTGTAGAAGAAGCCATAGCGGCAAGAAACGCACCAGATATCATCTTAGAAGGGCCAGAGAGGTTAGTTGCAAACTGGGGTGCACGTGGCCTTATGATTGATTTAAAAGATATGCTAGATGAGGAAACCATAAAAAACATATGTGAAGTATCTGAGGAAGTAGTCAATGCTTGCAGTGCACCGGACGGAGCTATTTATCAGTATCCTATTGCCATGACTGCACACGTTATGGCAATAAACTATGAAGTGTTTGAACAATCAGGCGCTTTGCAGTATATAGATGAGGAAAACAGAACGTGGACAACAGATGATTTTGTGAAAGCAATGCAGTTAGTTAGAGATAGTGGGCTTGTAGAAACCCCGGGTGTTTTGTACACAGGCAGCCAAGGGGGAGACCAGGGGACGCGTGCGCTTGTTACCAATTTGTACAGTGCACAGTTTACTAACGATGACCATAATGCGTATTTAATTAACGAAGAGCCTGGGATTAAAGGCCTTGAACTGCTGCAAGAAATGGTTGTGAGCGGCTCGTTTTCGCACAACCCAAACATAGCGGCAGCTGAAGAGCTTACTATGTTTGCGGCGCAGCAAACAGCAATTACACTTGCGTGGAATGCAACAAATGAATCACTTTATGCTGAGCAAGTAGAGTTTACCCCATTTGCTATGAACTTTCCTACGAATGATGATGTAGTTGAGTTGCAAGGTGGCATTTGGGGATTTGGTGTTTTTAATAATGGTGATATGGCAAAAGTGGATGCCTCTAAAAAACTTATTGACTTTTTGGCGAATAACCCACAGCAAAGGCAAGACACTATAAGGGCAACTCAATTTTTTGCAGTGAACAGTGAATACTTAAATGTTTACGAAGGTACAGACGCTGAGGAAAGAATGAGAGAGTATGAATCTTTCTTGAAAAATTTGGGAGATTATTATCAAGTTACTACCGCATGGCCAGAGCAACGCACTGCGTGGTATGAAATGTTACGTAAAGTTTTAAATGGCGAGGATGCCACTGAATGTGCAGATGAATATGTACAATATTTAAGTTCGCTAATAAACGCATAATAAAAGGGAGGGAGCGGATACCTATATGTATACAAGAAAAAAACAGTATGTATTGTTGTTTTATATCTTTATTGTAATTGCTGTACTAGTTGTTTCTATGGTTTTTTATAATGTGTTTTTACAAGACGAATTAAGTGAACTTTCAAGCCGAACTTTAAACCAACAAATGAGCAATAATGTTGAAACATATCAGCTTAGATTTGAGTCAAATATAAATCTACTTGAGTCTACAGCATCATTATTGCCGGTATGGGATTATTTGCGCTATATTGATTATGAATCTGACCAATATGATTATATAGCCAGTGCATTTGACTATGTAATGGTTATAAACCCAAACGGGTATGCTGTTGGAAGTGACGGCAATGTAGGCGATGCCTATAACGAAGATTATTTTAAAATTGCAATGGATGGCGAGACTGCAATAAGCGATTTAATAATGACAGATAATAAAGGAATTAGCACAATAGTTATATCCACACCAATGATAGCAAATGGTGAAACACGCGGTGTTTTGGCAGGGTTAATATACTTAGAAACACTTAATAATATGTTTGACAACCCGGTAGGAGAAATAAAAGCGAACATTTTGGTTGACAGCAATGGGTTCATTATCTCTAACGGTGTGGAAAACTCTAATTTTACTCCCACAAGCAATATTTTTGAAATAATATTGCAGAGCAATTTAAGCGATGTGAAAGAATTTGAACTGTTTAAAAGCGATATACTAGAGGGCTCAAGCGGTGAGCAAAAAATTAGTTTTGGAGGCGAGGTTAACAGGGTAATTTACACACCTGTTGGAATTAAAGATTGGTCAATTATTACTGTTGTGCCGGAGTCTGCTATTCAATCTACAACAAACAATATATTTATTGTTACAGCAATGATATCTGTATTTGCAATTGCAATTGTGTGTGCGTTTGCGTATATTATTAATTTCTCTCAGCGCAAACATTTGAAAAATATTGAAGAAATTGCATATATAGCACCACTTACTAAAATTAATACTTTAGTTAAATTTAAACTGGACACGGAAGATTTTTTTGCAAAACATAAAGGCAATAAATTTACTATTATAAAATTTGATATTGAAAATTTCAGATTATTAAATGAAGCGCTTGGAGTTACACAAGGCGACGAAATTTTAAAGAGCATGGCACTTGCATTAAAAATTGTTTCTAAAAATAATGCACTTTACGCGCACATACATAATGATGAGTTTTTAGTTTTAATTGCAGATAAAGATTTAAATGTGAAAAAATGGCATGAAGAATATGTAAGTGCGGTTTATAAAACATTAGGAGAAAATTTTAGTTATAATGTTCGAATTATCGCAGGCTATTATTGCATTAATGAAAAAGGTAAAACAGATATTTCAAACTGTATTGAAAAAGTTAATATTGCTCATAAAAACGCAAAAGAAGAAAAGGTATTTATAAGTGAATATTCAAAAGAGTATTTAGACCATGCTATTAAAGTTAAAGAAATTGAAAATAACATGGAAGCGGCATTGCAAAACGGTGAGTTTAAAATGTTTTTGCAACCGGAGCTAGGTTTAGCAGAGGGTAAAATGGTTGCAGCAGAAGCACTTGTGCGTTGGTTTGATAGCGAAGGAATGAAAACGCCAAATACATTTATTCCTATTTTTGAGCAAAACGGTTTTATTTTAAAACTTGATATGTACATATTTGAGCAAGCATGTAAGTATTTAAAAACATGGGTTTCACAAGGAAGAGAACCGTTTAATATTTCCGTGAACTTTTCTCGAAAGCATTTTTACACTGTGAATTTTGCAGCAAAGTTGGCAGATATTTGTGATAAATATGAAGTATCTACTGAATATTTAGGTGTTGAAATAACTGAAACAAGTATGCTTAGCAACGAAGAAGATTTAATTGTGTTTATTAAAAGCTTAAAAACCAAAGGGTTTAAAGTATTTATGGATGATTTCGGAACGGGGTACAGCTCACTTGGAATGTTAAAAAATACACCTGTAGATGTTTTGAAATTAGACAAAAGCTTTTTCTCACAGTCACAATCGCGTGAGCGTGGTGTGGCCGTTGTTAAAAGTATTATACGTCTTTCGAGAGATTTAAACATTAGCACTGTAGCAGAGGGCGTAGAAACGAAAGAGGACCTCAGTATGCTAAAAAATATGGGCTGCGACATTATACAAGGCTATTACTACGCAAAGCCTATGCAAGCAGAAGAACTTTATAACTTTTATGACAATAAAAGCATTTAATGCGTACGAAATGTGAGGACTAACCTTTATGGAATTAATGACAAACTATATATTATTTGCTGTATCTTTATTAATTATGTTTATTTATCAATATTCATGTATGTCATACGTGTCTAATATTTTGGTAGCCTGTACAAAAAGCAAAATTGTTTTTATTGTTTTAGCTGTAATTAACACTGTGCTTTTTATGTTTGTTCAAGTTTTTGATGTACCATTTTATGTGTTGATGCTAACATTTTTACTAGTTCTTTTGGTGGAGTTTAAACTGATTTCAAAAGCAGATAATATTCAGGTTTTTTGTGGTGCATCAATATTTGTTTTGCATATATCTGCATTAATAACACCAATGATTGCTATTTTTGCAAATGCAACGAATATTCCACCAAGCCAAATTATTAATAATACAATTTACGACAATATAATAGTAATTATTTCATGTGTATTGCTTACAATAGCAAATAAACTTGTTGAAAAATACATAGACAGCACCTCTATACAAAGGGTTAGTGTAAAAAGTAGCCACTCCTCTATATTGCTTGTCTCGGTTGTACTGTTAGTAATTTTGCAAACAGTACATGTTTACTTGCTTTTAGATAACCAACTTTACTTTGAGCAAATACTGCTGACTCTTACTATTTCATTTGCTACACTTTTAATATTTTATTTGTTCTTTTTATATGCAATTAGCCTTGTAGATGCAAGCCTTTACAAACGATATAAAGATAAAGTTGTAAGTGAGAAAGAAAAAATTACAGATAAAAAGCAAGATTTACTGATAAAAATAGAAAAAGATGATTTAACAGGAGTTTTTAACCGTAAATACGTAATAGCTGCCCTGGAAAAAATGTGTGATGAACAAAGCGGTAACGATGTATTTTGTGTGTTATTTATAGATATAAACGGTTTAAAATTTACAAATGACCAACACGGGCACACAGCAGGAGACAGGCTGATAACTAAAATAGCATATTCTATATTAAAGGCTTTGCGAGAAGATGATATTGTTGCCAGAATAGGCGGAGATGAATTTTTAGCAATTATTACCGATTTAAAAGACGAGAATTACAAAGTTATAGTTGACAGAATAAACGAGAACATTGCAATGCAAAATAAAACAGAAGACTTTTTAGTTTCTGCCAGCATAGGGCATATAATAGTTGACAATGAGATTAAAAAGCGTGGAATAGGCTACATTATGTCAACTGCCGATGAAAATATGCGAGAGAATAAAAAACTATTTTATGAAAATAACAAGAAGGAGGAATAGAAAGTGGTAATAATACTAAGTATCTTATTAACACTATCTTTTGTAGGTTACAACCTTGTTTTATTTTCATATTGTGTATACATATTTAATTTGAACAAAAAACCTATAGTAGAAGGTGTAATTTGCGGGTTAATTAATTTTGCGTTTTGGGTGTTATTTATTGTTTTTGTACCAATACAATACGAATACATTGCGATGATTTTGTACACTATTATTTTAGCAATTGAAAGCAAACTGGTTTTAAAAATAAAATTTATAGAAATGATGTTTATTTCAATAACATTTACGATTAATTTGTTTGCTAAAAGGATGGTAATATTAGCTGTAATTGCGCTGTTAAATGGTGCAAATATAATAAATGCTGTAAACAGCTTTGAGTTAACTACTATTGTAGCTGTAATTAGCTTTACTGTTTCAATATCAACTATTAATTTTGCAAGGAAATCTATTCCCAGAAACTCACTGGACACCATACTTGCCGACAATAAAAACTTAACATTTTTAACTATTGCATTTTCAATTCTTTTTGTCACTTTAGCTATTTTTATACAAACAATAAATGCTGACATACAAGGTAATAATTTGCTTTATCATTACATTGTTTTGGGCTGTATCTCAATAGCGGCTTTTGCTGTTTTCATTTTGTTTGCACATAATTTGGCTGAACTGAGAATTACAACAGAAACGTATAAAAGGCTAAGGCAAGAAAACACAGAGAACCTAGAAAAGTTAAAAGATTTAGAACAAGAAGCAATAAAAGATGATTTAACAGGGTTGTATACAAGAGATTACGCTGACAGAAAAGTTAAAGAGTTGGTGGAGAAAAATATTTCTGTATTTGTAGCCTTTGTTGATCTTGACGGTTTGAAAATTGTGAACGATGATTTTGGGCACGAAGAAGGCGATTTTTATATTCGACGTGTAGCTGAAATACTAAAAGACTACTTTAGAGGAAGCACAGTTTGTCGTTATGGCGGAGATGAAATGCTGGTTGTTGGGCAGTTTACTACTGAAGAGGAAGTAACAAAAAAGCTTATTTGGTGTTATAGGGCTGTTATAAATATTAATGAGCGTTACAGCAAAGAATACAGAACATCTATTAGCTATGGGGTTGCATACAAACATTTGCACGAGAATATTTCACCATATAATTTAATATCTATTGCAGATTCTCGTATGTACGATTTGAAAAAAAGCAATAAAAAGCATCGTAAAGTTACATCTTTGGTAAAATAAGAAAGAACTTACAATGCAAATAAATATAGTTGAATTATTATAAAGTACAGATTTTATGGGTTATTTATAACTCATTTTATAGCGGTACTATGCACATGCCAATTCACATAATCGTCATAATGAGCAATACTGATGTATTACTATTTATGCAAGTGAAAGTAAACAAAAATTTAGGCACCGTATTGTATAAATTTTCAAGTATTTAGTTATAAAAGAGGCATAGAGCTTTTGGTTGAACTCTATGCCTCTTTTTTATTTCTCTGCACATTTTAAAACTATCTTGTGCATGTTATCCCATTCTCGCTCCATGTCACTTACAAGTTTAAACTGTGTTCTTGTTCTATCAAGGTTTTGCTCAATTCTCGTAGTATGAAAGTAAACATCACCCTCCAGAAAATCTGTCAAAAAGCGTATGCCACACTCAAGCGTCATTAGCTTTGCGCCAAGTGGTAAATATTCTATCTCAGCTTTAGTCAAAGTATCACCACAGCCCTCTAAAAAACCTCTTGTAAATACTTCAAACAGCAATACATCAAAATTCACCTTGCTCAAATCTCTCTCATCTTCCGCTGAATTATTTGCACCATACCTTATTGAATCACCAAAATCATTCATTGAGAGCCCCGGCATAACAGTGTCTAAATCAATAATACAAATACCTTTGCCTGTAATGTTGTCAATCATAACATTGTTTAGCTTTGTATCGTTGTGCGTTACCCTTAGCGGTACAATGCCATCTTTTAACGCTTTTAATGCAATGCCACACTCTTTTTCTCGTGCAAGGGCAAAGGCTATCTCTTTTTGTACGTACCCTGCACGGTTTAATTTGTCTTCTTTAACTGCTTGTTTAAGTTTTTCAAGCCTCTTTGTGGTGTCGTGGAAATCTGCAATTGTCTCATGTAGGGTGTGCGCAGGGTAATTTGTTAATAATTTTTGAAAATTTCCAAATGCTTTGCCGGAGGCATGAAAAAGCTCAGAGCTACTTGCATTATCATAAGTTCTTGCATTCTCGATAAATTTGTAAACACGCCAAGCCAGCCCTTCCTCGTCTGTGAAGAAAGAATTGCCATTTATTGTGTTAAGTACAGTTAGCGTTTCGCGCTCCGTATCGCCGTTTTTGCTTATTATAATCTCGCGCATGTACTGTGTAACCGCACATATATTTTCCATTAGCTGTGCAGGGTTTTTAAAGGCTTTGCTGTTTAACCGTTGCAGAATAAACCTATTACAATTTCCGTTTTTATCTTGCGTATAAACACACATTGTGTTGTTAACATGTCCATTGCCAAAGTTTAAAACACCTGCTATTTCACCGCCAAAATCATATGTTTTTAAAACCTTATCAAGTGTTTTAATGTTTGGTTTTGCCATAATAATCTCCATTCTGTGCACAGCACAAATAGTTTAGAAAAATCTCCGCACAGAATGGAGATTATTTGGAATGTGCGTAGCGCCGCCATATAAATAATTGTTAGCGTGATTTTTCACGCTAAACTCTTTAAATTGCCTTAATGCTTAAAGAAAATTCTGTGGGTGTCATGCCCGTTGCCTTTTTGAAATGTCGAGAAAAGTAGTGCACAGAATCGTAATTTAATTTTGCAGCTATTTGTGTGAAGTTACTGTTGCCCTCTCTTATCATCTTTTTTGCCTCTTCTATTTTCAGTTGCCTAAAATGGTCCATAACACCACTTCCTGTTGCTTCTTTAAAAGACTTTTGCAAATAGCTTTGTCCCACTAAATTATCACGGCTTATCTTTGATATCGTCAAGCGCTCGGTTACTCTGCTTTGCAGATATTCAATTATTTTGCTCGCAAACTCATTTTTTGTGCCATGTGAAATTACACTTGTAATTTGAATATCGGTCTCTATATTTTTTTGGCGAATGAGCTCAATTAAAAGTTGCTCTATACAGTTGCAAATTATTTGCTCTGCACCAAATGGGGCATTTTCACTGCGCTCAAAACTCTTTGTGTCGGGGTTATTCAACGGTGTTGTAAAAGCCTTTTTAGCCTCATCAACAATTCGTGCTAAAAGTGCCCTTGTGGTGTTATCAGCAGATAGGATTTTTTCGTTGAAAAAATCCATGTTTTCATTTTTGCAAACAAAACTTACAACTACAAGGTTTGGAGCAACTACACCGTTTGAACGCACATTATGAAACTCTTTAGGTGCATGAAAAATTATTTGACCCTTTTTTAATTCGTGGTTTTTATCGTTTGCCTTAACGGTAACCTCGCCTTTATCTACATATAGCAACTCCCAAAAATCGTGCGATTCTCCACTAAATTCGTAGGTGTTTGAGTATTCAAAATAGTGCACTGTCACAATATTTTCAACCACAATTGGCATTTGCGGAATTAAAGGTACATAATCCATGTTCTTCTCCTAACTTTTACACTAAAATAATTATAACAATTAAAAATATTTTTTACAATAAATAAATTATTAATTTACGCCTAAAATTTTCGGCATGGACGAAAATGAAGCAGATAGCATCAAGATAAGCCTATTAAATACGCTTTCAAAGCGCGATTGCACTGAATAATTTGTTGCTAAGTAGGCCTAAATAAAAAACAAATAAGACTTTGTACACATTAATTTGTAGGGGCAACCCTATGTGGATATTCGAAAACGCAGAAATTACCTACGACTTCGGACGGCCACATAGGGTCGCCCCTACACTTTTAGTCAAAATGCTGAATTGTATTCTATTTTGTCACAGAGTTTTTAATTAATTGTATGTGTGAATTAATGTATGTCTTTTATGGCGCCGGTATAGCATCAACGCCTATAACATTAATCCACTCGTTAACATCGCCATCGCTTGGGTATTTTGCAAGCGCAATTTCACCCGTTGTGGTATTAATGTGGAAACAAAAACTTGCACTATTGCCCGCAGCAGACTCAGCATCTTCAAGGTCTCCGCCTGTGCCCTCCCATGTAGGGTTTTCTGTAAGTTCGCCAACACCCATTATGCTCAAAATCATATTTTGTAAATGCCCTAATTCACGTGTGTCTATGCTCTCGTACGGTTCGTCCATAAGCACAGATTCTCTAAACCCAACTTGCGGCGCTCTTATATAAAGTTTGCCACCGTAATATTGAGGGTCAGGGCCTTCACCTGTTGCCCACAGTATTTCAACAAGCCCATTTGGGGGTAAATTGCTCTTTGGGTCAGCCACTGCAACTGTTGCGGCGCGCATTAAGTTAGTTGCAACTTGTAAATCGTTGCTTTGTCTTGCGCGCTCAACATATTGCAAATATTGCGGTGCAAGCACTGCCGCAAGCACTGCAATTATAGCAACTACTATAATAAGCTCCACAAGTGTAAAACCTTTGTTGTTTTTCTGTTTCTTTTTAATCATTTTTCTCACCTTATAATAAATATTATGAGTACTATATTAAACATCGACAATTTAAGCCGATAAGTTAAGCTTGTATATTAAAATGAACTCGAAAACCGACGTTAAATTTGCACTAACTAGCCTTGGCAAAACAATTTTCTTGCTTTTGATGCCAAATATAAACTGCCGCACACTACAAGCCCTGTATTTTTATCTTGCGCCAGTTTATATGCTGCTTTAATCGCATGGTTTATGTCATTACAAGGGTTGATATCTTTGCAAAATTCCTCTGCTGATATTGCCAGCTGCTGTGCTGATAGCCCACGTTTTTCATCGGGGTTTACTGTGTAAATCTTGTCGAAAAACGGGCAGAGTGCACGCATCATATCATGCTCACCTTTGTTTTTTAAAATGCCAACAACGCCTATGAGATTTTTACACTGTGCGTTTTTTAAAGTTTGGGCAAGTGCTCTTGCGCCCTGTGCGTTGTGTGAGCCATCAATTATAACAAGTGGTTCTTCACGTACAACTTCAATACGTGCTGGGAATTTAACGCTGTTTATGCCGTGTTTTATATTGTCGGCACTAATGTTAAACCCATAGTTTTTAAGGGCAACTGCCGCCTCATAAGCAACGCTTGTGTTGTATATTTGGTGCACGCCTGCAAGAGGCACGCTAAGTTTTTGCTTTTTATATAAAATATTACTGCACATTAGTGGGCTTTCACTTGTTTTACCAATTTCTGTGCTCATTTCAATATCTCTTGTGCATGGTACTATGAGGTTGCAATTTTGTTTGTTTGCAAATTCCTCAACTACTTTTTTTGCATTGTCCTCAAGGCAAGGGTAGCATACAATTGTGCAATTATTTTTAATTATACCACACTTTTCTGCTGTTATTTGGGCTATTGTGTCGCCAAGTAGCTCTGTGTGGTCTTTGCCAATTGCTGTTATGCAGGCAACAAGTGTGTTTTGCACTGCGTTTGTAGAGTCAAGCCTGCCACCCAGCCCTGTTTCAAGGCACACAATGTCGCAATTTTCGCTTGCAAAAAGCGCAATTGCCGCCGAGGTTACGGCGTCAAACTCCACAAGGCTGCCGTTTGCTCCCACTGCGCGTTGCACCTGTGTTATAGCCGTTGCAACTTGCTCTTTGCTTGCCATTTCACAGTTTAAGAGAAATCTCTCCCTAAAATCCACCACAAATGGGCTTATTGCTGTGCCCACTTTATAGCCTGCACTTTTTAGTATGGCAGATATCATCATAGTTACACTGCCCTTGCCGTTAGTGCCGGCGATGTGCACGAATTTTAGCTTTTTCTCAGGGTTGCCAAGCTTTTTCAAAATTTCTGTTGTGTTTTCTATGCCGGGTTTTTGTGCAAACCGCGGCAAGCTGTGCACCCATTCAACAGCATCATTGTAATTCAAAAATAGCACACCGCCCTAATTTGCATTTACAGCCCATTTGTTCCACCCTCTTTAACGCCTTTGCGGTGCAAAACATTTGTGATTGTTTTAAAAAATATTTTTACATCAAGCGCAAAACTTAAATTTTGTGCATAGTAGGCATCGAGTTTCGCCTTTTGGTCTATTGGTATTTCGTCTCTGCCATTTATTTGCGCATAGCCTGTAAGCCCGGGTACTAGTGCATTTACATCAAATTCATCGCGCTTTGCAATAAGGTCGTATTGGTTATACAGTGCAGGACGTGGCCCTACTATGCTCATTTGCCCTGCAATTATGTTAAATATTTGCGGTAATTCGTCAAGGCTTGTTTTGCGCAAAAAAGCGCCTACCTTAGTTATTTGCTTGTTTGGGTCTTTTAACAAATGCGTCGGCACGTCTTTTGGTGTATCTGCATACATTGTGCGGAATTTTAATATGGAAAAAAGCCTTTTGCCCTTGCCCACACGTTTTTGTGTGAAAAACACAGGCCCTTTAGAGTCGCACTTAATGCAAATTGCAAGTACCGCAAAAACAAGCGCCAAAACAACAACTGCTATTAACGACAGCACTAAATCAATCACACGTTTGAAAAAATGTTTGTACAAGGTATGCTCCTCTTTATTTATTATTGTTATTATTATGATTAAACGTCGGCACAAGGTCAATAAGTGCCTGCACAAGGTTATCACTATTGTTTGAATACGCTATTACTTTTAGGTTTTTTAAATGGTCAAAAAATGTGTTTTTGTTAAGCTCAAGTGGCGCTCCAATAAATATTTTTTTGTTGACAGTTTTAATAAGCCCTTCTTCGTCCATTAAAAGCTCTTCGTAAAGCTTTTCTCCGGGGCGCAAACCTGTAAACACAATGTCAATATCACGGTATGGTATAAAGCCCGAGAGCTTAATAAGATTTTCCGCTAAATCGAGGATTTTAACAGGGCCGCCCATGTCAAGCACGTAAATATTACCCCTGCCACCCATGGATGCCGCCTCTATAACAAGGTTTACAGCCTCGGGAATTGTCATGAAATAGCGCACAATGTCGGGGTGTGTAACTGTGAGGGGACCGCCCAGCTCAATTTGCTGTTTAAAAAGCGGCAATACAGAGCCGTTAGAGCCAAGTACATTGCCAAACCTAACTGCGGAAAACTTTGTTTTGCTCTTTTGTGCCATTGCTTGCACAATCATCTCGCAAACGCGCTTTGTTGCGCCCATAACATTTGTGGGGTTAACTGCTTTGTCGGTAGAAATAAGCACAAACTGCTCTGCGTTATATTTATCTGCGGCAATTGCCACGTTATATGTGCCGTAAATGTTGTTTTTTACAGCCTCCTCGGGAGAGTCCTCCATCAGGGGCACGTGTTTGTGCGCCGCCGCGTGGAAAACAATTTGCGGGCGCACTTTTTCAAATAAATCAGACATCTTCTTAGAGTCTCGAACAGATGAAATATAAACAGAGAGGTTGATTTCATCTGGGTAGGCGCGAAGTAGTTTTTGCTGTATGTCATACGCGTTGTTTTCATAAATATCTACTATTACAAGGTGTTTTGGCTTGTGCTGTGCAATTTGCCAGCATAGCCCGGAGCCTATTGAGCCACCGCCACCCGTTACCATTACAACTTTGCCCTCAAGCATTTGCTTTGAACTGCTTGACAGCACAATTTCGTTTCGCCCTAAGACGTCCTCAACTCTTATATCGCGCACACGTGACAAAAAGTCTTTGCCGTCTGATATAAGCTTTACAATATCGGGCAAAATTTGTATGTTGCACTTTGTCTTGTTGCATATGCTCAAAATTCGCCTTTTGTCATCGTCGGAAACAGTTGGTATGGCAAGCAAAATTGTCTCAATTTCGCACTGTTCCACAAGCTCGGGTATGTCTTTTGTAGTGCCCATAATCTCAACGCCCATAATGGCGCGCCCTACTTTTTCAGGTGCATCGTCAACACAGCAAATAACGTTCATCTCAGGCGAGGGGTTTTTAAAAAGCTCATGCAAAAGTGTGCTTGCGGCATCGCCTGCGCCTATTAATAAAACGCGCCTGCGTGTTTTTTTGCGTGAAGCTATCTTGGTGTTTCTATACATTCGGTACGTTAAACGCGAGAACAGCGTGGAAAAAGATGCAAATATCGCACTTAGAAAATAAACAGAAATAGGCACCCTGCGCTCTGCGCTAAAGAGCACTAACGTTACAACAACAAAAACCGCAACAGCTATTACAGAGGCAACACAAAGGCGGAAAAATTCTACAATTTCAGCATAGCGCCAAAGGCTGTCGTACATGCCCATAAAGCCGTAAATTATCTCGTAACAGCATACAAAGAAGAAACAACTTGCAATGAGCAAACTGTTGTGCTCATTATAAGATGTTCTGCCTTGTATTAAAATCCACGGTATAAGATATGCCGCGGTTACCGTTAAAATATCAAAAATTATTAGTACTTGTTTTCTGTATTTTTGTAAAAAACCGGTTATAAATTCAGTCAAATGTTGTCTCACCACTCTGTCTTTTATTATTATGCCCTGTTTTTGTGCTTGCAAAACACTTATATACTATAATAAAAGGTTTTACAAAATTTATATACAATTTTATTTATTCACATTATCCATTATATTTTACAACATATTACAAATAATCGCAAGTAATTCTTTGTGTAAAAATAAATTTTAATGATAATCCGTGCAAATACTATTTGTTTTAATTAGTGACAAAAATGTTTAATATATCCGCAACAATATAACATAGGAAAAAAGTAAAACCCAAATAATAAATATAATTAAATTAAGTATAACACCTTTTGTGTTTTTTGGTACGTGTGCATTACCGCATAATTTTATGTAATAATATTTATTAAACGTAAAACCGTTATAAATTGCAAGCGCAATATATAAAACAGGGCACAAAAAAGCAGGGGTATACAGCACAAGGTAAATTGTGTTAAGCAAAGGCGAAATTGCAACATAAAGCAATGAAAAAGCCCATAAAAGCAAGATTGGGAGAGATATCGAGAGAAAACGTGCATAGCACTTGCGGTAAATTAAGTGTAGCGGAAACAAAATATAAGCAGCAAAATTAAAGTTTGTACGCAAACCACAGTTGATGTAGTGGAATTGCTCGCCGTAATAATTGCTTATATTATATTTGGTTTTGCAACTAAAATGCTTGTTTTCTTTATGTGGTTTTGCGGGCTTTTTAGTGTCAGGTGGCAAAAAAGCGCCGCATATAGCGCAATACTTGCTTTGAGGAGATGCTTTGCTATTACATTTTGCACATATCATATTGTTAACCTCTTTATATTTTTTACAGCAAATCACATGTGATTATGCCAGCACACGCTGTATTAACACTGGCTTTGCCGCAATATGGTTTAGTATAAAAAACGAACAAATTCGGGCAAAATTGCCCCAAAACGGCTGTAATTTACCTTTGTATTTTACATATTAACGTGATATAATGTTCACATAGCACTTTTTTGAAAAAGTAAAACAGATAGTGAAAACACTATCATAACAACACAGAAAGGAGATATAATTGTGTTAATAGGTTTTTCTATAATTTGGCTTGTACTGCTTGTTGTGTTTATAGTGGTTGAGGCGGTAACTTTTGGGCTTGTGTCAATATGGTTTGGTGCAGGTAGCCTAGCGGCGCTTATTGTGTCGTTTTTTACGCCGTCTTTGCTCACACAAACAATTGTGTTTTTTGCAGTTAGTTTTATACTTATACTGGCAACATTTCCGCTTGTCAAAAAGTTCCGTTACAGAAAGCAAGAGCCTACTAATGCCGATAGAAATATTGGCAGACAAGGCGTTGTTATTGCTAGAATCACACCGTCTGTACATGGTAGGGTTAAGATTGACGGAGTTGACTGGGCTGCACGCAGCTATGCAACGCTTGAAGAGGGCGATTTGTGTGTTGTTCAAAGCATTGATAGCACAACTGTTTATGTATTACCTGCACCTAACAATTCCTATGCAAATGTATAGGCAGTTTTAAAGCATAGCAAATTAAATATTACACCGCAAATCATGCAATAATTATTGATTTAGTAAATTATTATGATATAATTATAAAGGTTTTTATTAAAAAATGAAAGAGGTTTATTTATGGAAATTGTAATTATAGGGCTACTTATAGTAGTTGCACTTATTTTAATTTCGAGCATCCGCGTTGTTCCGCAGTCTAATATGTATGTTATTGAGCGCCTTGGAGTATACTCCACAAGCTGGACGGCAGGTGTGCACTTTAAAGCACCTTTCCTAGACAGAATTGAGCGCAAAGTAACAATGAAAGAGCAAGTTGTGGACTTTAGGCCACAGCCCGTTATCACAAGTGATAACGTTACAATGCAAATTGACACTGTTGTGTTCTTCCAAGTGACAGACCCAAAACTTTTCACATACGGCATTGAGCGCCCACTACTTGCAATTGAGAACTTAACAGCAACAACACTGCGCAACATAATTGGTGGCATGGAGCTTGAAGACACACTTACAAGCCGTGACACAATTAACACAAAAATTACGGCTATACTGGACGAGGCAACAGATAAATGGGGAATTAAAGTAAACCGTGTTGAAGTTAAAAA
>CAYJNL010000022.1:0-49473 GCA_964371675.1 uncultured Bacteroides sp. | reverse complement strand
TATATAATATAGTATATATGTTCAAGGTTATGAATAAAAAAATACTATAGTATCCAAAAAAATCTAAAAATTTTATAATTATTAATGGGATTTTATTGATAAGAGTGTACAATGTGATTATCATCCTTTCGTCTTTTGTCTATACGCTAACAGATATTTATAAGCATTAATACCCTGAATTTATACAGTGCTTGCAAAAATCATACAGAAAATCATACAGAAATCAAAACTGCTATGAACTTCGCAATATTAAATCATATCAACCTATATCGCTGTTTTTTATTTATCTCTAATCTTCTGTTTTATTATGCTCGTATCAAAATGTGTATTTTTCACTTTGAAACTTTCTAAGACTAATTTTTCTGTTTCTGGAGACCAAAATATTTTAAGATTTTCTTTGGCTCGTGTAATAGCAGTATAAAAAATATTATGTGAAATTCGTTCTCCAATTTCATCTGTAATTATTATTTTGACTGAGTCGTATTCTAGCCCCTGTGACTTATGTATTGAAACTGCATATGCTATTTGAAACGGCACAACAGTACTAGAAGAACTATCATCATCTTCATCTGTACTTAAATGTTTATTTACTGTAAATTTGATTATCGATGTCCCTTCTTCTGTGGTGTCAATTAGTTCTAAATCTAAATCTTTAACATCGAGGCTGTTTAGCGATTTTTCAATATCGATAGTAAAAACAATCTGTGTGTCATGTGGTTCAATATCAATAATTTTTCCTTTTAAATTATTATAAATCGCTGGTGCAAACCTTTCAGATTCATTAAATAAGATGGGGTCACCTATCTTATAACTTGCAACTCCCCAAGGAACAGATACATTGGGATTATTGCTTTGTAAAAATTTGTTTAAATTGTTTATACCATATAAGCCATCATAATTTAAACAAAGAATAATCTCATCGTTATATTTCTTTTCAAATATTTCGTTGTTTAAACGCATTGTATATCCATTTCTAGTTAAATGTTCAAGAATATCATCATCTAATTGTCGTACCTTTGTCCAAAGTGAAATCAAGTTCATATCATCAGTTCGATATGGTTTTGTGAGTTCGAATACAGATGTTGATTTAATGAATTTTTTTATCAATCCGAACCAATTGCCATAGTTAATAGATTCAATTTGGTATGTATCTCCAGCTAATACTAATAAATCAAAGCTTGATTTATTTAGAATTTTCATCATATCTGAATTACTTACTGTGCTACATTCATCTATAAAAAGAACATCAACGTTGTTGTTTTCAGCTCTATTATTATACTTAGTAATTGTCATAAATTCAGTATTTGCAGTTGAAACTTTTCTTTTTAAATTTTCAATAGCAGGGTTCGTGTTTGCCAAATAGATTTTATTTTTATCATGAAAAAAATTTGAAATATGATTAATCATAGTAGACTTGCCTGTTCCTGCAGAGCCATATATGAGTGCAACATTCGATGTCGAAAACATTTTTAAAAGAAAGTCTTTTTTATTTTCACAGTCAATATTATAATTTGTGCTTGCAAGCCAAGCTTCAACAGAATTTTTGTACCCAATAATTTTTCCTTCTGAGAGCGTAATTATATTTCGTACTATTTCAAGTGTATCAGATTCATATTCTTTTATAAATAAATAATCTCTTTCTTTACACACTTTTCTACCTTTATGTTTATAATAGACATTTGAATTATACAAATATATCATATTGTCTATATCAATCCTATTATCGAAAAAATCAGTTTTTGTATAAAGACATCCTTCTTTTTCGGTATTGTTTTTTAATCTTCGTGCAAATAATTCATGCTGTCTATCATCTATTCCAATGCAATCAATCAAATCTCTCAAAAGTGGATTATGGTGATTTAATGATGAGTTCAATGGCATTTTATCAAATACACCACAGCCTGGCTTTAAATATAGATTACTAAGGAAATTACAAGTTACATTCGATAGTTGCCAACGAATTATTTTGTTATTCATTCTATATAATAAATATTTAATGACATTTGCACCACTTTTGTTTTCTTGAATTATTTCTCTTGCGTCATCTAGGATATCAAAAATTGGACTCGCTTTCGCACTATGTAATATCTGCTCTCTTATTTGACTATAGTCACCATCATCAAGTAAAAGTATATCTACTATGCTATTACCAGTAGTTCTTAAATGTACCATTAATTGCTGATATTCTTTTCCTGTAGCATTATACTTTGTTCGATTTCCGAATATTCTAGCAAAATTTGCAAATTCACATGGTCTGATGGCTACTTCGAAGCTATCAATAATCAATATTGGTAATTTTTTATCTATTACTTCAATATTATGTTGTTTAACTTTGAATTTTACTGCATAGTTTTCTGTAATATCTACCTTTGAAAAGGCTATTATTCTATCAAATTTGCTTATATTACTTAGTGCTGTTGTAAATGTAATTTCATAATAAACAGAACCTAAAACAAAGAATGGTTTAACCTTTTGTATATAGTAACGCTCATTATATTGCTGTAAATAGTTTTTTGGAGTTTCTTTGTTTATTTCATGAGCAATTTTTGTATAATACTCAGTCATTAAAGGATCTAATTTTATAGGAAACTCTGAGATGTTTTTTAATATTTCCATATCAAACATATCTTTTAAAATACATTTAATTCTTAGTAAATATTCATAATACTTTAACATAAGTCTTTCAGACACTTCTTCACCAAAAGTATAATGCGAGGCTGATAGTTGCAATAATTTATGAAATTTTTTCAAAAAATTATACTTATGTACACTATATATAAACTTTATAGCACTTTTATTTTGTCCAATTATTTTTTCATCAGTTTCTAATTTACTTATCCCATTATGATAAAAATAAATTTTCATACAGGTGTATTCTACTAAATTACGTAATTGTCCAAGAATATTTTGAGATAATAATCCTCTTTCTGTTTCATCAAATCGTGATATATTCTTACATATATTTTTGTCTACAATATATATCATATCATCTATGTTGTTCATACATTCTCTCCTTTATTAATTTTGTCAATCTATTAATCACAGTTACTGCCACACTATTTCCAATCTGCTTATACGCATCATCTATCGTTACATTGTTTGGAAATCTAAACTCTTTAGGAAACCCCTGAAAATCTAAGCATTCTCTGAGCGTAAGCTTTCTTATTCCAAAATTATCACATATTACAGGAACTCTATCAGGGTATGTCCCCATATTAGCAGTTAAAGTAGGGCACATATTATTTTTGACTTTCCTAATTCCGTAATCAGTTATTTGATAAATCGAATTCCTATCAGTTATGTATCTTGCAAGCCTCTTTGCCTTTTTATCGTTGTAATAATAAATATCATGTTGCTTAACTTTTCTATCGATAATATCGTTAATGCCTATTGTGAGAGGAATAGGATATGGGAAAGCAAAACTATCACACATTTCATCATCTTTAAAAGCTATAATGAAAATTCTGCTCCGTGTCTGTGGCAAATTGCCATATTCAGTTGCTGACATAACTCTATACTTAACTGTATACCCAAGCTCGGCCAGAGTATTGTATATAACTAAAAATGTTTTTCCATTGTTATGTTCTCTTAAATTTGCAACATTTTCAAGAAATATGATTTTTGGCTTTTTAATATTCGCTATTCGAGCAATTTCGAAAAACATATTCCCTCGTGGGTCATTAAATCCTTTTTGTAACCCTGCTATCGAAAAAGGTTGACATGGAAATCCTGCACATAAAATATCAAAACCAGGTATGCTGTTTGCATCAACTTTTGATATATCACATTGCTCCAAATATGATGCTCCAAAGTTCCGTATATAGGTATTACAAGCTTTTTTGTCTACTTCATTAGCCCAAACTATGTCAAAGCCAGCACTTTTAAAACCTAAGCATATACCACCAATTCCGGCAAACATACTACCTACACGAATACTTTCCATACACTCACCACACTTAAAACATTTTACAATAATTGAAATATATTGATTTTTGTAGTATAATATATAATTATACCATATTTTAGGAAGGAATTTCAACGATGTTTTACGATATTCAACCACAAGCTAACAAAGATAATTATAAAAAGATGCTTTCTATAATAGGGAATTTGACACTACTTTTTTCTGAAAGTAATTGCCCTTATTTGCCTTATAGAGCGCATGAAAATATATTTTGTAAATACCTTAATGCAGAAAACTTATCACGTTCTGATTGCTCTGCTGATGCAAAGCATGGTCAAATTGGAATAGGACTAAAAACTTGGATGGGTAACGATGACCAAAAAGTTGCTGAGTTCGGTAAACTTCGAGAAACATACAAAGACCTAAAAGGCGAAGAATTGGTTAAAAAAGTTGCCGAATATCGTAATGAGCGTATCCGTATCACAAAAAATATGCATGGTATTGACGAAATGATTTATCATATTGTGAGAAGAATTCCTAATCACATGCAAATCATTGAATGTGCTTTTGACTATATTGATATAGAAAATATTTCTGTTATAAATGGTAGAGGTAATGTTAATAATACATACTTCACTGATGGCAAGCACACATATCATTTCAGTAGTTCTAAAAATACACTATATATGATTTTTGATAACCTTACTATTTTAGATGAGTTTGAAGTAGAGATTATGGCTGACCCATATAATTATCTAATGAATATGGCTGCCTCAACACACATACAAGATGTAATAGAACAGCAAGTACCAGACTACTCTAATCAGTTATGTTTACGACTTTATTCTTCAAGCAGAACACAAGGTAAATTTGTCGGACCAAAAAGTGGTTTAAACCAATGGAATGCTGGTGGACGTAAACGAAATGCTAATGAAATATATATTCCATATCCTGTAGAAGACAGAAATCGTTCAGTTGGATTCTTTCCACCTCGTGATACTGTTTTCGATTTGCTTATGCCTGATGGCACTATTATACCTACAAAAGTTTGCCAGCAAGATGGTAAAGCCATTATGAGCAATCCTAATAAAGTTTTAGGTGAATGGTTACTTAGAAAAGTTTTTGAGCTTCCTGAAGGCACTGTTGTGACTTATGAGATGTTGGAGCGTTTTGGCATAGATAGTGTAATCTTCACAAAGCTTGAAGATGTAAAATACAAGATAGATTTTGCTGAAATCGGAACTTATGAAGATTTTATCGAGAATATCGAACAAGATTTTGACAAATAGAGAAAGGGGAATTTTTATGGCAACTAGAGGAGATAGTTTTACTGTTACATTGGGAAAAACACATATTGATTGGGGAAGGCACAGGTACACTGATTCACGTGACCCAATTCCCAATGAAGGGTATATACCAATTCCAGCACATATCGCAAGACGATTTAACATTATGAACTCAAATGCTACAAGTAGGCAAGATGTTTTGGGAAGTAATATATTTCACTGTCAATCAACAGATGGATTTCTAAAAGGCTTACTCAAGGCTCAAGGGGGATCTGTAAAAGGCGCTATCTATGCAAAAAACTTCTCTATCCAAGGCAACTTAAAAATAATCGGCAGATGGCTTGCACACATGAATGCTCAAGTTGGAGATAGCGTTCAATTCTCTTGGATAAGCTCTACAGAAGTTATTATAGAACTACTCAAAAAGTAAATAAACGAAAAGACCAACCACGAATTAACTTCTCGGTTGGTCTTTTTATTTATTTAGACATTGATTCTGCGATATTCTTAGCAAGGCGCTCAATAACTGTTACAGCCACTGAATTACCTGCTTGTTTATAAAGTGATGCATTGCTTAATTCCTTTGGCAATATGAAATCTTCCGGAAAGCCTTGAAGATTGAAACACTCATGTGGAGTGAGTTTTCTAATATCACCATTATGCATTCTAATTATCGGTACATTATGTCCTCCTGTACCCATATTCGCTGTAAGAGTAGGGCATAAATTACTCTTATTCTCCCTTACATAAATTCTTCGCCATTGATAACAAGTATCTGATTTTACAACACCCTCAACCAGTTGGTCATAGAATTTACATTTATCTGTATAATAAAATTTTTCATCTTGCTTAGTGTCAAAATCAATGACATCTTTAAGTGTTTTTTCTAACTTGATAGGTTTTAGCATATGAAATTTATCAGCCTGACTTTTATCTTTAAAGCAAACAATATAGATACGCTCTCTTGCTTGTGGCACATTTCCATATTCAGCTGAATTTAAAACCATTGGTGTTACATCGTAACCTCTGTTTATTAACTCTTTTTCAATTCTAGCATAGGTTTTTCTTTCATCATGAGTGAAAAGGTTTTTTACATTTTCAAGGAAAACTATACTTGGTTCTTTTTCATCAATAATTCTAAGTAAATCAAAGAATAGATTACCTCTACCTTTTTCATCATCAAAACCTTGTCTATAACCTGCTATAGAGAATGCTTGGCATGGAAATCCTGCAAGCATTACATCAAAATCAGGAATTGTTTTCTCGTCTAAAGTTTGGATGTCACACACATCAAGTCTAACATTTGGATGGTTAGCTTTAAATGTAATAGCTGCATTTTTATCTATTTCATTTGCATATACAACTTCAAAGCCAGCCTTTTGAAAGCCTATGTCTATTCCACCAACTCCTGCAAAAAAAGAAGCACATTTATTATTTTTCATCTTTAACTCCATATCTGCGGCGTGCCGCTATTTTTACCTAAAATATTATAGCACAAATTAAATCCATTTTCAATAATTTGTGCTATAATTTAATATTTTTTATAAAACCCCTATAACATCCTTCTCAAACACATGCTTATACCAAGCACCACTTTCACTCGGAACTTGAATATCATAGGATGCTGTATCGGGCCAATAGCTTCCGTATGGTTCTACCACAACAATAACACCTTCTTTGACTTCACCATCAAAAATAAATCTAACTTTCTGCCCATAATTATATTTTTCTTTATTTAACATAACAACTATCTCCTTTACTTAAATAACCCCTAATTGTTTTAACACCATGACACAATCTTTCATACCTTGCTGATATAATCGAACTGCATCACACTCACTTGCTGTTCCTAATTCAAATAACACTTCCTCAACCATAACTTTCTCTCTTTTGGTAAGATTTGTAGTTAGCATTTCATCAATATGTAATTCACGATTATGTCGCAGTTGATATTCTTGTGTTTTCTCATATTCAGCAACGTTAAAATCAATTAAATTTTCCACAAAATCATTCCAAACTGATTTTTTATCCATATTAAAAACTTCCTTTCTGATACTATCTCTCATACCCCTTATCCTGCATTTTTAGATAAAGTTCTTTCTTCGCCTCTTTTGACAAATCACCAAATCGCTTTGTTTCCGAGTCAAGCTTAATTTGGCTGTTATCAAATTTCACACTAAGCATATCAAAAATTTCATATAAAAGCTGTGTTGCCAAATAATCTTTTGTGCTTTGCTCGTATTCAGCTTTGCCGATAGCTTTTACCATACTAAGTATGCTGTTTGCAATGAATTTGTTAGCCTCTTTATCATATTTGTCATATTGTTTCTCTAAATGCTCATAAGAGCCACCATAAAGATATGCTATTTGCATTTTGCTGCCGATATACTCAGCCTTTAATACTCGTATATCTGCTTGATTTGCAAGGATATATGAAACAATATCATCTACTTTAATTTTGCAATCTTGTCGCAACAGACCGTATGCTAATCTACCCTTTGTAGGCAATTCAGCCTTTAATGCAAACACCTTATCTATGATACCTGTAATAAACTTTTCTGGAAAATTAAGCTCATAATCTAATTCATCTTGAAGTATATATTTTCGATTGCGCTGTATCTGCATACTCTGTTCAAAAGCCTCAACCATTGCAGTTGTAACCTGCCTAATAGATTTAACACTATCATCTTTTGCCTTTGCAAATGCAAGTATTTTAGCACTGAATGTATCTTTTATTAGCTGTTGCCTTATTGCATTTGGTATCTTAGGCGAAACATAAGGATTTTTAACTTTGTCAGCCTGTGATTTATCCCAAAATGCAATATGTATATGTGGATGCGACTTTTCGTTATGAACAGCACATACAAAAGCAAAATTTTCTCTGTTAATATTGTTTTTAGTAGATATAGTTCCAATGTGTCTTTCAATATAGCGTTTCCATTGAAGCTGACTTTTGAGTGTTAACTCTTTTGCTGTTTCTTCTGATACAGATATAATGCCTCGATACATTGTAACACCATTTTGGGTATTGCCATAGACCAGCTGTGCAATGTCTTTATAGTCGGTGAAATGCAGGGTTTCACCGACATTTAATCTACCAAACAGACCATGGCTCATGCCATCATTTTTCATTACACGAGGGCGAGTGGCAATATACTGGATATGTGCATAATTTGCCACTTTTGTCTTTTTGATGTTTGAACTTATGTGTCGTTGTTTATAAATAATCACTGACATTATCAGTCACCTTAAAGTGCATGTGCAGAAGATTTTAGACCGTATATATCTTCTAAAAATCCATTCACTTGAAAATCTTTCTTTTGCATATAGTCAATTCCAAGTGAAACAGATTCCTTTAGCATTTGGTCAAAGTCTTTGTTATCTTCCTCGTTCCACATAAACATAAGAATTTTCATCATTAAGAAAAATTCTGCACTGGATAGTTTACCAGATTTCATAAGCATTTTTGCAATACGATTTGTTTGCGTTTCGACAATGTTTTTTATATCGTCAGGGTTATAAATTGCAGTTAATTCTTGCCTAATTATATCGGTGATTAAATCTATATCCTGTTTATGTCCCTCAACCGAAAGTCCTTTGTCAATCAATTCTCGGACCAATTCCGAAGTGTTAATTCCTCGTTTTAACGCTAACTTTTCGAGTGTGTCAAGCGTTTGATTATCAAGGACAAATGAGCGTTTTGTAGTTTTTTTCAATAAAATTACCTCCTTTTTGTGGTGTTCTCATTGGAATACTGTTTTTTCGTATAGAACCCTGTTAAAACCTTTGGTTTTAAGCTGTTTCCTCGTGGTGTGGAACACCTCTATTCCTGCCTTAATCTCAAAATCATAGATTTTAGTTAAGTCTTATGTCGCGCTCAACTTTGCAAGTTGAGTTCGCTTACCATTTAAAAGCGAAAGAAAAAATCAAGGCTAAACCTTTCTGGTTATCTCAGCAAGTACAATTTCATCTGCCCATTGTTTCGCCTGCGTTCGTAAAGCATAGGTTTCTTCAAAGCCTAAAGCAGATAAATCATACTTTGATAAATACTGCTGTTGCAGTTTTTCTGATTGCTCATAACCACGCTCGTCCACTTCTTCACAATGGTCTGCAAGCGTTCCATCAAACAACATAAGTCTGTATGTATCAAATTTTTCGCTGTGAAGATACTCGAGTTTTGCCTTGCCAAATATACCTAAATTATTTAGTTTGTCAGTACCCATATCCAAAATAGGGTAGAGTAGACCGTCTTCTCTTTCTTCATATTCAAGTTCTATTAAAGCCATAATAATTCTCCTTTTCGTTCTTAAATTAATTTATATACGAATTGCGTGACGGTGTGACGATATTTTACAGGTAGGGTAGGTATATAATACCGTCACGCTGTCACGGACTAAATTTTACTAAGCTGAATTTGTCTGCCTGAATGTGTTCGCTTGCTATCTATCTTTATTCCATAGTCATTCAACAGCTTGTCTGCATTTACATTTAATTGCCTTGTAATAGAGTTAGGCGATAATGTATCATCAGATAATTCCGTAATTAACTCGGTTGCTGAGCCTACCCAAACTGGGTTATTTTCAGTAATAAAAGCACCGACTTTTTCAAGCAATGGATTTTTAGGTTCATCAGAGATCTCTGTTTCGACATTCGTAAGCTCCCAAACACATTTTGTCTTGTTAAATTCAAGATGTAGCCTTTGGTCAGCATTGTCACGACCTACAACATCTAAAGTAGCCTTACCACTTATTCGTTTAGGCTTCTGCATTATAAATGCACCATCAGCTGCACCAAATAGACCGTTTGTGCCAGAGATTGAATCAAAGCTATCATCAGATGCTTGCTTCCTTGTATGATGCACTACCAAAACACAAATATTGTGCACTTCAGCAAAATCCTTTAAGTGGGTCACAATATCATAATCACTTGCGTAATTGTATTGTTCACCACCTTTTTCACGGATTTTTTGTAGTGTGTCTATAATGATTAACTTTGTATCACTATGCGCCTTTATGAAATTTTTAAGTTGCATATTAAGCCCCTCATTCAGATTTTTAGAACGAGTGGCAAAATGAAACTTGTCGGTGCTGTCTGTGCCATACATTGTCGATAATCGCTTTTGAAGTCGTGAAAAACCATCTTCTAAGGCAAGATATAAAACTGTACCTGTATGAACTTTGTATCTCCATAAATCAACACCCTTGCTTATGGAGTAGCCAAGCTGTGCCATAAAAAATGACTTTCCAACCTTGGGTGAACCTACGAATAGGTACACCCCTTCACATAGCAGATTATCGACTATCTGCACTTTAGGTGGAAATGTTGTATCAAAAAGTTCATCCATATTCATAATATGTAGTTCTTCTACATTGTCAAATGGTGAATTTTGTGATATAATATTTTTGTTATTATTAACGAATGGCTGTTCCTCATCTGCGCCAACAGATGATTTAGGAATGGTCATTTTTTTCGTTTCTGACATTTACACCCTCCTTTAAGCCAAATAGTATCTCGGCTATAAAGCCTATAAGAGAGATTAGCTCATCATATTCAGAAGATATACTCTCAAGCCTTTTAAGCTCGCTAAATACGCTCTCAAGCTCGTTACGGAGCATTTTATAAGTACGAGGGTTGCCGACTACCACAATATCAAGCTGTAAAACTCGATTTATCAGATATTCTTGCTTTGATAGTCCTGATAATAGCGATAATCTATCAAGCATTAAAGCTTCGTCAGGTGACATCCTAAAGGCAACTGTTTTACTTCGCCACCTATTTTTCTTATCCATCACTTTTGCTGACATTTGCATCACCCCTTTCTACATTTAATTTATTCGCCATTTCTATCTGCTTAGATGGAAACATGTGGGCATATCTGAATGTAATATCAATAGATTCATGCCCTACACGATTAGCTATGTCAACCGCAGAAAACCCCATATTTATGAGCAAACTTACGTGAGAATGCCTTAAACTATGTATTTTTATGCGTTTTAGCCCTGCTTTACTTGAACCTCTATCCATTTCATGATGAAGATAGCTTTTTGAAATAATGAACAATCTATCGTGCTTTTTAAGCTTATAGAATGAATTCATATATTCTTTTATTTCCTCCACTAAGAAGTCCGGCATTTGAATAGTTCGATTGCTTTTGGGTGTCTTAGGTTCGGTAATGACATCTTCACCATTAATGCGCTGAAATGACTTGTTTATAGTTACAGTATTTTGTACAAAATTGAAGTCACTGGCTGTCAAAGCAAGTAGCTCTCCAACACGAATTCCTGTCCAATAAAGCATCTCAAAAGCGTAAAAAGAAAGTGGTTTATCCATCATTTCATCAGCAAATTTAAGATATTCATCTTTAGTCCAAAACGGCATTTCGTTTTGACTTTCTTTCTTGCCCATACTTCCAACCTTAGCTGCAGGGTTGGATTTTAAGTCATAAAATCGCATTCCATGGTTAAAAATCGCTGACAACTGGTTGTGTATACTCTTTAGAGAAGTGGCTGAAAGTTTGGTGCCCTTGTCCGTTTTATATCGCATCATAACATTTTGCCATGCAATAACATCAGAAGCTTTAATTTCGTTAATTTTCTTCTCTCCAAAGTAGGGCAAAATTTTGTTTTCAATAATGCTCATTTTGGTAAGCCATGTATTAAGTTTTATCCTCTCTTTTAAATCTTGCTCATATACTTTGACAAATGATGCAAAATTCATTTCAAGGTCGTGGGAACTGCGTTGTTTAAACTCTCGTTCCCATTCTAAGGCTTCTCTTTTTGTGTTAAAGCCTCGTTTGGTTTTGCCTTTGTTAGTGCCTGTGAAATCTCGATAATAGAAAAAGCAATACCATTTACCTGTTTTATTGTCTTTGTAAGCTGACATCTGCGTCCTCCTTTCGTGGTTTTACATAAAGTTTTTCGTTGAAGTAGTCCCTGCTGACTTTACCTGAAATTGTCAGATACCCTTGCTCGCTTAAATCTTTGTTTAACTCTCGCACAATTTTATATGCATGTGCGACTGAAATTCCTAAATCAACAGCTACTTCACTTGCGTGAATGAAGTTGCTGCTTTTCATAAAATGCTCCTTTCGTTTATAATGGTTTTTTAAACTGGTTTGTTAGTTCAAAATTATTATACTAAACATTTTGTTTAATGTCAAGCGTTATTTTCCTTATTCCTAAATTTTTTTGTTAGTTTGTATTGATTTAACTAAATTAAATAGTGTATAATACTTATTATAGATTAAACAAATTAAACTGAGGTGTTAATATAATGAGTATAGGTATAAAACTAAGAAACTTACGAAATTTAAGAGGAATGACAATGAAAGAGCTTGGAGTAGCTGCCGGTTTTCCAGCAGGTTCTGCCGATGTTCGTATCGCTCAATATGAGGCTGATGCAAGAATTCCTAAACCAGATGTTATAGATAGGCTTGCATTTGCACTAAAAGTACATCCTCAATTTTTAGCTACATCTGAAGCTACTATTTCACAAGATATAATGCATCTACTTCTAAGTTTAGATAAAGAAAATTCAGTTCGATTCCACGAACAAGAATATACAAATATTCAAGGTGAAAAACGAACTGAAAGTTATATTACAGATATTAGATTGTCTGTTTTTCTAACTGATTGGAATAACATAAAAAAAGCCCTCCAAAGAGGAGAGATAACATTAGAGCAGTATAATGAATGGCGAATGAATTGGCCTGATAAGCCAGAGTGGATTGGGGAGTAAAATTTTGATAAATATACCAATTGAAAGAATAATCAGAGTTTTACAGACTTATGTGCAGAAAGAATTCGATAAACACAAAGCCAAAGAATGCTTTCATATTACTTGCAAAAGTGAACCTATTTTTTCTCACAGCATTTCTCGCAATAAATTGCAAGCTATTGCTAATGAAAAAAATCATGTGTACTTTCCTTATCAAGACAGAGAGCAAGGCATTAATGAGGCAAGTTGTTTTTATGGCTTCTGTAAAGAGCATGATAATGACATATTTTCATTAATTGACAATGAATTATATATTGAAAACATCGAAAGGCAAAATTTTCTATTTTATTATCGAGCATTGTCAAAACAGTTATCAACTAAGATTATAAATTTTAACATAATCAATAGCCTGTACATCGCTACATTAAATGATAAATTAGGAGAATTTCACAACATATTAAAAAGTGAAAAAATAACAGATGATTTAAAGTCAAAGCTCAAATGTTATTACAGCGAAAACTTGGCAAGAGTAGAAGAAGAATTATTGTATCTAAAAAAACATTTTTCAAATAAAAACCAAGAATTAGATAATGCTATTCACAATAATATTATTAATATATCCTTTGAATGGGGCGGTTATACCCCAATATATGTAACTGATGTTATAATGTTTTGCAAGCTCAACAATATCTTCACATTAGCTACTATAACAATTTTTCCTCAAAATAATAAAACGCACACTATTATAAGTTGGGATAAAAAACACGATGGAAATTATGATTTTTTATTTGAGTTAAAAAATTACGGGACTATAAATGAACAAAAAGAGTTTATATCAAAGTTGGTGGCTGTGTATGTCGAGAATATATTTGTTAAGCGAATATATTGGGAATCATTGAACACAAATACCCAAAGAATGTATAGCCAATTGAAACAGACTTTAGATGACACATCGTGTATGTTTGATAGCAGTATAGTAATAAATATTTTCAAATAATATCAATTTAATATCACGAGCAAAAATAAAACCTCGAAAACCCTGATTATTACAGGGTTTCCGAGGTTTCTTGGTGTTACTCCCACTCAATAGTAGCCGGTGGTTTACCAGTGCAGTCATAAATTACCCTATTCACATTAGGCACTTCATTTACAATCC
This sequence comes from uncultured Bacteroides sp., assembly GCA_964371675.1. Taxonomy (GTDB): domain Bacteria; phylum Bacillota; class Clostridia; order Oscillospirales; family Ruminococcaceae; genus Ruthenibacterium. The sequence continues at coordinate 35,411 of CAYJNL010000022.1, read as the reverse complement.
TGTTGGTTACTTTCTCCAACACTTCCCATGGTAAGCGTGCCGCTTCTGCTGTCATAAAGTCTGTTGTCGTTACGGCGCGCAGTGCAACTGCATAGTCATATGTGCGCTCGTCACCCATAACACCTACACTCTTAATGTTAGTTAATGCAGCAAAGTACTGTCCAAGGCTTTTATGCGCTCCACTTTCTTCAAGTTCTTGCCTATAGATATAGTCGGCATCTTGCACAAGTTTTATCTTTTCTGGCGTAACTTCGCCGATTATCCTTATTGCAAGGCCTGGTCCGGGGAATGGTTGCCTATCTACTAAATAATCAGGGATAAGTAGCTCTCTACCTGCCTTGCGAACTTCGTCTTTAAATAAGTCGCGAAGTGGTTCTATTATTTCCTTAAAATCTACGTGGTCCGGTAAACCACCCACGTTGTGGTGGCTCTTAATTACCGCGCTCTCTCCACCTGCGCCACTTTCCACAACATCAGGGTAAATTGTGCCTTGTACAAGAAAGTCTACAAAGCCTATTTTCTTTGCTTCTTCCTCAAATACTCTGATAAATTCTTCGCCTATTATCTTGCGCTTTTGCTCAGGCTCGCTTATGCCTTTTAGCTTTGAATGAAAACGTTCTTGTGCATTAACACGTACAAAATTAAGTTCATACTTACCGCTTTTTGAAAAAACTTGCTCAACTTCGTCGCCCTCATCTTTGCGTAATAAGCCGTGGTCTACAAAAACACATGTTAACTGTTTGCCAATTGCCTTGCTAAGCATTACCGCAGCAACAGATGAGTCAACACCACCTGACAATGCACAAAGTACTTTGCCATCGCCTATTTTTTTGCGCAAGCTTATTATACTGTTTTCTACAAAAGAGTCCATTCGCCAATCGCCTTTGCAACCGCATACGTTGTATACAAAGTTATGTAACATTTGCTCGCCTTGCTCTGTGTGCATAACCTCAGGGTGGAACTGCACCGCATACAGCCCTTTTTGCTCGTTTTCTGCGGCAGCACATGGGCAATTCTGGGTGTGTGCTGTTATCTTAAAGCCCTCGGCTGTTTTTTCGATATAGTCGTTATGGCTCATCCAACATACTGTTTTTTCATCTATATCATTAAACATTTTTGACGTTTTATCAATGCTTACAAGTGTTTTACCATATTCTCTCTCGCTTGCTTTGCCAACTTTGCCGCCAAGTAGGTGCATCATAAGCTGTGCGCCGTAACATATTCCAAGAACAGGTGTTCCGGTTTCAAAAACAGCTTTGTCAATAATGGCGGAATCCGGCAAATAAACACTGTTAGGGCCGCCTGTTAAAATTATTCCCTTTGGTTTTTTCTCCTCAATTGCCTTTAATGCCTTTGTGTACGGTACAATTTCACTGTACACATTATTTTCTCTTACTCGGCGCGCAATAAGTTGGTTATATTGCCCACCAAAATCCACAACAAGTATTAATTCAGCCATATAGCCCTCCGTTAGTTTAACAATTATTTAGTCAATTGTAATTTTTTTGTTTCATATGTTGTTAGCTTGAAGTCTTAAGTTATCTTATACAAGTATAATTATAACTAATTTTTAACTTTTTTACAACATACATTTTATTGTTTTTTGTATATTTATGAATTAGCTTGCCAAAACGGGAGAGTGCATAACTAATAGTAACAAATAAGCAGTTTTTTCGCTATATAAAAATACAAGCGAAAAACAAAATGTTTTACAAAATAGCTGTTGTATGATATAATATTTTGCATGGAAATTTGGCTGAAAACGAGTTTTGTGCTAAATATTTTTGTACGCAGTCACTCGCATTATAACTAACAAAAGATAGTTTTAATGGGGAGTGATTTTAAAAAAAACAGAGGGAGTTATCTGCTATGTTAAAGGGAAAACCCATTTTATACATCGTAATACCGTGTTATAATGAACAAGAAGTCTTACCTATAACAAAAGATTTGTTTTTGGAAAAGCTTACCGGTCTTATAAATAATGATAAAATAGATGACAAAAGCAGAATATTGTTTGTAAACGATGGTTCTAAAGATAACACGTGGGAAATAATTGAAAAGCTGTCACAAGAGAGTGAGTATTTCAAAGGAGTGTCACTCTCGCGAAACAGAGGGCACCAAAACGCACTACTTGGTGGGCTCATGACAGCATATGAATATGCTGATGTTACAATAAGTATTGATTGTGACGGGCAAGATGACATAAATGTTATGGACGACATGCTAAACGAATACAGCAAGGGTATTGACGTGGTTTATGGTGTGCGAGACAACAGAGAAACCGATACTTTTTTTAAAAAGACAACGGCAGAGGGCTTTTACAAAGTAATGAGAATGCTCGGTGCTGATATAGTATTTAACCATGCAGATTACAGGCTTTTAAGCAAACGTGCATTAAAAGGGCTTAGAAGCTTTAAAGAGGTTAACCTGTTTTTGCGTGGGCTTGTGCCGCTTGTGGGCTTTTCTTATAGCAGTGTTTATTATAAAAGGCAAGAGCGCATAGCAGGACAGAGCCATTACCCACTAGCAAAAATGATTTCTTTTGCATTTGACGGCATTACAAGCTTATCGTTAAAACCTTTAAGATTAATTACAAATCTCGGGTTACTTGTTTCTTTTTGCAGTATATTTGCAATATTGGCAACTGTTTTTACTAGGTTTTTTGGTTACACGGTCTCTGGGTGGACAAGCATGATTATAGCAGTGTACTTTATGGGTGGTGTACAGCTTTTCAGCATTGGCATAATAGGGGAGTACATTGGCAAAATTTACAGTGAGACAAAACGCAGACCGCGCTTTATTATAAGCGACACAACGAATGAAATTGAAATAGTAGAAGATTTTAAAGGCAATAAACAATAAAAATGAGGTGTAACTTATGGATAAAAACATTGACGAAAAAATTGCAATAACTATGAAAGCACTTGAAAAAAACTGTATAAAACCTTACTATGTTGAAAATAAAGAAGAAGCTCTTTCACTGCTTGACTCTCTATTAAATGATGGAGACACAGTTACAACGGGTGGCAGTGTAACATTAGATGAATGTGGTGTAATTAATGCACTGCGCAGTGGTAAATACAACTTTCTTGATAGATTTGAAGAGGGTCTATGTAGGGAAGATATAATAAAAATATTCAAAGCGGCATTTACGGCAGATGCTTATATTACAAGCACAAACGCCATAACGCAAGATGGTGCACTTGTTAATGTTGACGGCAATTCAAACAGAGTGGCAGCAATTAGCTATGGGCCTGAAAAGGTGTATATAATTGCAGGGGTTAATAAAATTGTAGAAAATGAAAGTGCTGCTTTTGAGCGCATAAGAAACCACACAGCGCCCAAAAATGCACAGCGTCTAAGCTGTGAAACACCATGTGCTAAAACCGGTAAGTGTGAAAACTGCAACTCGCCGGCGCGTATTTGCTGCACATATGTGGTTCAGCGTAAACAGCGCAATGTTGATAGAATTAACGTTATAATAGTAAACGAAAAACTTGGTTTTTAGGTAGTGCATACACCGTCCCGCGTTTTAAATTAACGGGGCGGTTAACACTATATAAATAATGTGAATTTGAGCGTTTTTTGTATGACAAAGCACAAAGGCGAAATGCTACTTTATATAATTTAAGATTTGTAACGTAACAAGGCGTTAAATATACAAAAAGATTCACAATAAACGGTAGTACCAACAAAACAAAATAAAAGGGCAACTTTAAAATTCTGACCAAATAACATGTTAGCACAAAACAGCAACATGAAATGTGCTATTCATGAAAGGATAAATTTTTATGAAGCAACAATCTTTACCGACAATTTTCAAGACAACGCGCTCACATAAAAGAGCTAACCCAACAACTTTAATAGTTTACAGCTTTCTTGCTGTAATTATAGTGGGCACACTGCTGCTTATGCTACCAATAGCATCTAAAGACGGACAGTCTGCTGATTTTTTAAGTGCAATGTTTACGGCAACAAGTGCCACATGCGTTACGGGGCTTATTGTGTTCGACACATTTATACAGTTTTCTATGTTTGGGCAAATTGTCATTTTAATGTTAATTCAAATAGGTGGGCTTGGGCTTTTAACGCTTGCTACTTTTTTTCATATGTTCATGGGGCGCAGGTTCGGTTTTAAAAGTATGCAGCTTGCCAGTGAGTCAATAAACTTGTCAGACTCAAGTAAAGCAAAGCGGCTACTGCGTGTAGTAATGGGTGTGGCGTTCTCGTGCGAGCTAATAGGTGCTATATTGCTTAGCTTTGTGTTTGTACCGCAGTTTGGTGCAAAAGGCATCTTTCTTTCAATATTTACATCAATTTCAGCATTTTGTAATGCAGGGTTTGATATTTTCGGTTTTATGGGTGAATACAGCAGTGTTACACCGTTTGCAAGCAATCCTTATGTGCTTTTTGTAATTGGTGCATTAATTATAAGTGGTGGTCTTGGTTTTCTTGTCTGGCAAGACATTATGTCTTACAGAAAAACACACCATTTGCGGCTGCATACAAAACTAGTGCTTTTAATGACAGTTAGTCTTATTATTGTTGGTATGGTAGGCTTTGCGGTAATTGAGTGGAATAACCCCTCAACACTGGGATCGCTAAGTGTTTTTGATAAAATTTCAAACTCACTTTTTCAATCGGTAACAACGCGTACGGCAGGATTTAACAGCGTTGACCTTGCAAGCACACAAAGCATAACAAAACTTTTTATGATAATTCTGATGTTTATTGGTGCGGCACCGGGCGGTACAGGCGGTGGTATTAAAGTTACAACTATTTCAGTACTGCTTGTAGCGGTGCTTAGCGTTATTCACGGTAAAAGCGAGGCGAGTGCATTCGGAAGACGTATAAGCCAAAAAATTGTATATAGGTCGCTTACTATATTTATGTTGTCGCTAATTGCTGTTGCATTTTCGTCAATTATGCTATATTTTAACACAGAGATTAGTTTTGCTGCAATTGACCACGCTTTCGAGGCGGTCTCGGCATTTGCAACAGTTGGATTGTCGGTAGGTGTAACAGTGGCAATGTCGCCAATTGCACAAATTGCAACAATGGTAACAATGCTGATTGGGCGTGTGGGGCCTGTTTCAATGGCAATTTCGCTTACAATTAAGGGCAAAAAAGACAAATATGCAAATATTGTTCTGCCGCAGGCTGATATCCCTGTTGGGTAAAATGCTTACGGGTTATATAATGCGCTAAGTGCATTTATATAACCCGTTTTTTATATTAAAATGTGAACTAAACTACAAACTGCCATATAAAAATTTATCTTCAAACCAAGGGGCGGGCACCTCAAAGCATTTGCCCGATAAATATTCACATGGTGCTTTAAGCTTTTGTGAAAACTCTACACTTCGGGCACACAGCAGTTGGTATTTAAGTTTGTGCGCTCTGTTAAGCTTGTTAATGCCGTATTTGCTATCGCCTAAAATTGGGTGCTCTAAATAGCTTAAATGCGCCCTTATTTGATGTGTACGCCCTGTTACAAGCTCTATTTCTAGCAGTGAAAATGGTTTTTTGCTGTTTATAACCTTGTACTTTGTAATTATCTGCTTTGTGCCTTTTTTAGGTGTGTCGCTCACGTGTGCAAATGCAGTTTTGCTGTCTTTTGTTAAATATGCAGTTAAAGTTGCTTGCTTAATTTTGGGAGTGCCAACAGCAATGCAGGTGTATTTTTTTGTTATTTTATGCTCCTTAATTGCATCGGTTAAGCTCTCAAAACTCTGCACATTTTTTGCAATTATAACAGCACCACTCGTCCCTGTGTCAAGCCTATGGCACAAACATGGCGTAAAATCGTTGTTTTCGATATTCCACTCGTTTTTGTTTGTAAGGTAAAGTAGTGCCCTGTTAATAAAAGTATCTGTCGTTTTGCCTTTTTCATCTATAGAAATAGTACCGGCAGGTTTGTTTGCTATAATAATATTTTTGTCCTCATAAATAGCCTCAAATAGGGGCTTTGCACTCATAAAAAGTGGTAGCTGTCTTTGGTCATAATAACTTTGCGGTGCGTAAAACTCAACAACATCGCCAATGTTTAAAATTTGTGTGAGTTTTACCTTTTTTCTGTTTACTTTTATCTTGTTCTCACGCAAATATTTGTGAAATTGCCCTGTTTTAATATCGGGGAAATTTTCACGCAGTGTGCCCTCAAGGCTTATTTTTTTATTTATTTTAATTGTTTCCATACAAAGCTCCGTTTTATGTTGTCTCAAAAAAGTTGTTTATAATATTATTTTATCAAAAACTTATACCTTGTGTCAAAATTTAAAGTAAATTTTCTAATCTTTTTACAAACAAGCGCATAAATATTACTTTACGCATCTGTATAATAATGGTATACTGAAATGAGAAAGAGAGGAAACAATATGAGAGATGTTTACGTTCAGTTTACTCAAAAAAGCTCAGGTGTGCAAAAATTCGTGCGTACATTGAGCGGGCTTTCGGGTGATTTTGAATTTATAAGTGGCTTTAGAATAATGGATGCACGCTCTATAATGGGTATTTTCAGCCTTGATTTAACAAAGCCTGTGCAACTGCGCATATACGACGACAACGATGAAACACTGGAGAAACTAAAAGATTTTATAACAGAAGATATAAACGAAAAATAAATAAACGGAGATAATTATGGATAAAGAATTTGTAACTTTAACGCTTGGCAAACAAAAAAACATTGCACTTATAGCGCATGACGGCAAAAAAACAGATATGCTTGAGTGGTGCAAGCTTAACAAAGAAATTTTACAGCAACACTTTTTGTGCGGTACAGGCACAACAGCAACACTAATAGCACAGCACACGGGTATGCCCGTGCGCGCATACAACAGCGGCCCACTTGGCGGAGACCAGCAAATAGGCGCAAAAATAGTTGAGGGCAGCATTGATTTTATAGTGTTTTTCTCAGACCCACTTTGCGCACAGCCGCATGACCCCGATATTAAGGCGCTACTTCGCATTGCACTTGTGTACGATATACCTATTGCCACAAATAAGGCTAGTGCCGATTTTATGATAACCTCTAGTTTCATGAATGAGGAGTACACGCGTGAAGTGGAGAACTTCCACTTGACAGTTAAGCGCCGCAGCGAGGATATGTCGTAGTTTGTGGCTTGAAACACTTGACAAATCACTGCACTTGATTTAAAATTTATATATAGAATAAAAACGCATGAAAATTTGAAACGGAGAACTAAAATGCAAAGAATTAAAACAATTGAAACTCGCGATTTAAACGAGAGCAAAAAAGACGGTGGTTGTGGCGAGTGTCAAACATCTTGTCAATCAGCTTGCAAAACATCTTGCGGCGTTGCAAACCAACCATGTGAGAAAGAGTAATTTAAACTAATGCTCATGCCGCCTAAAAAAGGCGGCTTTTTCAGTTTTAAAAAATAAATTAACGGGGTTTTGCATGATACACCAATATAAATTAAACAACTACAACATAGTGTTAGATACTTATAGCGGCGCTGTCCACGTAGTGGACGACGCTGTTTACGATATAATTGAAATGTATGAAAAATGCGGTAAAGATGAAATATCGCAAAAAATGCTTGCGGAAAACAGCAATAAATATGAGCTTACACAAAAGGATTTAGCAGAGATTTTTGAGGACATAGAGAGCCTGATAGATGCAAAAAAACTTTTTACAAGCAATGAATGTGATAGTGCGGCGAGTTGTAAAATAAGCAGTAGTAACGTTGTAAAAGCACTATGTCTACACGTGGCACACACGTGTAACTTAAATTGCTCTTATTGTTTTGCGGCGCAAGGCAATTTTAACGGTGAAGATGCACTTATGCCGTTCGAAGTAGGCAAAAGAGCACTTGATTTTTTAATAGAAAACTCCGGCAACCGCAAAAACCTAGAGGTTGACTTTTTCGGTGGAGAGCCACTTGTAAACTGGCAAGTAGTAAAAAGGCTTGTAGAGTATGCAAGAGAAATTGAAAAAGAAAAAGGTAAAAATTTTAGGTTCACACTAACTACTAATGGTGTGCTTATTGATGATGATGTGATAGATTTTTCAAATAAGCACATGCACAACGTGGTGCTGTCTTTAGACGGGCGCAAGAGTGTGCACGACAACTTGCGCAAAGATTTGCAAGGCAAAGGCAGTTACGACAAAATTGTACCTAAATTTAAAGAATTTGTGAAAAGACGCGGCGACAAAGGATATTACATGCGTGGAACATTCACGAGTGCAAACACAGATTTTGTAACAGATGTTTTGCACATGGCTGACTTAGGCTTTACACAGCTCAGCATGGAACCTGTTGTATGTGATGATAGTGATAGTGCGGCGCTTACTAAAGCAGATTTGCCTATTTTAAAAAGTGAATATGAAAAGCTGGCAATTGAGATGCTTGAAAGAGAAAAGGACGGTAAACCGTTTGAATTTTACCACTACATGCTTGACTTGAAGCACGGGCCATGTGTGTACAAGAGAATAAACGGCTGCGGTAGCGGCACAGAGTACATGGCTGTTACACCGTGGGGTGAGCTATATCCATGTCACCAATTTGTGGGCGACAAAGAGTTTAAACTGGGTGATATATGGCAAGGTGTAACGAACGAAAATGCAAGACAAAAATTTAAGGAGAGCAATGTATTTGCCAAAGAAGAGTGCATTGAATGTTGGGCAAACATGTATTGCTCGGGTGGTTGTGCTGCCAACGCATACCATGCAACAGGGGACATAAACGGCATTTATGAGTACGGCTGTGAGCTTTTCAAAAAGCGTATAGAGTGTGCTATTATGATGAATGTTGCAAAAATGACTTGATTATATACAAATTACACCTGCGAGGCCTAGCTTGATTTTATAAATAGCACAAAGAGGGGGACTTGGTTATGTACAACATTAAAAACAAAGTAGTTGTAATAGCAATATTTACACTACTATGGCTTTTTGTGAATGAAAGCTTTACTCCCATGAGTTTAGCCCTCAGTGTGATATTATGTGCGCTTAGTGTTTATATTTCAGGTAAATTGCTTGAAATTGACTATGCAGTAGAGTTTGCAATGCCACCGCTGAAAGCAATTAAGTATATTTTGTTCATGTTCTACTCTGTATATATGTCAGGTTTTCGCGCCACTTATTACATATTAACTGGTAAGGTGCACCCGTCTTTTGTAAAAGTTAAGATAGATGAAAAAATAGAAAATGAATTTTTGCAAAACATAATTGCAAATTCAGTGACATTGACGCCTGGTACGATTACTGTGGACAAAAAAGGCGATATGCTAACAATTCTTTGTCTGCACAAAGATGATACGAAATCTCCCATAAGTGATTTTGAGCCTTTTATGCTCGATATGCAAAAAAGTATGAGCTGCGAAGAAAAACAAAATGAAATGTGACGGAGTGATATAATGTTTTTGCAAATTGTTATATATGTGCTTGCTTTCGCAACAATAATTAGCGCTATTAGGGTAATAATAGGCCCGTCGCTGTGGGATAGATTACTCGGCTTATCGCTTGTTTGCAGTAAAATTATTTTAATAATTATTTTATACTCACTAATGATGCGCCAATCATTTTATCTGGATATAGGGTTGATTTTTGCAATGCTGGGCTTTGTTGGAACTACGTCGATATCTACATTTTTAAGAAAAAACAAATAGGTATATTACAAAATTTTTTGACGGAGGACTAATGGCTGTTTTTACAATAGGAGACTTGCATTTGTCACTGGGCGTGCAAAAGCCCATGGATATTTTTAAAGGGTGGGAAAATTACACGCAAAAAATAGAAGAAAACTGGCGTAAGAACGTAGAAAATGGCGACACTGTTGTAATAGTGGGCGATATTTCGTGGGGCATGAAACTTGAAGACACATTTAATGACTTTGCCTTTTTGCAAAGTTTGCCGGGTGAAAAAATTTTAATAAAAGGAAACCATGACTATTGGTGGCAAACAAAGAAAAAAATTGATGATTTTTTTGAGGCGAACGATTTCAACTCTCTAAAAATTTTGCACAACAATTGTTTTGCTAAAGAGGGCATTGCAATTTGTGGCACACGTAGCTGGCTTTTTGAACAGGGTGAGCAAGGCGATAAAATTATAAAACGTGAGATGGGCAGATTAAGAGCCTCACTTGAGCAAGCACAGCGTGAAAATGCAAAAGAAAAGGTGGTATTTTTGCATTACCCACCGCAGAGTAAGCTTGCTGTGAGCAAAGAAATGATTGATATTATGCACGAATTTGAGATTAAACGGTGTTATTACGGGCATTTGCACGGCGCATCAATTTACAGCGCGGTGCAGGGGAATGTAGACGGTATTGACTACAAGCTTGTAAGCGCAGATGCTATAGATTTTTGCCCTGTAAAAGTTTAAATTATTTTGAATAAATAGCAAAAAAAATGGGCTGTGACGAAGTTGTAAACTCCGCCACAGCTCATATTTATGTTACTATTTTTTATACCCGCATTTTGGGCAAACACCATGCTCATTTAAAGCAATACCACATAGCGGACAGCGATCTATATCATTCTTAGTTTCAAACTCAGCCGATGCTGCATTAACACCGCTTGTAAATGTAATTTTTGCTATGTTGAGCTTATCTTTAAGTAGGGAGTACACTATTTTAATCATGCCCTCAACAGTCATTGTTTCTTTTGTTACAACTAAACGGCAATCGGGGTAGGCTGTTGCAAGCTCTGTTTTAAATGCCTCGCCTTTCATTGTGTTTTGCGGTGTGCCGTCTTTTATGCCTGTATCTTCATACACTTTCAGTATTGCGGGAAGCAGTGGGTCGTCTTCGCGCAGTATTAGTGAATGGTCAAAGTTTTTAAGCAAATCCCAAGCTGTTTTTTGAATCTCATTACATGGGAAAACCATGTTAACGCCGTCATTTATAGTGTCTTCAACTTCGATAGTTAGTATACCTGTGTGCCCGTGTAAGTACTGCGCTTCGCCTTTAAAGCCATAAAATCTGTGTGCGTACTGCAAATCAAATGTTGTAAAGCTTCTCATAATAATACCTCCAAAATTTATTTTCGTATTTTAACTCTTATGTAAGAGGAAAAATGCTGTTAATAGGTAAGTTAATTTTTAAAATTAAACTTATTCTTTAATGATATTATATATCAATAAAGCGATAACTGTCAATGTTTTTTTAACAAATATATAAAATTTTGGATGTTTTGCTAAAGAATTTTGCGTTTTTACGTCAAATTGTATATCTACACTTGGGTGTATAGTCACAAATAAATTGATATAGCATTTAAAAGCTAAATTTTTTGCAATTACCTATTGACAATTATGTCGGTGTCCGATATAATCAGTATATCGGCTGTCGATATACTGTAAAGCGATATAGGAGGAGAACATGCAACAAGCAAACGGCGCCTTAACAGAGGCGGTATATTACATTTTGCTCTCACTTTTAAAGCCCTTGCACGGTTATGGGATAATGCAAAATGTAGAACAACTTTCAAGCGGTAGGGTAAAACTTGCCGCAGGCACGTTATATGGTGCAATTAATACAATGCTTGAAAAAGACTGGATAATTGCGCTTGAAGAGGAGAGAAACAGCAGGAAAAAAGAGTATTTAATAACTAATGAGGGCAAACAAGCTCTATTAACCGAGATTAAAAGGCTTAAAGAGCTACTTGAAAACGGCGAAAAATTATTGGGAGGTATGGAAAATGAGAAAGAAAGCACATAAACTTTTTTGGATTTGGGACTATGACAAAGAGGAAAAATGGCTAAATGAAATGGCGGCAAAAGGCTATGCTCTTGTTAGTGTTGGGCTCTTAACCTACATTTTTGAAGAGACAAATGAAAATAAATACATAGTGCGCTTGGAGCTGCTTGAAAAACCGTACACCTCTCTTGAAAGCGACAAATACATACGTTTTGTTGAGCAGACGGGTGCAGAGTATATAGGTAACGTGAAGCGAAATTGGGTGTATTTTAGAAAAGAAAAGGCAAAGGGCACATTTGAGTTAAACAATTCTAATGCAAATGTAATAAAACAGCTTAACAGAATGTTAATAGTACTTTTAATCTGTATGTTTTTTACAGTTGCAACAGGAGGCATGAACGTTTTATTGTTTTTTATATCAGGTGGTACACCGTCAAATTTAATAATTGGTGTGTTTAACTGCCTGTTTACGGCACTGCTTTTATATGGTTTATTGAAACTAATAAAACAAAGGAAAAATATTTTGAAAGAACAAAGTATTTTTGAGTAAAATTAAAAGTGGAGTGCCTCTAATAATGGCTGTTTTTTAGAGTGGGTAGTTCCATTAAGATTGTTATATCAATGATTATTGCATAAAATACAAGAGGCACGAAGCTCTTGTATTTTATGTTTAAAATCTACTTATCAACATTATAAAGTTTATAAAGCGGTACGCAGTAACTTTTCCAGCTTAAAGTATCTGTGCTGTAATCCGGCCAGTTTTTCACAAGATATATTTCACTGTAAAAATCTATATCATCGCTTTCAAGTGCACCTAAATTTTTAAACTCAAGCATATAAGTGTGTGCATCTGCCGATAAAGATGATAAGTAGTTGCGGTCAATATCACCGGTTTCGCTGTATATTTCAAGGTGGTTTTTTGCAATAATACCATCTATATTTATAAGATTGACACTAGTGTAAAATGCAAGACAAATAAATGTGTATGCAGCTATAATTTTAATAGTAGGTTTTGCTATAAATAACATTGTAACAACTAAACCAATTGCCTCAAAGCATAAAAATATCATGACAAGCACACGAAGACGTGTTAAACCGTATGCGTTTGAATATAGTGTCATTTTATAAAAAGATGAAACTAGTAACCCCATAGTTAAAACACTTAAGCCGAGCATAACAAATTTTAAGATAGTGCTGCCAAAAACCTTCTTTTCATATATGCGTTTTTTGCCCATGTTTACAGTTAAGAGCATAACACCTATGTTAATAAATGTAAGAGTTAAAAGCTCAAAAAAACCTTGTCTAGCGTATTCGCTGTATGTAAAACCCTCAGGCAAAGTGCTACCCATGAACAAATAATTTATTTGGATAACGGCGAAAAACAAGTAAATTACAAACAGTAAGCAGTTTACCATTAAAAAGATTATAAGTTCATTTGGTTCATCACGCTTTGCTTTTTGTGGTGTATTATTTACGCCTACATTAGCAGCTTGAAAAGGCATATATTGCAAATTATTGCCGTTTTGTTGCATGGTATATGTGCTGTTTTCTGCTTGAACCACATTTGGTGCACAAGGCTGTGTAATTGGGATGTATTCCGCCGAGTTTGCAGTTGTATTATGGTTTAATTGAGTGCCCAATGCAGTGGTCGTATTATTAAACCCATTTACATTTATGCTACTTTGAGGAGTATTATACATGCAACCATTAACTTGCTGAAAACCTGTTTGCAATACTCGTTCTTTTTTTGGTATTAATAAAACAAAGAGTTGGCAAAAGAAATAAATTGCGATAATAAGTGATAAAATTACTCTTGATAAAAACTCATCAAGCTGTATGTCATCAAAATTATTGAAAAAATTGCTGAGTAATAGAGAGAAAACCATGTCTGCACTGCTGAGGAGAAATAATACAAAAACTGCAAGTGGTATGCAAATAGACAAGCCAAGTATAATTTTTGCTATGTATGATGACTTTTCACTCTTAAAGGAAAAAAGCGTTTTACAATTTGTGAAAGGTCTGTCAAAATAAGCAAGGGGGCTAAATAAACGCACTAAACTGCGCCATAAAAAGCCGAATCCACCGCTGAAAATGTTAAGTTTATTTTGTAAATCTAGAAACATTGTGCAAAACAAAAGCCACATGACAAAGTAGTTGAAAACAGAGAACATTCTGTTTGCTCTTATAACATATGAGAATGCGATTAGCACAATTGGAATTAGCCAGAAGAAAGCTCGTTTGTTTTTTATTGCACTGCTATCTTTTAAAAATAAGTAAAGCAGAACACTGTTTAATAGTGCATATACGCTTAAACCAAGCCCAATAAATGATTCAAAAGTTAAAAATGCGCACAGAAAACCTGAGAGTAACGAGAATATATAAATTCTGCGTACCTCTCTGTTATAATTATTAAGTTTTTCCATTTTAATTTTCGATAGTACACTTTGTTAAGGTTCTATCTTAAACCTCCCTAATTGTTATTTAGTTAATAATGTTATATATTTATTTTGGTTTATATTCAATAATATCACCCGGTTGGCACTCAAGTGCATCACAAAGCTTTTCAAGTGTAGAAAAGCGTATAGCCTTTGCTTTGTTGTTTTTTAAAATAGATAAATTTGCCTGTGTTAATTCAATTTTTTCTGCAAGCTCGGCAAGCCCTATTTTACGCTTTGCCATCATGACATCTAAGTTTATATTTATACCCATTTTATCCCCCTAAATTGTCATATCGGTGTCTTGCTTATATTCAACTGCTTTGGCAAACAAATCTTTAATAGTAAGGCAAAAAAGCCCTGCCATAAAGAAAACAGCTATAATAATTACAGTTGCAAGCGTTGGAATGAAAATAATTTTTATTGTGTATATTGCAAAAATTATAAGGCACATTATAGCCATGTTAAATAAATATTTGATATTTTCCGGCACAAATGGGTCTTTTTTAAAAGTTTTAAAAATACACATTAAGTTGTAAATTATAAAAACAGCGCAAGCACCTGAAAACAACAGCATAAATGTCATGTAATTATGATACACTGCTTCGAGCTCTACAAATTTGTAAAACATGGGCGCCCAAAGTGGCACTGCTAAAGTTACTATAAAGCCAAGATAAAAAAACAAGTTGACAAGAATATTTGTGAACTTTGTGAGCAAAGAGTTTTTATACATAAATTACCTTCTTTCTATTTAGTGCACTTGTTCATTAATTGTAGTTTATCATAAACTGATATGTTTGTCAATAAAAATTTATTGTTTTTCGATAAATTAATATTGTTAAACAATTAATTAAATAAGTGAGGGAGGGGAGTGTGCGAAAAAATGCGCAAAAGAACACCTGTTTTTTATAATAATTTTTTAAAAAAGGCATAGAACAATAGGTGCTTACCTAATTGTTCTATGCCGATAATTATGTGAAATTTTAAAAAAATTATTATGTGTTAAGTTTAATAGTATAGTAATTTGTTAAATTACATGTAAACAGCATTTACTTTTATAGGTTACCGTAAGCAAGCTTCCAATATACTGCAACAAAACCCTAATCAGCTATAAACGAATTTTCAGCGCCACATACAGGGCATGTATCTTGTGTGTGGTTTGCAGATAACCCGCAGAATAGGCAAGAGAATGAGTTTTCTCTCTCTTTGCTTTGAAGAGCATCTTTTATCTCGCCACTTTCTTGTGCAAGTGAAAGTTCAACAAAGCGCCTTTCATGGTCGCATTCAATTGACGCTATTTTCTCAAACATTGCGGCAATGTCATCAAGCTCCTCTTGCTTAGCTTTTATTGCGGCCTCGGGGTAAATAGTTTTCCACTCGGCATTTTCTGTGTTTGCGGCAAGTTTCAAGTTTTCTGCCGTTGTGGTTTGCGTGTTATGAATATATCGAAACCACGTTTTAGCATGTTCTATTTCATTTTTAGCCATTCGTTTAAAAAGCTCTGCTGCCTCTGTGTTGCCCTCACGAATTGCTATATCTGCATAAATTAAATATTTTATAATGGCTTTAGATTCGTTTGCAAAAGACTTTTCAATATTTTTATATGACTGTGTGCCCTGTATATCCATAAGAACCTCTTGTTAAATATATTTTTTATAAAGTTGCCTTGCCTCACTTTGAAATACCTTGTATTTATGCACCATGTCGTCGCTTACACGCTCTGTTATTACTAAAAGCTCGTCGTAATTATCAATGGCGGTATTTGCAACAATTTTGCAAATTTTGCCCCCGTCTCGCATGTCTGTTATTATAGATACCACACGCTCTTTGGGGAATGGGTCTTTGTAACTTCTACGTCCCATTAGAGCACTTAAAATATCTGCTACGGCAACAATTTTTTCCGGCATTGTAAGGTTTTCTTTATCTATCCCTTTTGGGTAACCTGTGCCGTCGAGTTTTTCGTGGTGTCTTATTGCAATTTGTAAAACCTCGTCACTAACACAGTTGCGCAATATGTGCTCTGAGAGCAAAACATGGTCTTTCATAACATTAAACTCGGTGCCCGTAAGTGCTCCGTCTTTTTCAAGTATCATTGGTGACACAGAAATTTTACCTATATCGTGAAGCATGGAGCCAAGATAAACAGATTCTATTTCGTCCTCGCTCAAATTAAGCTTTTTTGCAAGCTCAACAGATATTTCCACCGTTGACGCTGTGTGTGTAACGGTGTGCTCACTTCTAAAGTCAATTGCCTGTGGTAGCATTAAAAGTAAAGAGCGCAGTTGCAACTCGTGTATGCCACAAGTATTTAAAAAGCTGTGCACTTTTTCAAGGTAACGCCCGTTTAGCATTTGTGTTATAATGCCTTTTTCTTCTTCAAGAGCAATAAGTTTTTGTGCATCTTTTTGCGAAAAAACAGGATTGCTAAGCATTTTTATAACGTCGCTTGGTGTTTTTGCATAGCCTTTTATTATCATAATGTCAAGTCTATCGGCAATAAACATTCTTGCCGCAAGCTCTTTATTTACACAGTCTGTCTCACAAAGTTTGTTGTATGGAAAATGGTGGAAAAGCACTGAGTCTAAATACTCATCAAAAAATTCTTGTTTTTTCAAAAAAAGATAGCTGTAAATAGAGTGTGAAAGTGTGTTTGAAACCTCAAAATTAAACGCACTTGAGCTGTTTACAAGAGAATCAAGCATTTCTGTTTGATATGCACCTATATCATGGAAAATTCCAAGATATGTAATTTTTACAAGTTGTTCTTCTGTATAATTTTCCTCTTGCTCATACATGTTTAAAAGTAAGTACGCAATTCGTTCACCATGGTCCATCAACTGATAATTTAGCGTGTTAAGTGCACGGCGTAGCATATTAAAAACATCATTTATTTTTTTTGACATGAAAATACCGCCTAATGTTTTACGTTATTTTTTTATTTAAAATATTCATCAGTAGTAACATACGCACCATTTTTGCAAAAACGCACAGTGCCTCTACTCTCCTTTTTAACACAGTACATGGCTGTATCTGCAAGGTGGAAAATCTCTTTTGCTGTGCTTGCCTCTGTGGGGTAATGCGCAACACCTATACTGCAACTGCAACCCATTTTTGTGCCTTTATAATTATGTTTTGTGCTAAATAAAATAAATAACTTGTCTATAAGGCTAATTAAAAATTCTTTATCGCCGGTGTCTTTTACTAGCACAACAAATTCATCGCCGCCTTGGCGGTATGCTTTAATATCGTTTGTGATAATTTTTTTCAAGTCATTTGCTATATTTATTAAAAGCACATCACCTGCCTCGTGGGACAGTGTGTCGTTAATGTTTTTAAAACCGTCTAAGTCGCAAAAAAGTACGTACCACTTTTCGCCAAATTTTGTTTTATCGCTGATGAAAAGTTGCACATCATCGTGCAAACTTCTTCTGTTTGCAAGCCCTGTTAAATGGTCGTATTGTGCAAGTTTTTCAATTAAAAATTGGTTGCGCTTATTTTCTGTTATGTCAACGCTTGCAACAAGGTGTGCTAGCCTACCGTCTGACCATGTGAAAGACGAGCTCAAAACTCTAAACCAAGATTTATCAAAAGGCCGCTCATAGTCCCATGTGTATGTCTTGTTTGGCACACCGTTTTCATCAAGCAATTTTGGCTGTGGGCAAAATGTGCAAGGCTCTGTTTTATCTGTGAAAATAGTACCCCAACATTTTTTGCCAATCATGTTTTCAACACCGCCGTACGGCTTTGCCATTGACTTATTTACATATAAAATATCATGCGTGTAGTAATCGTTAACATATATGTCTATACCCGTATGGTCAAGCACGTTACTTAGTGCAGCCTCTGTGTTTGCAATGCCTTTTTGGAACATCTCAAGCTTTACTTCGTTTGCAAGCAGCGAAATAAGTGCGCAAGATTTGTCTAAATCAGCCTTTGCATGCCTTGCAGCTTTGCGGCGGTCTCCAATGCCAACAAAGCCTGCAAGCTCATAGTGCTGGTTTAAAATTGGTATAAAAATAAATGTATTAAGGTTGAATATATCAGATAGCTTTTGTTTTAAAGCATCTTTAGAGTTATCACCAAAACATAGTATAACTTTTTGAGAGCAAAGCTCACTTAAAAGCTCAAGCCCAAGTAGCTTTTTCATTTCAATTTCATCATCAAAAGATTGATATGCCATAACCTCATAGTAAACTTGTTTTGAAAAAATGCCAACAGGATTAGACTCGTAAATGAAACCGTGAGAAATATCAAAAAATTGACAAATATCTTTTAAAAAGTTGTGCTTTGAAAGCTTTTCTTCATTGAGTAAACTAAGTTTTTCTATCATTGCTTGCAAAAAGGTCTCTGCGTTGTAACTCATTTTTCACCTCTGTTTTTTTATAAAGTTGCACATTCTACAGCAGGTAGTTCTGATAGTGGGGCAGGCTTGCTGTATAAATACCCTTGTGAATAATCCACATTATAATGCTCTAGTATTTTTTGTATATCCTCATTTTCAACAAATTCCGCAATTGTTTTTGCACCTATAAGCTCTGCCATAAAACAAATTGAGCGCAGAATTATAATGTTTTTATCATTGATGGGGATATCTTTTATAATTGTGCCATCTATTTTTATAAATGAAGGTGACAGTGATATAATTGTAGTGTAAGTTGCATAGCCTGAGCCAAAATCATCTACGGAAATGCGGCAACCGTAACTGCGAACTTTTTCAATAAAATCAAAGAGCATCTCGTCTTGGTAGTTCTCTGTTTCCACAAATTCAATTACAAGGCGTTTTGCATTTGGGTAGCTTTCAAGCTTTCTGTAAAACCATTTTTTGAAACTCTCGCGTGAGATGTCATAAGCCGAAATATTAATGGATAAAGATTCCTCGCGCTTGCTAAATTCATTTAAAACTCTTTTAATCATAACCTGGCTCAAACGGTTATAAATACTGTATTTTTTTGCAATATCTAAAAAATGCCAAGGTGTATAAACTTTGCCATCAGCATCAATTATTCGCATTAACGCCTCATATTTATCTATTTTGCCCGTTTTGTTGTTGCGTATACCTTGGTAATAAGGTACAACTTGCCCTCTTTCAATTGCAAAGTTAATCAAATCGAGTGTTTGAGCGTCATTTTTAACAAGGCTTGCAACATCAAATTCATCGGGTGTTAATATAAAATTTTCTTGTGAATCTTTAGCTTTTAAAAACGCGTGAAGTGCACGTTCAATTAAGCGGTCTTCTTGCAAAACAACCACAAAACGTGACACAGCACTAACCTCAACTTGTGCAGAAGAAGCAGACTCAAACTGTTTGTAAAATTGTTTCATAATAGCCAAAAAATCCTCTTTTGACATATTGTCGCCTGCGGCTAGAACAAAGCTGTTATAATTATAACTGTATAGGTAAATAATTGTGTTTAAGTTAAGCTGCTCTAAAGTTGCTTGCGCATTTCTCAAAACGTCTCTGCAACCGGCATAATAAATGTCTTCACCATATGCAGCAATTGATAAATCTGCATTTATAACGCTTGTCATGCAAAGTTTATTAAATTGTAATTTTTTCATATCTAAATGGAATTTTGCGGTGTTTGCCACACCTAAATTTATGTCTATGTAAGCGTTTGTTGTTCCCATTTTTGCTCCCTTTGTATTGTGTGGTATATTTTGTGTAATTTAAAAAAATTTAACTATTTTCATTGTTATTATAAAACAACTTTATTAATATGTAAAGTGTGGTAATAAAAAATTAACAAAAGTATTGTTTTAATGTTTTTTTGAGTTCAGTATATAGTATAGGTATGATTTAATAAAATTTTGATGATCTTCTGTTTCTTCTGTCTTCTCTTCTCATGTTACTGTAAAAGTTTTGTTTTGCTGTGTACATGTTTTTGTCTGCCTCTTCTATTTTATCGGAAAAATCTTGCGCACTTGTGCTTATTGCGTAACCTAAAGATACTTTAAGCTCTTTTTCAAGGCTAAAAAGATCTTTTAAAGTTTCGTATGTTGCATAAAACTGTTGTTCGTTGCAGTCGCTGCAAAGAATAACAAATTCGTCTCCGCCAAGCCTATAAACACCTTTTTGAAATGCCTTTTTGCATATGTTTGCACATGTTGTGATAAGAGTGTCGCCATAGGCGTGCCCAAAAATGTCGTTTGC
The DNA here is from genome assembly GCA_964371675.1 of uncultured Bacteroides sp. Classification (GTDB taxonomy): domain Bacteria; phylum Bacillota; class Clostridia; order Oscillospirales; family Ruminococcaceae; genus Ruthenibacterium. The sequence continues at coordinate 15,165 of CAYJNL010000022.1, read as the reverse complement.
ATCTTTAAGCCCATTTATGTCGGCAAAAATAATTGCAACAAAACCGGGATGTTCGCTGAAAAATTTCTTTGCTTCTAAATTAAAACAATTTCTATTAAAAAGGCCGGTTAAATCATCGTGCAAGCTCATCTTTTTAAATTTATTTAATAGGTAGTGTCTGCAATTGTTTTTGTCATTGTGTCCGGTTGCCAAATCATATGCAAAATCATAACAATTGCCATAACCACAACAAAAACAGTTTATTTGCCTGTCTTCTGCCGTTACTTTTCCAAGTGTAATAAAGGCGCCTTCTATATCAACATCAGCCCTCTTTTTGTAATCAAAGCTTCTGTCTTTATAGTGCCTGCCAAAATCAAGCAAGTTAAGTTTGCTGTTAAAATAGTTCATCAATTTATGTGTGTGTTCTCTTGTTACTGTTGCCTTTGTATTGTTTGTTAGGTAGTCAATTTCATTTTGGTTTGCCTTTTTATTTGTTCCTGTGCCCAAATTACAGCCGTGTATGCAGTTTAATGCATCAATTATTAGCGGTACAGGCTTACCTGCTTTTATATCTTGTATGTATTCATCAAGATAATCGCTTATATTTTTTATACCCTCAATTTGCTTTATCCAAACGTCTTCGCCCAAATTGTATTTAATATTTTCGCTTAAACCACCCGGGCGTGGGAATGCAAAGCCTATTGAACCGTGTGCGTTGTCAAAATTTGTTTGCTTGTACATGTTTAAATTTATATTATTTCGCTTTAAATACTCTGTAAATTTATCAAATGTTACATTATAATGTATAGATTCATCTGTATAAAGGTTGTTACACTCTCGTTTTTTGCCGATACATGGCGATAAAAAAGCTATTTTGTCCTTAATACCAAGATATTTTTTTAAAAAAATACTAAGACATGCAACAGGGCTTTGAATAGGGGATAATTTGTTTATAAGTGCAGGGCGGTATTTTTCAATATAACTTACAACAACAGGGCACGGTTGTGCTATAAATGTTTTTATATTGTATTCTTTAACAAGTTTAACATGTGCCCATGTGCAAATATCAGCGCCGAAAGAAACGTCATAAACCTTGTTTACACCCATGCTTTTTAAGTAGCTTATTGCTTTCATGGTGTCTTCAAGGTTAAAGCGTGCGGCGGGTGCAATTACTACCGAAATTTGTTCTCCGCGTTTTAAATCATCGAAAAACTGATGTGTATCGTCAAAATAATCTCTAGCATTATGGTCGCAAATAGAAAGGCACTCACCACAAGAAATGCAGTAGCCATCTTTTATAAAAACTTTACCCTCATCTTCTTCGAACAGGGATTCATTAGCACTTGTAGGGCAAACAAAAATACATTTGTTGCAACCTTTGCAGTGCCCACTCTTAGTTTGTATAAAACTTAATTGGTTCAAAACATACACCCCTTTGCACATGTTGTGAATTTAAAATTGTATGTATCTTACTTTCATTATATAATTGTTTATGAAAAAAAGCAAATATTTTACATGAATTTTAAACCTGTTTGAAGTTTTTTTTCGTATAGCTTGAATTATCGCTAAAAAATAAGTTATTTAGCATATATTGTGGTTTTATAAAAAACTGCAAACAATTTTAATATAATACTTGCATTTTTTCTTATTTTGTGGTAAAATACTTAAGCGCTATAAATGACCACTTACCAAACAGTGGGGTTAATGGCAAAGCATTAAACGGGCAGTCCTCTGTCGGTGTTTATTTACCGAGTATGAATGTCTAGAAAATTTGGAGGATATTATAATGGACGCAATGAAAATTATCACAGAGGGCATGATTAAAGAAGAAAAACCTCAATTTAACGTAGGTGATACTGTTAAAGTATCAGTTCGTATCAAAGAGGGCGAGCGTGAAAGAATTCAAGCTTTTGAGGGTACTGTTATCGCAAAAAAACACGGTGGTGTTCAAGAGACATTCACAGTAAGAAGAACATCTTACGGCGTTGGTGTTGAGCGTGTGTTCCCAATTAACTCCCCATTTGTTGAAAAAGTAGAGGTTGTGCGCAAAGGTCGCGTACGTCGTGCTAAACTGTTTTATCTACGTAGCAGAACAGGTAAAGCTGCTAAAGTTAAACAACAACTTAAATAAGAATATACTAAACAAAAGGGGCAATTTTATTGCCCCTTTTTATTTTTTGTGTTATAATGAAAATGTATGTAATTAACATGGAGTTTTATAATTATTCATGTTTGCATGAGAGGGGAGAGCCATAAATGCCACAAAAAGAAACAAAACACAGCGAGGTTTTTGAATGGTTTGAGACAGTTGTTGTGTTTACACTTGTAATTACAATTTTGATTTTGATGTTTTTGTTCAATTTTTCAAGTGTGTCGGGCATTTCAATGCAGCAAACACTACAGCCAGGTGACAGGGCAATTGTGCAAATAATAGGCTATACGCCAAAACACAGCGATGTTATAATAACTGATTCACTAATAAGCTTTGGTAACCCACTTGTAAAGCGCGTTATAGCGCTTGGTGGCGATACGGTTGATATAAATGCAAGCACAGGCGAGGTAAGCGTGAACGGCGTTGTGCTAGACGAGCCATACCTTGGCTCAACTACGAATTTTTCGGGGGATAACACATACCCCTTGACAGTACCTGAGGGCAAAGTTTTTATTATGGGTGACAACAGGCAAGCATCTAATGACAGCCGAAGCTCTCAAATAGGCTTTATAGACGAGCGCGACATAGTGGGCAAAGTTTTATTTAGGGTGGCACCTATCAGCAGTATGGGAGCTATATCGTGAGGACATTTAATGGAGAATAGCGTAAAAAATCACGCTATCAACTATTTGTATGGCGGTGCTACGCATATGCCAATTAATCTCCATTCTGTACGGAGATTTTTCAAAACTATTTGTGCCCTTGCACAGAATGGAGATTAAAATGAAAGAGAATGTAAACCATTATCAAATACACTGGTTTCCCGGGCACATGATGAAAACGTTGCGCCTTATGGAAAAAGACATGAAAAATGTTGATGTAGTGTTGCATTTGCTTGATGCGCGCATACCAAACAGCAGTATAAACCAAGACATTTTAAACATTGCAGGCGATAAGCCAATGCTTTTTGCACTTAATAAAGCTGACCTTGCAGATGCAAAGATAAACAAAATGTGGGTGGAGAAGTTTAAAAAATCGGGTGCAGGTTGCGTGGCGCTTTCAAGCAAGTCTAAAAGTGAAGTTAACAACGTGCGTGCCGCCATTGAAAACGAGCTAAACGAGCTTTTGACACGGAGAAATGCAAAGGGTATGGGTACTGCAAAAATACGCGTGATGATTGTAGGTATACCGAATGTTGGTAAGTCTACTTTTATCAACAGCTTTGCAAAAAGCACAAAGGCAAAAGCCGCAGATAGGCCCGGTGTAACGCGCGGAAAGCAGTGGGTTAGCGTTGGGAATTATGATTTACTTGATATGCCGGGTGTGTTGCCGAAAAAATTTGAGGACAACAATACAGCGGCAAACCTTGCATTTATTGGCTCAATAAAAGACGATGTACTTGATATAGAGGAGCTTGCATTTGGTTTGCTAAGCGAAATACAAACGCTTTATCCACAAAAACTTGCAGAGCGCTTTAATTTAACAGAAAACGACATAGCACTTGACACATACGAGCTTTTGGAGCAAATAGGCAGAAAGCGCGGTATGTTAATGAGCGGCGGCATTGTAAACACGCAAAGGGCGGCAGTTATGCTTACAGATGAGTTTAGGGCAAGCAAATTTGGGCGAATATCACTTGAAAAGCCGGAGGAATACGGCGATGAGTGATGAATTAACACTATATGAGTTTGACGAGCAGTACAGAGTAAATGCACAAATTGTGTGCGGTGTGGACGAGGCAGGTAGAGGCCCACTATGCGGACCTGTTTGTGTGGCGGCTGTTATTTTGAGCAGTGACACAATTATTGACGGGTTAAATGACTCTAAAAAGTTGACGGAAAAAAAGAGGAACGAGCTTTTTCCAATAATTAAAGAAAAAGCATTAGCTTACAATATAGTGATGGTAGAACCATGTGTAATTGATGAAATTAACATTTTAAACGCAACGCTGTTAGGTATGAAAAACGCAGTTGAGGGGCTAAAAACCATACCAAACGTAGCACTTATAGACGGCAATAAGTGCCCAAATGTAAGCATGAGTGCACATGCAATTGTTAAAGGGGACTCGCACTCCGCAAGTATAGCGGCGGCATCTGTTTTGGCAAAAGTCTCGCGTGATTTGTATATGCAGGAGCTTGCAAAAGAGTATCCGCAGTACATGCTTGAAAAGCACAAGGGCTACCCAACAAAACAACATTATGATATAATAGCACAGTATGGCATATTGCCGTTTTATCGCAAGTCTTTTTTAAAAAAGCGCGGTATAGTGTGATGGCTACAGGTGAAAAATACAAAATTGCACAAGCCTTTGGCAAAACGGCAGAAAAAATGGCAGCCGAATTTTACAAAAGCAAGGGCTATGCGGTAGAAAAGATGAATTTTACTTGCAAGTACGGCGAAATTGACGTAATAGCAAGAAAAAATAAAGAGCTGATTTTTGCAGAGGTCAAGGCAAGGGGGAAAAACTCCATAGCAAGACCATGCGAGTTTGTAACACCTACAAAACAAAAACGCATTTTAAAAACGGCATTAATATATTTAAAACAAATTGGTAGCGATGATTTTTACATAAGGTTTGATGTAGTTGAGGCTATTAGCAAAGATGGAAAAATAACCTTAAACTGCATTGAAAACGCATTTGATGCGAGTGCACTTTATAAGTAAATTATTAAATTAATTATAAAAAATTTATTTTGGTAATGGTAAATTAAATAAATTTAAGAAAGCCGTGTTTGCATATTTGTAAAATTATGCAAACGCGTAGCGGCAGAATGGAGAAAGATAAAAATGAACTACACAAGTACAAGAAAAGATGATTTTAAAGTTAGCGCAAGCGCGGCAATAGTTAAGGGTATCTCGGCAGATGGTGGATTATTTGTGCCGGAGACATTCCCAAAATGTGCACCGCAAGAGGTTTACGGCTTTACATACCCGCAAACTGCGGCGAAAATTTTGGGTCTGTTTTTAACAGAGTTTTCACCCGAATTTTTAACAGAGCAAACAGCTGTTGTTTACGGCGGTGACAATTTTAGCGAAAAAGCAGGGCACTTGTGCCATGTGGCAGGAAATAAGCACTCGCTTGAGTTGTGGCATGGGCCCACTTGCGCCTTTAAAGACTATGCGTTGCAGATAATGCCGCGCCTACTTGTGGAGAGCAAAAGGCTTTTAAATGACGATAGAACAACAAAAATACTTGTTGCAACCTCAGGTGATACAGGTAAAGCGGCACTTGCGGGCTACACAAACCTTGATAAAATAAAAATTGCAGTATTTTACCCAAACAGCGGTACAAGCGAAATGCAGCGCTTGCAAATGGTTACACATGGCGGAGAAAATGTGAGCGTATATGCAGTTAACGGCAATTTTGACGATGCGCAAACAGGTGTAAAGCGCACATTTGCAAACGGTGAGCTTGAAAAAACATTGGCAGAGAGAGGAGAGCACCTCTCGAGCGCGAACTCAATTAACTTAGGTAGGCTTTTACCGCAAATTGTTTACTACTATTACGCTTATGCACAGCTTGTGAAAGAAGATAAAATAAAAGACGGTGATAAGGTTAACTTCTGTGTGCCAACAGGCAACTTTGGTGATATTTTGGCAGGTTACTATGCAAAACAAATGGGCTTGCCTGTAAACAAGCTAATTTGTGCAAGCAACAGCAATGATGTATTAACAGAGTTTTTTGCAACAGGTACATACAACGCAAAGCGTGAATTTTATAAAACGTCCTCACCGTCAATGGATATACTTGTGTCTTCAAACCTAGAAAGATTGCTATATCACATCACGGGCAGCGCACAAACAGTGCAAGATTATATGAAACAACTTGCTGAAAAAGGCTGTTATACTGTGTCTGCTGATGTGCTTGACAAGATAAATACCACATTTGAAGCAGGCTGTGCAAATGAGGAGCAAACGGCGCAAACTATATACGATTACGCTAAAGAAACAGGCTATTATATGGACCCACATACAGCGGTGGCATTTAATGTTGCACAAAACTTGAGCAGTTGCAACACAGCAGAGCAAACGGTTGTGCTGTCAACGGCGAGCCCGTACAAGTTCCCACACGATGTGCTACTTGCACTAAAAGAAAACGCAAGCGAAAACACTTTTGAGGACTTGCAAATACTTTATAATGTATGTAAATACACAATACCTGAGAGCCTTTCAAGCTTGAAAAACAAAAAAGTTCTGTTTGAAGAAATTATTGATGCAAGTGAAATTGAAGATGTGGCACTAAAAATGTAAAGTATGCTAAGTTTTATGTTTGTTTGAAACATAAGCGTTTGCAATAAAACTGGCGGTAGGTATGGAAACTTTCCCTTACAAATTGGTGCACAAGGTGGCTTTTTGTAACCACTTGCGGACGACCGCAGGTCGCCCCTACAATTACAATAAAAACTAAAAAGTTTTTTGTTTCCAAAACAAAAAAACGAAAATAATGATGAAAGTTTTTTGCCAAGCTTTTTTTCAAAAAAGCGGGGGAGGGTTACTTGTGGCTAAGGAGAAAATTAAGACAATATATGTGTGCACGTCTTGCGGTGCGGTAAGTGGTAAATGGCTGGGCAGATGCTCTGCCTGCGGCGAGTGGGACACAATGATGGAAGACGCAGTAAAAGAACCCTCGGGTAAAGGTTTGCTAAGTGCGCAAAGTGCGCGCGCTAACACAATAACAAAAAACGTGCAAACAAAAGCCACACCACTAAGCAACATAGGCGTACACGACGTAGAAAGCCGTATACTAACAAATATAAACGAACTAGATAGAGTACTCGGCGGCGGTGTGGTAATAGGCAGTGTTGTGCTAATAGGCGGCGAGCCGGGTGCAGGTAAATCTACATTACTACTACAAATGTGCGGAGAAGTAAGCAAAAACAAAAAAGTACTGTACGTAACAGGTGAGGAATCCGCACGTCAAATAAAACTACGCGCAAACCGCATTGGTGTACAGGGCGATAACCTCGACGTTGCGGTGGAAACAGACGTTGATGTTATATGTGAACTAATAACCCAAACAAAACCGGCACTCGTTGTTATTGATTCCATCCAAACGGTAAGATGTGAAGAACTCTCGTCTAGCGCAGGCAGTGTTTCACAAGTAAAAGAAAGTGCCGCAAGGTTGCAAAACATAGCAAAAAGTAACGAGATACCAACATTTATAGTAGGGCACGTGAACAAAGACGGCGCAATTGCAGGCCCTAAGGTTATGGAACATATCGTAGATACCGTGCTGTACTTTGAGGGCGACAAAACATTGCCTTACAGAGTGCTCAGAGCTGTTAAAAACAGGTATGGCTCTACAAATGAGATAGGCATGTTTGACATGGTGCATAGCGGACTAAAGGAAATAACAAACCCCTCCGGCTTGCTTTTGGACGGCAGACCGCTTGGAATAAGCGGCAACTGTGTTGCGTGCACAATGGAGGGTATGCGCCCCGTGCTTTCAGAGGTGCAAGCGCTTGTTACAAAATCAGGTTTTGGTACACCGCGCAGAGCATCTTCGGGTTTTGACTATAACAGAATGAACTTAATAATTGCAGTACTTGAAAAACGCGCAGGTTATTTTTTAGGCACACTGGACGTGTACATTAACATAGTTGGTGGGCTTGAACTTGACGAAACAGCGTGTGATTTATCTGTGTGTATGGCTATTGTGTCGGCACTTACAGATAAACCCGTGCCCGACGATATGATTGTTTTTGGCGAGATAGGGCTTGGTGGAGAGGTGCGCAATGTTACAAACGCCGAGTACAGGATAAGAGAGGCGCAGAGAATGGGCTTTACACAGGCAATTTTGCCAAAACAAAGCATGGATAAACTAGACAAAAACGAGTTTGACAATATAGAGCTAATTGGTGTGTCAAATGTCTCGCAGGCTATTGGGCTGATGTAAGTGATTAAATAATATACAAAAAATAGTAAAAAGCGCAATTTGTGTTGCTATATGCAGCACAAATTGCGCTTTTTTTGTGCAAGTGATGGGGGCAAACATTGTATGCTTGCCCCCATCAGACTGTCAATAAACCTCTGTAACAAGTAAAATTGCACAAACATTATGGTAGATTTACCCTACGCGTAATGTTGTGTATCATGCCACACCCACATAATATTTAGATAACATGAATATTTTTATCACTTTACACCACAATTTGTAATAATTTTTAACAATTATAACTATTGATTTTTTGGTTTTTAATGGTATAATAATTATCAAACGTGGGTAAAAGTGGGTATAAATGTTTAGTTGTGGGTTAAATACCTAATAAAAATGGTGGAAAAGGAGTGGCGTTTATGTTAATGGGCGAGTTTAACTATTCCATTGACGATAAAGGGCGCCTCAACTTCCCGGCTAAGTTTAGAGATGAAATGGGCGAGACGATTACCTTAGCATACTGGCTTGATAACAGTATAGTTGCTTTTCCACAAGAAAAATGGGATAAAATATCCGCCACTCTTTCAGAAAAAGGCTTTAAAAAAGCGCGAGATGCACAGCTACATTTGTTTACCTCGGCATCTCCCGTGCAACCTGACAAACAAGGGCGCATACTTTTAGCACAAAAATTGCGCGAATACGCAGGGCTTGATAAAGAGGTAACAATTTTGGGTGTGGGAGACCATGCCGAAATTTGGAGCACAGCCGCATGGCGCAAACGCAGTGAGGCAATGACGGCACAAAAATTTGCAGATGTGCTTGATGAACTTGAATTATAGAACGGAGATGAATTTTCATGGCTTTAGAATTTAATCATGTGTCGGTGCTTTTAAACGAGTGCATTGAAAATTTGTCTATAAAGCAAGACGGAATATATATGGACGGCACAGCAGGTGGGGCAGGGCACTCTTGTGAGATTGCCAAAAAGCTTGGCAGTGGGCGGCTTTTTGCATTTGACAAAGACCCAAGTGCGATAAAAGTTGCCACAGAGCGCCTAAGTGGCCTGCCTGCCACAATAGTGCAGAGTGATTTTAGGTTTGCAAAACAAGAACTTTTGAAACTTGGTATAGAAAAAATTGACGGGGCATTGCTTGATTTAGGTGTGTCTTCGCACCAACTGGACGAAAAAGAAAGAGGCTTCTCTTACAGCGCCAATGCACCGCTTGACATGAGAATGAGCCAGAGCGGAAAATCTGCCGCTGATTTAGTAAACACAGCCTCAAGAAGTGAGCTGTCTGATATATTGCGAGAGTACGGCGAAGAGAGCCATGCGTGGAATATTGCAGGTAAAATTGTTGCAACAAGAGAAACAGCGCCTATTTTAACAACATCACAACTTGTTGATTGCGTTGTCTCGGCACTGCCGGCTGCAGTTAGGCGCAAAGACAAAAACCCCGCAAGAAAAACGTTTCAAGCAATAAGAATTGCCGTTAACGGTGAGCTTGATGCCCTCAGTACAGGGCTTAACGACATATTTGACATGTTAAACCCCGGCGGTAGGTTTTGCATTATAACATTCCATTCACTTGAAGACAGGATTGTAAAACAGCGCTTTAAAACATGGGCAACAGCATGCACGTGCCCACCGGAGTTTCCTATCTGTGTTTGTAATAACACGGCTAAGGCAAAAATAATTACAAAAAAACCAATTGAGCCAAGTGCACTTGAAATGCAAGAGAACAAGAGGGCTAGGAGTGCCAAACTTAGGGTGGCAGAGAAGATATAATTTGAGGAGAATTTACAATGCAAAACACAATGCAAAATACAGCGGCATATGATTTGAACTATTTTGCGCAAGATGAAATAAAAAAAGAGCCAAAACTTTACGTTGCAAAACATGTGGGTAAACGCAAAGGCTTAAAAAGTTATAATAAAAGTGTACTAAAATCAATATTAATAGCAACTTTAATGGTTACGCTCATAGGTGCAGTGCTTTACATGCAGAGTGTAGATACAATGCTCTCGGGTGAGATTGCAAAGCAAGAGGAAATTTTATTAGAGCTTGAGAGTGACTATGGCTACTTAAATAATGAGATTGAGATGCGCACAAATTTAATAAATGTTGAGGCGTATGCCATTTCACAGCTTGGGCTTGTTAAAAGAGACCCCTCGCAAACAGTTTATGTGCATAGAGGCAACGAGAGCAGTATTGTGTATAAACAGACAATTTGGGAGGAAGTTATAGGATATTTTTCAGGCGGTGTCCAAAATATTTCGTCATATATTGCCCCTGTTGAGTAATATTTATTTATCACTGTTGCTTTTCGTGTTATAATGATAGCAGCAGTGATGATTGCTTTACGTGAACCTTTATTGTAAATGTGGTTTACTTGAAAGCTCACCACAAAGGAGAATATATTTAATGAGTGACGATAAAAGACAGCAATATAATGATGAACCTATAAAGCCTGTGACGCGTGATATTCGCTTTAAAGCGATATTTGCCGCAGTGCTTTTTTGCCTTGTTGCATTTGGCGCTGTTATATATAACCTGGTTTTGTACCAATTTGTTGACGATGAAATATACAAGGCAATGGCGGCAGACCAACAGCTTAGCGATGAAATTATAACACCGCACAGGGGCTCAATTTATGACACAAACATGAAAGAGCTTGCGCGTAGCAGTACGGTGTGGACGGTGGTTGCCTCCCCTGCAAGCATGGTGCAAGCAGGCACCAACACAACAATGGTGGCTGAAAAACTTGCAGAGCTTTTAGACCTTGACCTTGAAACAGTGCTGGAGCAACTGCGCGATGAAACCTCGAAATATAAAGTCATAAAGCGAAAAGTAGAAAAACCCGTTGCAGACGCAATAATTTTGTGGATGAGCGAATATAATGATACAGAGGCAGGTAAGGCAAACCCCGTACGCGGCATTTTGCTTGAGCCCGACAGCAAGCGTTACTATCCATATGGTTCAATGGCATCAACAGTGCTAGGCTTTACAAATACAGACGGTGACGGGTTAACGGGCATGGAACTTTACTACAATGATGAGCTACAGGGCACGCCCGGCAGAATATTAACGGCACAAAATGCCTGGGGCTATGAGATGGACGGAGACTACAAAGCCGAGTACCCTGCTGAAGACGGCAACAGCATAGTGCTTACAATTGATGCCGTAATACAGCAAACACTTGAAAAATATCTTGGTAATGCCATAATTGACCATAACGTTGCAAACAGAGGCACGGGCGTTGTTATGAATGTTAAGACAGGTGAAATTCTTGGAATGACAACATTGCCGGGGTATGACCTCAACAACCCGTACGACTTAAACAACGATATTTTAGAGGCAGAAATTGCCGCAATTACAGACGAGGTGCAGCGCACTACTACAATGCAAACAGCACAGCAGTCAATGTGGCGCAATAAAGCTGTGCAAGATATTTACGAGCCGGGCTCGGTTTTTAAAGTTATTACAGCCTCTGCGGCGCTTGATTCAGGCGTTGCAACAGCTGAAACTTCATATGAGTGTTACGGTAGTATACAAGTTGCAAGCCACACAATGCGCTGTGCACACCCTGAAGGGCATGGCACACTTGATTTTTACGGGGGCCTAAACAAGTCTTGCAACCCGTATTACATACAACTTAGCTGGGATGTAGGCAAAGAAATTTTCAGCGATTACGTTGAGGTTTTCGGTTTTTATGAAAAAACAGGCATAGACATGCAAAATGAGGCGCAGAGCAACGTTTACACAGAGGATAAGCTAAACATAACAGAGCTTTCTTCTTCGGCTTTTGGGCAGTCAAGCCAAGTTACTCCAATTGCAATGATAACAGCGGCATCTGCTGCAATAAATGGCGGCAACTTGCTTGAGCCATACTCCGTTAAACAAATTATTGACAGCGACGGCAACATTGTAGAAGTTACAGAGCCATATGTTAAAAGGCAAGTTGTCTCAGAGCAAACAAGCGAGGCAATAGCACTTATGCTTGAAAAGAGTGTTGCAGAGGGACAAAACAACGCGGCATACGTTGCAGGTTATAGGGTTGGCGGTAAATCCGGCACAAGCCAAAAGCAAACTGTAACTGTGGGCAATGAGGACGACACACTTCGCATAGCTTCGTTTTGGGGTTTTGCACCTGCTAATGACCCGCTTGTGGCGTGTATTGTTATTCTTGATGAGCCGCACGATGAGTTCAACTCTTTTGGCGGTGTTCTGTGTGGGCCTGTTGTGGGTACTATTCTGTCAGACGTTTTGCCATACCTTGGAGTAGAGCCACAGTATACACAGGAAGAGCTTGAGACAGTAGAAACAAGTGTGCCGAACTTAGTTGGCATGACGGTGCTTGATGCAAACAGGCAGCTCAATTCAAGAGGTTTTTCTTCAAGCGAGGTTGGCACAGGTGGCACTGTTACTGCACAATATCCTGCGGTAGGTGCGTCGCTTGCGAGGCAATCTGTTGTGGTGCTTTACACAGATGAGGGCGCACAGCCGGTTAACGTGGTAGTACCTGACATAAAAGGGCAAAGCGTTTCAGCGGCAAGGCAAACACTAAACGCAAGTGGGCTTAACATAAACGTAATGGGTGTTGACGAAGATGGCGAAAACATTGTGGCAATGACACAAAATTATACAGCAGGCACACAAGTTGCAATGGGCACTGTTGTAGACGTTATGTTCTACGACACAACAATTACAGACTAGGAGTGTTACGGCACAGGGGAAAGAGAGGTTTTTTTATGACAATGCAAGAGTTATTTAAAGACGTTGAATATGAAGGGACGTTGCCAAAGGGCAATGTTGAGTTTGTAGCACAAGATTCACGTAGGGTAATAAAAAATACTGTTTTTGTCTGTGCAAAGGGCACGCAGACAGACGGGCATAAATATGCACAAAGTGCGCTTGATTCGGGCGCTGTCTGCATAGTGACAGAGTATAAACTTGGGCTTGAAAACGAGGTAGTTGTTGAAAATGGGCGCAAGGCGTATGCAATTTTGTGCAGAAATTATTTTGATAACCCTGCAAGTAAGCTAAAATTAACAGCTGTTACGGGCACAAACGGAAAAAGCACAGTTACAACAGTGCTAAAGCAAATTTTAGAGCAAACAGGCAACAAAGTGGGGCTAATAGGTACTATACATGCGCAGATAGATAACATGGAAGTGCCTGCAAAATACACAACCCCCGAGGCGTGGGATTTAAATGCGCTACTTGCACGCATGGCAACAGCCGGTTGCAACCATGTTGTTATGGAGGCGAGCAGTCAAGCGCTTGACCAACTAAGGCTTTACGGTGTGCATTTTGATGTGGGTGTTTTTACTAATTTAACGCAAGACCACTTAGACTACCATAAAACATTTGAAAATTACTATAACGCAAAGAAAAGCCTTTTTGAGCAAGTAGACACAGCCGTTGTAAACATAGACGACGAGTGGGGCAAAAGGCTTATTACTGAAATTGAAGTGAATAATAAAATAACAGTATCTTGCAATAACGATGATGCAGACTACACAGCGCATAATATTAAGCTTTCAGCGGCAGGTGTTAAGTTTGAAATGGTGGGCACAGGTGAAATTCAAAGAGTAGAATTTCCGATGCCGGGTTCATTTTCTGTTAGCAATGCGCTTGTTGCAACTGCGGCAGCAGTGGCACTTGGCTCTAATTTGAAAAACTCGGCAGATGCGCTAAAATACAGCAAAGGTGTATGTGGCAGGGCAGAGGTGCTGTATCATAACGATTTTACGGTACTCTGTGACTTTGCACATACGGACGATGCCGTAGCACAAGTTTTGTCAAGTATTGCACCGTTTGTAGAGGGTAGACTTGTAGTGCTTTTTGGCTGTGCAGGGGAGCGCGACGCAAAAAAACGCCCACTTATGGCAGAGGCTGTTGTGAAGTATGCGGATTACACCGTGCTAACCTCGGACAATCCGCGCAAAGAAGACCCGTACAATATAATTAGTGACGTTGAGCCAACACTAAAAAAATGCAAAAAACCATATATTGTGGAAGTTGAACGCAGAACAGCACTAAAAAAAGCGCTGGAATTGCTGAAAAAAGACGATGTACTTGTACTTTGCGGAAAAGGTCATGAAGATTACCAAGCAGTTGACGGCGTGACAGTTTACCTTGATGAGCATAAAATTGTGCGTGAATGGCTTGCGGTTAACGGAAGATAGTGGTAAAATAAAGTATGTGTGCTAAAAATTATATTTAAAAAGCAACGGAGGCTTATTAAAATGATATCTACCTTAGCAAATGTGCTTTTAAAAGGTTTGGGAAAGTTAAACGAAGATACTCTAATTAGCAGTGTTGTAACAGATAGCCGCGAGGCACAGCAGGGCTCAATTTTTGTGTGCATAAAAGGTGAGCGTGTGGATGGGCACGACTATGCCATGCAAGCTGTAGTGCAAGGTGCTGTTTGTGTTATAGCACAGCACGAAATTGACGGTGTTAATGAAGACATAACAATTATTGTACAAGATCCACTTGATGCAATGATTAAGCTCGGTGAAAATTATCGCGATAATTTTTCGCCTATATTAATTGGAATAACAGGCAGTGTGGGCAAGACAACGACAAAAGAGTTTTGCTACTCGGTTTTTTCAGCTTTTGGTAAAACTTTGAAAACACAGGGCAATAAAAATAACGAAATAGGTATGCCAAATACACTTTTTAATCTCGATGACAAGACAAAATATGCTGTTATTGAAATGGGTATGCAAGGGCTTGGAGAAATTGAAAAACTCTCGCTTGCGGCAAAGCCCACAGCGGCAATTATAACCTCAATAGGCACAGCGCACCTGCAACAACTAAAGACAAAAGAAAATATATGCAAAGCTAAACTTGAAATATGCAAGGGTTTGCCAAACGGTGCACCAATTGCAATTAACGGCGATGACAAACTGCCAAAACCGCACGATATACCAAAGCATGTTGTGCCTGTTTACTTTGCAATAAAAAACAAAGATGCCGATGTTACAGCAACAAATATTACATTTGATGAAGTGGGTACATTTTTTAACATAAACGATAAGCAAAACGGCAATGTTAACGCATTTATACCTGCAATTGGTACGCATAACGTTATGGATGCACTAAGTGCATACGCCATAGCCACAAGGCTTGGGCTTGATGCAAAAACAGCAG
>CAYJNL010000021.1:0-49904 GCA_964371675.1 uncultured Bacteroides sp. | reverse complement strand
TTAGTGAAACTAAAATAAAATTTGCACATTATTATTGGTTGTAATTGTTTTTAATCGCGCTTATGTCAATTAAAATTTATATTAGCGTAAGCTAATATAAATTGGCATGTGCGTAGCACCGCCATAAAATAAGTTATAAATAACCCATGCAGGATATAAAGGTTATTTATATAAAGAATCAAGTGTTTTACGCCTTAGAGCTACCCCCAAATTGCCTTGTGGTTAAGCACAATTATATCTAATAACTAATTGCATTTATTTAATAAAGATGATATAGCATAGTAACTTTTAGTATTATTTTTATTTTAATTAGCTAAAAACCGCCTTATAAAAAGCAAAAAAAACCGATGTCACATTGCCATAAAAGCAATGAACATCGGTTTTTAGCTGTTAAATTATTAATGCAAATTAACCAGCAATGTCTGTCTCATAGTAGTTTGTGTAGCTGCCGTCGCCTGCAACTTCTACATAAAGGTCAAGTGTTGTTAGCTCTGTTAAAGAAATCTCATAGTACTCGTAAGCGTCGCCGTCTGAATCCTCTGTGTACATGTCGTATAGTGTGCCTGCCGGTGCCATGCTGTCAAATACTATTTCTACACTGTTGCCGTTTGGTAGTACATAACCTTCTTCAAGTAGGTTATCGCCCCAATCTTCGTCTGTTGATGCTGAAATGCGAATGTCAACAAGGTCTGCATTGCTGTAGTTGCCAAGTGTGAAGTCAAGAGCATACATCTCTTCTTCTACAACTTCTTCCTCTACAACTTCTTCTGCAACTTCTTCTTCAGTTGTTGCTTCTTCAGCCGGTGCTTCCTCTGCAGGTGTCTCTTCAGCCGGTGCCTCTGATGTAGCTGTTTCAGCCGGTGCCTCAGATGCTGCTGGCTCCTCGCTGCCACAAGCTGCAAATGTAAGCATCATTGTTAATGCAAGAACTAATACTAGTAACTTTTTCATGATAATTTTCTCCTAAAAAATTTATTCGGCGTGTGTTGCCGTGAAAGAATTATAACATAGCTGCAACACTTTTTACAATACAAAAACAAGCAAATTAAACGTTTTGTAATATGTTTTTACTCTTTTTACAAAAAGTTTTGCTGTGGTTAACTGTTTTTTAGCACTGTTGTTTTGTAAAAATTACAAACATGTTACATGCACATTACAAAATTAATAAAATACCAAAAATAATTAATGTTTGCTATTGACGTAACAGGCAAAATTAAATATAATATTATAAAAGCTTTAAGTGTATATATGTTAGAAAATGTTGGTTTTTGACAATTTTTCCACAAAATACCGCATAAAATGCGCTGGATTAGCTCACTTGGTAGAGCGCATCACTCGTAATGATGAGGTAACGAGTTCGACTCTCGTATCCAGCTCCAAAAATCCTTGCAGTTTATACTGCAAGGATTTTTTATATTAGCGCTACTAATATAAATTGGCATGTGCGTAGCACCGCCATAAAATAATTTATAAATAACCCATGCAGGATATAAGGGTTATTTATATTTTGTGTAGCAAAATATAAATTGGCATGTGCGTAGCACCGCTAATAAAGCCGATGTAATCCTCGCTCGGATTACATCGGCTTTATAAATTTTATTATGCTTTAAACAGCTATTATTTCAGCACATAATTCGCTTTTTTGTGATGTTAAATGAATTGTATACACCAAAATATAGTCTATTCAATTGCTTTTTTCTCGCCGTGCTCAAGTAATGGTTTTTCGCCATTTATTGTGTCTTCTGTAACTATTACCTTTGTAATGCTCGGGTCGCTGGGTATATCGAACATAATGCCAATAAGCGCCTGCTCCATAACACTGCGAAGACCACGTGCACCGCTTTTAATTGCTATTGTTTTCTTTGCAATTTCTTTCAGCGCATTGTCTGTTATTTCAAGCTCTACATTGTCCATTTTAAGCAGCTCGCGGTATTGCTTAACAAGGCTGTTTTTCGGCTCTTGCATAACTCTAACAAGGCTGTCTTCATCAAGTGCTTTTAACACAGTAACCACAGGTATACGCCCTATAAGCTCGGGTATTAGCCCAAATTTAACAAGGTCGTGTGGCTCAACAAGGCGCAGCAAGTTTTGTTTATTCTCCTCGGTATCCTCTTTCAGCTTGCCGCCAAACCCAAGAGATGACGTATTAGTGCGCTTTTCTATATGCTTTTCAAGCCCGTCAAACGCACCGCCACAAATAAACAGCACATTTTTAGTGTCTATTTGTATAAACTCTTGTTGTGGGTGTTTTCTGCCGCCTTGCGGTGGCACGTTGCTTACAGTGCCTTCTATTATTTTTAATAAAGCTTGCTGTACGCCCTCACCGCCAACGTCACGTGTTATAGACGGGTTTTCGCTCTTGCGTGTTATTTTATCAATTTCATCAATGTAAATTATGCCGCGCTCTGCACGTTTAATGTCAAACTCCGCCGCTTGAATAAGCTTTAGCAGTATGTTTTCAACGTCTTCGCCAACATAGCCTGCCTCTGTTAATGTGGTGGCATCTGCAATTGCGAAAGGCACATTTAGCATACGAGCCAAAGTTTGCGCAAGCAAGGTTTTGCCAACGCCCGACGGCCCAAGCAAAAGCACGTTTGACTTTTGCAATTCAACGTCATTTTCGGGCTGTGACAAAATGCGTTTGTAGTGGTTATAAACCGCAACAGCTAAAACCACTTTTGCCTCGTCTTGCCCTATAACGTATTGGTCAAGCCCCTCTTTAATCTCGCGTGGGGTTAAAACTTTTATCGATTCTTCGCTTTTTTTCTTGCTGTTTTGCTTTTTGGGTGAAGATTTGCGCCCAAGTGTAACATCTTCAAGCTCATCAAGTGCCTCGCTGTCCTCGTCTAATATGCTGTGACAAAGCCAAATGCACTCGTTACAAATGTTAACACCGGGGCCAATAATCATGCGCTCAACTTCTTCTTGATGACGTCCGCAAAAACTGCAAATAAGGTCTTTATCTTTTCCGTTTTTATTGCTTTGATTAGCCATATTTCTTCCTTATCGTTTAATTATTACTTCGTCAACAATGCCATATTCTTTAGCTTGCTCTGCGCTCATGTAGTTGTCGCGCTCTGTGTCTGCCGCAATTGTCTCAACGCTTTGACCCGTGCGCTGTGACAAAATTTCGTTAAGCCTTGAGCGTGTGCGAATTATGTGGTCAGCATGAATTTTAATGTCTGTTGCCTGACCTTGCAACCCGCTCAATAGTGGCTGATGTATCATAATTTCGCTGTTGGGCAGTGCAAAGCGTTTGCCTTTTGCACCTGCGGCAAGCAAAAACGAGCCCATAGATGCTGCAAGCCCAATGCAAATTGTTGATACATCGCACTTTATATACTGCATAGTATCGTAAATTGCAAAACCTGAAGTTATTGACCCACCGGGGCTGTTGATGTAAAGGCTAATATCCTTATCGGGGTCTTGTCCCTCTAAATATAAAAGCTGTGCAACAACAAGGCTTGCGGTAACGTCGTTAACCTGGTCTGATAGCATTATAATTCTGTCGTTTAGCAAGCGCGAGAAGATGTCGTAAGAACGCTCTCCTCTAGCTGTTTGCTCCACAACGTAAGGTACTAAACTGCTCATAGTTTAAATCCCCTTTGCATTAATTTTATTATTATTCGCCGTCTTTATTCTCTTCTTCTGTGTGCTCTTTTTCTTCAACTTCAGCATGAGATTTCAAAAGGTCAATAGCTTTGTTAACAGCTAAATCTTTCATAATTTCAGCTTTTGGCAACAAGCCTTTAACTTTGTCAGCTTCCATTTTGTAAGCCTCTGCAATGCGCTCTACCTCTTTGTCGAAGTCCTCTTCCAAAGCCTCTATTTTCTCTTGTGCAACAATTGATTCAAGTGCTAGGCGTGTTTTAACTTGCTTTTCAGCTTGCTCTGCAAAGCCTTCTCTGAATTTCTCAACTTCGCCGCCCATGTATTTTAGGTAATCTTCAAGTTTTAAACCTTGTTGTTGTAGGCGCTGTTCAAAATCGCGCACCATTTCATCAATTCTGTTTTCAACCATAACTTTTGGTATATCTGCCTCAAGCGTTTCAACAACTTGCTCTACAAGGCTGTTTTCAATGTCTGTAAGTGCTTGTGCATCAATTTGCTCTTGCATATTGTTGCGGATGCTATCTTTAAGCTCTGCAAGTGTGTCGTACTCCGATACGTCTTTTGCAAACTCGTCGTCAAGCTCAGGTAGCTCTTTCATTTTAACTTCGTGCAATTTAATTTTAAAAACTGCCTCTTTGTTTGCAAGCTCTTCTGCTTGGTAACCCTCAGGGAAAGTTACTTTAACGTCAAACTCTTCGCCTGCTTTGTGCCCTACAACTTGCTCCTCAAAGCCCGGTATAAACTGGCCTGAGCCAAGTGTTAGAGAGAAGTGCTCGCCTTTGCCGCCCTCGAAAGGTACGTCATCAATAAAGCCCTCAAAATCAAGGTCTGTGATATCACCGTCTTGTGCTGCGTCTTCACGTGTGATAATTCTTGCACTGCGCTCTCTCATGCGCTCAATTTCAGCGTCAACGTCTGCGTCTTTTACAGCTTTGACAAGTTTAGTTACTTTTAAACCTTTGTATGTACCAATTTTAACATCGGGTTTTACAGTTACAAGCACCTTTAATACAAGTCCGTCGTCAAGGCTTGCGCTAACAATGTCTGCCTCGGGCCTGTCAACAGGCTCAATGCCGCTCTCTTCAATAGCAGCTTCATATGCGTCAGCAAAAAGCTCGTTTATAGCATCAATGTAAAATACATCTTCGCCGTACATTTTCTCAATCATAGCACGTGGTGCTTTGCCTTTTCTAAAGCCAGGGATATTGTATTTGTCAGCTGTGCTTTTGTAAGCTGTATCAACACCTTTTTTGAATGTATCCGCATCTATTTCAAAATGCAGTTCATGTTTGTTGTTCTCGTTTTTCTCGTTTTTTATAAGTTTCATTTTACTTCCTCCATAAATTTATAACACATAAAATTATTTTACCATATTTGAACCAACAATAAAAGCTAAATTTTAAAATTTTTATGTATTAATTGAAAACATTTTTTGTACTTATATAAATTAATAAAATTACTCTATGCCATTATGGTGCTATAAAACTAAGCTGTAAAATGGCTCCATAATACGACAGACGGACGACCACAGGACGCCCCTACGATATTAATAATCATATATTTTAGCTAAGCGTAATCTTGTGAAAAATCTTTTTGCCCTTTTTAACCACTATGCCTTGGCTTAAAGTTTCTGCACTTATGGTTTGCGCTATGTCGTTAACTTTTTCTCCGTCTATGCTAATGCCGCCTTGTTGCACAAGCCTGCGTGCCTCGCCCTTGCTTTGCGCTAAATTGCAAAGTGTAAGCATATCAAGCACACCTATTGCACCGTCTTGTAGGTTATCTGCTGTAAGCTCTGTAGTTGGCATGTTTTCAGCATCTGCCGCGCCGCCAAACAAGCTTTTTGCTGTTTCAATAGCTTTGTCTGCCTCGTTTTTATCGTGCACAAGGCTTGTTAGCTCATATGCAAGTAGTTCTTTTGCCTTGTTTATCTCGCTACCGCTTGTCATGTCAATTGCGTCAATTTGCGCTACATCAACATTTGTTAATAGTTTTAGGCAATTTTGCACCTCGGCGTCGTCAATATTGCGCCAGTATTGAAAAAACTCGTATGGTGTGGTTTTCTCGGGGTCAAGCCACACGGCGCCTTTCTCCGTTTTGCCCATTTTCTTGCCCTCTTTTGTTGTGAGCAAGGTAAATGTCATGCCGTAAACTTCGCGCTGGTCACATCTTCTGTTAAGCTCTACACCGCCAATTATGTTGCTCCACTGGTCGTTGCCGCCAAATTGCATTTTTACGTTGTGCTCGCGTGATAGATGCAAAAAGTCGTAACTTTGCATGAGCATGTAGTTAAATTCAATAAACGAAAGCCCTTTTTCAAGCCTTGTTTTAAAGCACTCTGCCGTGAGCATTCTGTTAACAGAGAAGTGTGTGCCAATGTCTCTTAAAAACCCTAGATAATTAAGGTTTAAAAGCCAGTCAGCATTATTAACTATAAAAGCTTTTCCCGGCGAAAAATCAAGGAATTTGCTCATCTGCTGTTTAAATCTGTCAGCGTTGTTTTGAATGTCCTCTTGTGATAGCATTTTGCGCATGTCTGTTTTACCTGTTGGGTCTCCCACCATTGTGGTGCCGCCGCCAAGCAAAATTATTGGTGTGTGCCCTGCATTTTGCATGTGGCGCATTACTATAAGCTGCATAAAATGCCCCACGTGCAAGCTGTCTGCTGTTGGGTCAAAACCTGTGTAGAATGTAATTTTTTCCTTGCCAAGCAGGTCTTTTATAGCCGCCTCGTCAGTTGCCTGTGCAATAAGCCCTCTTTGCGCAAATAAATCGTATACGTTACTCATTTTTTTAAAACTCTCCGTTCAGTTGTTATTACTATATATAATACATATTGTATAAAATTAATGCTTAAAATAGCGACATATGATATTGCACCCTTTTTGTAATCATGTCAAGTGCAACAACGTTTTTGCCGCCCTCGGGCACAATTATATCGGCAAAGCGCTTGCTTGGCTCAACAAAAGCCTCGTGCATGGGCTTTACCGTTGTTAAATATTGCGACACAACACTGTCAAGCGAGCGGCCGCGCTTTTTAACATCGCGCACAACTCTGCGCAAAATGCGCACATCGGCATCTGTGTCCACAAAAATTTTAACGTCCATTAAATTGCGCAAGTTTTCATTTGCAAAAATTAAAATGCCCTCAATTATTATTACATTTTTTGGCTCAATTTGCAACGTTTCTGTGCGCCTGTCATGAATTGTAAAATCATACGTTGGGCACTCTATTGCATTGCCGTCTCGCAATTGCTCTATTTGCTTTACCATTAAATCTGTGTCGAAAGCATCGGGGTGGTCATAATTCAGCAAGGTTTTTTCTTCATATGTAAGCCCCGCATTACTTTTATAATAGTTATCGTGTGTTACTACGCAAACACTGTTATTAAAGTGCTCTTTTAGTTTTTTTACAAGAGTTGTCTTGCCACTTGCCGTACCGCCTGCTATACCGATAATCATACTCTGCATATAAAACTCCCCTTTTTTTGTTGATGAAAATGTATAAACAGACTGTCAATAACCCCTGTACCAAATAAAATTGCACAAAAGGGCAGTAGTAAAGAAACTTTTTTATCGCAAAAAGTTTCCTCTTTGCCAACTAATTGGCAAATTCACCTTCAAAAAAGCTCTTTTAAGGCAAAAGCTGGCGTTTTCTGCGGAAAACGCTTTATGGCTCCGCCCTAAGAACCCGAAATTTTTGTAAAAAATTTAGTAAAACTTTTACTGTTTGTCATTATGACGAGGCACTAAAACTTTTTTGACAGCCTATAACACGCTAATACTCTATTTTAAACACAGCTTTTTTAACTTTGTCACAGCCCTCTGCGCGCACGTTTGGCTTGTGCGCCTCTTCCACCGCAAAAAGTGCAAAGCGCCCCTCGCCCAAAACAAGTGCGCTTGTTAGCTCTCCGTCTAGCAGGCCTATGTCTTTTTCTGTGTCAAACGGCGCTATTTCTGTTAAATCGCCAAGGCTAACCTCGCATATGTCTGTGCCCTCAATGTCAATTTGCAAGTCCATATAGCGCGAGTGCACCTCAAACTTTTTCTCCTCTGTGGGCGCTGTCTCAATCTCTGCAACGTTTACAAACACCTTGTCGCCGTCAATTTCCGTGCGCCCAAGCGGCAGCAGTGTTAAATCGTTGTTTTCTATATAATCAATTGCAGTATCTAGGTTTTCAAATAAATTTCTGTACTGGTTTAGGTTTTCTGTCAAGTCGTAAATCATGGTAAACTTCCTTTTTAATTAATACATAATACTGTTGCTTTTAATAAATAAAATAAAATTTACACGTACTAGCGCAAATAATAGTTTACTGCTCTTTTGGGGTTGTAATATTGTGCATTACATTATAACATAATTTTCGGCATTATAGCAAGGTTTTTAAGCAATTTCAAGTTTGTGCAATTGTATTATGCGCCGTTGTTTAAATTTATTTTTTAGCAGTGCTATACACATGAGGTTTTATTCAAGCATATATTTCATGGCGCTAAAACTCCAAATTCATAAGCTCTGCAACACCCAGTATAAATATTTTTAGCGATTTTTTCAAAAGCTCAATGCTAACACCCTCGTTTGCGCCGTGTATTGTACCAACCCAGCTTGGTGTTTGCTCGCAGGGCTCTTCAATGCCAAAGCTAACAGCGCTTTTAAAACAGCGCGCATATGTGCCGCCACCCATGGAGTACGGTTTTTTATCTTCGCCCATTACAGTGCTGTACGCACTGCTAAGCACCTTTACCATAGGTGTGTCTGCACCTGTAACAAACGGCTGTTTATAGCTTGTGCACGTGTGCGTTGCACAGTATTTAGTACTAAAAGCACTCAATTTTTCAAAAAGTTCATCTCTTGTAATAGAAGTAGGGTAGCGAATATCAATTGTTTGCACAAGCTTGTTATTTATAAAATCAATAGTACCGCCAACGCAAGTAAGCGGTGTAAAAATATCATCCTGTGCATTTATTTTGTAATTACCTCCGCTTGTGTCACTGTGCAAAACAGACAAAAAGTTTAAAAACTCTTTTTCCTCTGCACTGCAAATGTTGCAAAGTAGCAAGTAATTTGCAAGCACACCTATTGCGTTTACAGTACCCTCGGGCATACTTGCGTGCCCGCCTTTTCCCGTTGCCGTTATTAAAATATCACCATTGTCAAGTTTTGTTAACTCAATATTTTCTTGAATAGGTAACTGCTCATAGTAAGCACAAACAGTGGCAACAGCACTGTCGGGCACAACATTTGTTGCTACACCGCCTTTAAAGCTTTTTATTGCTCCGTTTAACTGTTTGCTCTCAAAAACACCACCATACAGCCCTTTTTCAGCATATCCCACAGGGAAGTTGCTGTCAGGCGTAAAGCAAAATTCGGGGTAATTATATTTTTCAAGGTAATACTTTATTCCACGCATGCCGGACTCCTCGTCAGTGCCAAACATTAAGCGCAAGGTATAGGGTAGTTTGCCGTAGTACTCTGAAAAAAACTTAGCTATATACAGCGTCAAAACAGCAGGGCCCTTGTTGTCTACAACGCCCCTGCCTATTATAAAACCGTCTTTTACAGTCATGTCAAAAGGGCTAAAATCCCAGCCGTTGCCCTGTGGCACAACGTCTAAATGCGCCACGGTTGCTATTTGCTTTTCACTCTCGCCCACAAGGTCGGCAAAGCCGAAATATCCGTCTACGTTTGCTGTTTTAAGCCCTGCTTTTTGAGCCATGTCAAGCGCTGCTTTTAGTGCTTTGTCCACCTCTTTGCCAAAAGGAGCGTTTTTTTGTGGCACTCCGCTAACACTGGGTATATCAACTAGTGTTTTTATATCATCTAAAATATTTTGCGTATTATAGTTTATAAATTCGTCTGCTTGTAACAAAAGTTTTTCTCTTTTAAAAATAAATGCCATATTTACTGCTCCGTTTCAATGTGTTTTATTTACATGTGCACTGTGCTGTACTTAAAATATTTAATTTTTCGCCTTATAACAAAATTATTGCCAATAATAAAATATTATATTATAATGTTATTGTAATATATTTTGCGCGAAAATAAAAGGAAATATCGGAGATTTTTTTGAGAAAAAATATTATATTTACAGCTGTAATCATTGCGTGTGCATTAATTGCACTGCTAATTTTAAACATAACGGGTGGCACAGGCAAAACAGCCGTTATAACAATTGCAGACGGGCAAACAATTACACTGCCGCTAAATGTTGATAAAACCTACACTTACGGTGTGGATACAGGCGCACCCTTTGAGTTTACAATAGAGGTAAAAGACGGTGCGGCGCGCTTTATTAACAGCAACTGCCCCGACGGTTTATGTGAGCGTTTTGGTAGAATTACACACGATTACGAGCAAGCGGTTTGTGCACCGGGTGGCATTGTGCTAAGTGTAAGAGAGTAGCGGAGGTTTTGCGTGAGTTATTTTGAAGACGAATTAACACACCTTAATAATGCACCAAAAGCTAAAGCAGGCCTTAGCAGTGCGGCTTTAAAAAACATAGCCATAATTACAATGGTTATTGACCATTTTGGTGCGTTTTTAGCAGTGACAGTGCTAGACTACTTGCAATTTTCTCACGGCATAAGCATAGTGCAAAATTACAGCGAATTTGTAGAAATACTGCGGATTATCGGGCGAATAGCCATGCCAATTTTCTGCTTTTTACTAGCACAGGGCTTTGTGTACACTAGAGATGTAAAAGCGTATGCTATGAGGCTTGCGGTGTTTGCGCTTATATCCGAAGTGCCGTTTGACATGGCAAGAAACGGCGGTTTTTCAAGCTATATCGTGTTTTTTGATATGACAGCACAAAATGTATTTTTCACGCTTATACTTGGCATTTTGTGCCTTTGTGTGATAAAATACATTGACACAAACGTTGTATTTAAAATTTTACTTATAACATTTATTGCATTTTTGTCTGAAGTTTTAAGAGCAGATTATGGAGCATTTGGTGTGCTTACAATTGTGCTGTTTTATGTATTGCGGCATAATTTAAAAAGCATGCTTGGCATTATGCTACTGTGGCTTGGCTTTGGTTATTTTTTGCGTATTACAGCGCAATTACTTTCCGTAGGGTACGGTTTTAGCGCGGCTTTTGTGGCGGCAATGAGCGTTGGTTTTATACAGAGCGCAGGTACACTGTCACTTATTTTTATAGCGATGTATAACGGTGAAAAAGGCGAGCAACTGCCAAAATATTTTTTCTATGCGTTTTATCCGGCACACTTGCTTATAATTTATTTTGTAAGGTTAATGCTTATCTAGGCACTGAATAACGTGCGCCTGTGCTATCTTATAGTGCGGCAAAAATTAAAAAAGGGGGAAATTATGGGGCTTTTAAAAGATGCAAAAAACATAAAAAAGAAAGACCCTGCGGCGCGAAGCATTGCAGAGGTAATGCTGCTTTACCCGGGCTTTCATGCGCTTATTTATTATAAAGTCTCGAGTTTTTTTTATAGACACAAACGCTTTTTTTTAGCGCGTATGGTTAGCCAATGGGGCAGGGCTGCAACAGGTATAGAGATACATCCGGGTGCAAAAGTAGGCGATAATTTGTTTATTGACCACGGCATGGGTGTTGTTATAGGCGAGACAGCCATAATTGGCAACAACGTAACAATATACCACGGTGTAACACTTGGAGGCACAGGTAAACAAATTGGCAAGCGCCACCCAACAGTGGGCGACAATGTGCTTGTTGGCGCAGGCAGTAAGGTGCTGGGCCCTATAACAATAGGTGCAAACAGCCGCATTGGAGCAAACAGCGTGGTGCTGTCTTGTGTGCCTGAGGGTGCAACTGTAATAGGCATACCCGCAACGGTTGTGCGCATTAACGGCAGTAAGGTTATCTCTGCAAGTGACGAGCTTGACCAAAGAGATTACCCTGATATTGTACACCAGCAGATAGGAAGAATTGAAAAGAGACTTTGCGAGCTTGAAAATTTAAAATTAGAGGGAGAAAAACATGATATTTAATTATTTAATGCCATCAAAAATACTTTTCGGAAGAGGGCAAATTAAAAATTTGCACAAAGAGAATATGCCGGGCAAAAAAGCGCTTATAGTTATTTCAAACGGCACATCGGCAATAAAGTTTGGCTATCTTGAAACATTACAAACAGAGCTTACAAAGGCAAATGTAAGCTTTGAAGTTTACAACAAAGTAACGCCTAACCCCACAAATAAGCAAGTTGAAGAGGGTGGCGAGCTTGCGAGAAAAACAAATTGTGATTTTGTTGTTGCGCTTGGCGGTGGCTCTATTATAGATGCTGCAAAAGGCATGGCAATAATGGCAACTAACAGCGGCGAGTATTGGGACTATATAATGGCGGGCACAGGCAAAAAAATGCCAATTAAAAACAAAGCTCTGCCAATTATAGCAATAACAACAACGGCAGGCACAGGTACAGAGGCAGACCCATGGCTTGTTATAACAAACGAGGACACAAACGAAAAAATAGGCTTTGGCTATGATGAGACCTTCCCTGTGCTAAGTGTGGTAGACCCCGAGTTAATGCTAACAGTGCCCGAAAAATTAACGGCATATCAAGGTTTTGACACACTGTTTCACAGCACAGAGGGCTTTATTAACCGTATGCACAACCCAATAAACGACACAATGGCACTAAAGGCAATTGAGCTTATAGCACAGTATTTACCCACAGTCATTAAAGACGGAAACAACCTTGACGCAAGAGAAAACGTTGCGCTTGCAAACACACTTGCAGGCTTTGTACAAAGCATGGCAGGGTGCACATCAGAGCATTCAATGGAGCACCCACTTAGCGGACACAACCCGAAGCTTGAGCACGGTGCAGGCTTGCTAATGATTTGCGATGAATACTACACATACTGGGCAAAAAGCGGCGCAGTAGACGACAGGCTTGTAATAATGGCAAAAGCACTTGGCAAAGCAGATGCAAAAGAGCCTATGGATTTTGTGGCGGCACTTAAAGCGCTGAAAGAAGAGTGCGGAGTACACGAGCTTAAAATGAGCGATTATGGCATAAAGAAAGAAGATATGCCAATGTATACAAAAGACGCATACGAGACAATGCCCGGGCTTTTTGCAGTAGACCCTGTGGACATGCCGTTTGAAGATTGCCTAGCGATATATGAAAAATCTTTTAGGTAAGTTAAAGTTTAATAAAGATGCTATGACGCAATTGTAGTTAAGCACAAAAAATTGTAGGGGCAACTCTATGTGGTTTCTCGAGAACGCAGAAATTATCTGTAATCTCGGGCTACTCCATAGGGTGTTGCCCCTACATTTTTTTGTTGAAATAATAATTTGTTGTTTTACGTCAAATTTTCTTTAACTATAACTTCTCGCTACTTTTGCTCTCAAGCGTAATGTTTCGTATCCATTTGCCACTGCGTATGCGCAGTAGCGACAAAATTGCCTTTATAATGCTGTCGAGCTTTAAAAAAACATACACAAGCGGTACGGGGAAATGTAGTACAAGCCCTGTTATTATGCCGGCAGGTATGCTAACAAACCACACTGCGCCGCAGTCGTATAAAAAGGCTGTGCGCGTGTCTCCGCCGCCGCGCAGTATGCCAACAATACACGTTACGTCCACACATAAAATAAGTTGTAATAGTGCAAGCACACCCATTATGTTATATGCGGCGCTGTACGCCTCCGGTGTAGTGTCGTAAATGGATAAAAACGGTGTTCTCACAGCAAATATTAAAAGGCAGTTGAATATGCCTACCATAAAAGAAAACACAATCATGCTGTTTGCAACAAGTTTTGCGCGCTCTGCGTTACCCTCGCCTATTGTCTTGCCCGTTAAAACGGCGGCGGCATTTGCCACACCTATTATGGCAACAAATGCAAGCTGGTTTAAAACGTTTGCAATGCTGTTTGCCGTAACAAAAACCTCGCCAATCCAGCCCATAATAGCCGTTGTAATTATCATGCCAATGCTCCATATCATCTCGTTGCCAATAACCGGCATGGCGTGGCGCATATAAGACGGCAAAATGCTCTTGCTGAATTTTAAGCAGTGGTGTATTCTGAAATTAACAGTGCGCTCTACTTTATACATGTAGAAAAGTACCATTAAAAGCTCTGAACACCGCGCAATTATTGTGCCAACCGCCGCGCCGCGCACGCCCATTGCAGGCGCGCCAAACAAGCCAAAAATAAAAACAGCGTTAAAAAACACATTTACAAAAAAGCTAATGCCGTAAATTACGGCGGCTATAATAACTTTTTCCACAGCGCGCAAGCTCATAATATAGTTGTTTGCAATTGCAAAGGGAATGTACGAAAAAGCAACAAGCCCCAAATATCCTGCGGCGGCGCTAACAACGTGCTCTTCGCCTGAAAAAAGGCTCATGATAGGGTGGGGAGCTAAAATGCAAATAATACTTACCACCGTACTTATTAAGAAAACAAGCTGCATACTAAGGCGCATTACCCTACGTATACTGCTTAAATCTTTTTTGCCCCAGTACTGCGCAATAAGCACAGTGCCGCCACTTGATAGCCCAAAACACGTTGCCATCAAAAATGTAAACGGCTGTGTGCCCAAAAACGCCGCAGATATAGCAGTGTCGCCCAGTTGCCCAAGCATAATGCTGTCCATCATGTTAACGCCAAAGCTAATAGCGTTTTGCAAGGCAACGGGTATGGCTATTGCAAGCACAGATTTTATAAAAACACGCTCTAAAATAAAGTGCTTTTTTATATTTGAAATATTCATTTTTACACCATTTTCAAATTCAACTTTTTGTAATAGGCTCCTTCATTGTAAGCCCAATGCGTTTTTTTGCTGTGTCTACGTTCATTACCCATACGGTAACCACGTCACCCACTTTTAGCACCTCACTTGGGTGCTTTATAAATTTGTTGCATATTTGGCTTATGTGCACAAGCCCATCTTGGTGCACACCTATGTCTATAAATGCGCCAAAATCTATTACGTTGCGCACTGTGCCTGTCAGTTTCATGCCGGGGTTTAAGTCTTTCATGTCTAAAACGTCACTGCGCAGTAGAGGCTGTGGCAAGCTGTCGCGCATGTCTCTGCCGGGGCGCAAAATTTCGGCTATTATGTCAACAAGTGTTGGCTCGCCCACACCTATTTCTTCTGCAAGTTTTGCAAGCCCCATATCTTTTGCCTTTTGCTCAAGGTTTGCAACGTTTTGTGTGCCTATGTCGCTTGTTTCAAAACCGCAAAGTTTTAATAGCTTTTCTGCTGCGGCATAGCTCTCGGGGTGTACCGCTGTTGTGTCAAGCTTGTTTTTAGCGCCCGGCACACGCAAAAAGCCCGCGCACTGCTCAAAAGCTTTAGGGCCTAGTTTTGGCACTTTTAGCAGTTCTTTTCTCGTTTTAAATTCGCCTTTATCCTCGCGCAATTTAACAATATTTTTAGCCGTTGCCGCACTTACACCCGCAACGCGTGTAAGTAGTGGTGCACTGGCTGTGTTTATGTCTACACCAACCGTGTTAACGCAGTATTCCACCACGCCGTCAAGCGCGCCTGAAAGTTGCGCTGTGGGCATATCGTGCTGATATTGCCCCACACCTACGGCTTTTGGGTCAATTTTAACAAGCTCTGCAAGTGGGTCTTGCAAGCGGCGCGCTATTGACACAGCACTGCGCAAGTTTACATCAAACTCGGGGAATTCCTCCGCCGCAAGTTTGCTTGCGCTGTAAACGCTTGCACCTGCCTCGTTAACCACCATGTACTGCACTTTGTCGTCAATTTCGCTGAGCACCTCGGCTGTGAAAATCTCCGTCTCCTTGCCTGCCGTGCCGTTGCCTATTGCAATAATCTCTACACCGTGTTTTTTAATAAATTCTTTTACAATTCGTTTTGCGGCATCAACCTTTTTAAACTCGGGCAAGGGGTAAATTACTGCGGTGTCCAGCACTTTGCCCGTCTCGTTTACAACAGCTGTTTTACAGCCCATGCGGTAGCCGGGGTCAAGCCCAAGTGCAACTTTGCCCTTGATAGGCGGTTGCAAAAGTAGTTGGCGCAAGTTTTCGCTAAACACTTTTATTGCGCCCTCACATGCTTTTTCAGTTAAGCCACTGCGCATTTCGCGCTCTAAACTTGGCGCAATAAGGCGCGTGTAGGCATCTTCGCAGGCGCTCTTTACAAGCTGTGCACAGAGGCTGTCGTTTTGAACGTATCTTGTGTTAATCATATTTGTGGCTCTGTCAGTGTCTACTTTTACACTAACTTTCAAAAAGCCCTCGCGCTCGCCTCTGTCCACTGCAAGTGTGCGGTGCCCTGCCATTTTTGACACAAGCTCCTCATACTCATAATAACCGCTATAAACGCTGTCTTCCTCTTGTTTTGCCGCCTTGCTTTGTAGCACAGACGTAACATTGTACAAACTGCGCAAACTGGAGCGCACTGCGGCATCGTCGCTTACCATCTCTGCAATTATGTCGCTTGCGCCTTGCAGTGCTGCCGCTGTGTCTGCAACTTGTTTTTCCTCGTCTACATAATTTCGCGCCATTTCCTCGGGGTCATCTGTGCTGTTTTGCTCTAAAATGGCAAGTGCAAGTGGCTCTAGGCCCTTTGCTTTTGCTATGCTTGCACGCGTTTTACGCTTTGGTCTGTACGGCCTGTATATGTCTTCAAGCTCTGCAAGCGTCTTTGCGTTTTCAATGCTTTTTTCAAGCTCGGGCGTCATTTTTTCTTGCTCTGTTATGCTGTTAATAACTGTTTGCCTCTGCTCGTCTAGCTTGCGCAAGTACGCTAGGCGCTCGTCTACTTCTCTGAGCGTTTGGTCGTCCATGCCGCCTGTTGTCTCTTTGCGGTACCTTGCTATAAACGGTATTGTGTTGCCATCGTCAATTAAGGCTATTGTCTCCTCCAGCCTTTTTTCGTCTAGTTTAAACTCTGCCGCTAAAATTTTTGCGTAATTTGTCATTTTTTAAATCTCCCTATCTGTCTGCTTATATGTTAATGATGTTTTAGTTATAATGCTCTGCTGTTTTTTGCCTGTGTAAAGGCAAATGGCGCAGTACAAAAGCCATGCGATAAAACCGCACACGCTTATTATTGTTGAAAGCGCAAGCCCCGGTGTCTCGTACACAAACTCAATGTCATTTAATCCTGCCTCACAAAGCACGGCGCTCATACCGTTTGACACTTTTTCAATCTCCACCTCTTTGCCGTTTACGCTGGCCGTAAAGCCCTGTTCATACGGCACACTTAAAAACACAAGTTTAGGTGCAGTAAGCTCTATTTGCGCTGTAAAACCACTTGTTGTAGCGTTAAAATTTGTTACGGCATTTTGCGCGTGTATGCTCATGTCATGCACATACGTTGTGTAATCAAGCACTGCCTTGTCGTCTTCTGTAACGGGGGTAAGGTAAGCGCTGTACTTTGCAATTTGCTCTTCTGTTAGCCCTATAGCGCGCACAAGCATGTTACTGCGCAAGTTTTCGCTTATATTGTTTAGCTCATCAAGTGTGATGTACTTATCATAAGCAAAGCCCATGCCCACGTAATTTGCGTTTGCAAAAATTTCAAATGCGCCGTCTGTGTATAAATAATGGTAGCCATAGCCTGAGTAAGTGTCTATAAAATTTTGCGAGTTATCTAGCGGCACAAGCGTGTATTTTGTGCCAAGTAGCCCACGCAGTGCGTAGTTGTCTTGTGAGGGCTTACTTGAAACGTCGCGCGTTACGCCCACCGAGGGGTAAAACTCCATAATAGACGGCGTTACAGTGCTGTGGAAAAACTGCAAGGACGACTTGCCAGCCAAAAGCCCAGTGTTGTCATACGCCTCGTATGTGTCAATTCTGTAATAACTGCCGTCGTTTGGCCAGGAGATATTTGGTGCGGAAACATACATTTCTTCACGGTAATCGGCATCATTTTCCCATTGTGGGAATTTGCCTAGAGACACGTGAATTATAGAATATGCCACGCTAAAAACCATAACAAATATAAACATCAATTTAATGAAAGAAATTTTCTTTAATTTGAAATGTATTGCAATGTAAAACAGCACGAGCCCTAAAATTGCCACAAGCCAAGATAGCCAAAATTGCTCTGCGTTGTTAACTGCGCCAATTTTCCAACTGTCGTCAACTTTTGTGGGCAGTAGCCCAAAAATTATGAATGAAAACGTAATTACAAGCACAATTTTAAATGCACTTAACAGCTTAAACGGCTCTGTGCCGCCGTCTGTGGGCGGTGCGCCGCTTGGCAGTGCATAAGTTTCCAAAACAGGCATGGTGGCACAGCACATTAAAAGTATGGGCATGTAAAACCACCGCGCATAGTAGCTTTGGTTAAACACATAAAACGCGCTGTTTAAAAAGGGCACAAATGCCATTATTGCACAAATGATTAAAATACGGCTTATCGCACTTTTTTTGCGTGCACGCATATAGCAAAGCACACAAACACAGCTTACCACGGGCAAAAAAGCTGAAAGGCTTGTCCACTTTATTGCGCCCTCTGTGTAAATTGAGGGTATATAAGCAGGGTCCGGTGGCAAGAAAAGCGAGGTAAATATTGCAAAATACTGCTGAACATGCCCGTACATTAAAAAACCAAAACCGCTTGCCATATTGACAGTGCGCGGGTTATCCATAAGCGAGATAAACGCAGGTAGCAAGAATAAAACACCCATGCAAACACCTAAAAGGGACTCAAGTGCAAGTAAAGAAAAGCGTTTTAGCGTTATTTTATATTCTTTGCTAATGAGTTTTACAAAAAAGTATATAAACAAAAATATAATTTGCCCTGCAAAGAAAAAGTAGTTGTTAAGGCAGTTTAATGCCACCGTTAGCGCAAACAGCCCAAACTTTTTCTCATACACAAACTCGTCAAGTGCAAAGAGCATAAACGGAAAAAGTGCAATGCAGTCAAGAAAAATATAGAAAAATGTGTTGTAAACAGTGAACCCCGAAAAAGCATAAAGGCATGCACACAAAACAGCTGCAAACATGTTTGTGGAGTACCTTTTAAGGTACATGTACGCACCAAGTGACGATACACCGAACTTTATTACCATCATTGGCACTGTTAAAAAAGGCGACCATGTGGCAGGGAAAAGTGCACTAAGCCAAAAAAACGGCGAGCCAAGCGCATAGTATGAGTAAGAGTTTATAAAAGAACTGCCAAGGTCTGTCTCCCAGCTCCACTGCCCTGCGCCGCTCTTCAAAAAGTCGTTGACATATTGGTGGAACGGCATCATTTGGCTGTTATAGTCTCCGCAATAAATAAAAAGCCCGCCGTCAATTATTACAAACGGCACAAAAATTAACAGCGTACCAAGTGCCGCAAAACAAAATGAGTATACATATCCCAAATAATCTTTTTGTCCGTTTAGTTTTAGTTTCATGTGAAAATTCTCCAGATTGATAATGGCGACAGTATTTATGTCGATTTCATGTTATAAAAATTAATCTTGCCATAATATTATACATTATATGTTTTGAATTGGCAATGTGTAGCTAATTAAAGCACTAAGCTCCTTAAAAAGGCATATAAACTCTGTTTCTACTGCTTTAAAATCACTGCACTCAAGGCTCAGTTCACCGCAAATTTCGCCTTTTTGCACAATTGTGTTTCTATTCATCAGTTTTTCAAATTCAAAGGCTAAAACCTCGTCGTCTATCTGCTTCATTTTCTGCATTTCGCTGTCTGAAATTGGCGTTTTAACAAACTTTTTGTATACTAAGCTTTGCAGTTTTTCCTCTAGCTCATAGTAGTTTGCAAGGTGCGGTTTTACAGGGCGTATTATGTCTGCAATATATGCCTCGCTTGCATCGTGGAGCAAACAAATAAGCTGTGTTTTTGTGCAAAAATTGCGCGCTTTTGCCTCTTTTGCACAGTTAATGCTGTGCATTGCAACGCTGTAAAACTGCTTTAAATGTCCGTTGCCCCTGCATATTAAAGACAGTGCATGTGCAATGTCTTGTATCTTAATTTTATCTATGTCGGGGTTTATTGCATCAAAGTCTTCGCCTGTGAATGTTGTCATGTATGTCATGGCTGTTTTTCTGCTTTCTCTTGCTTTGAGTCTTGCTTATCGAACGTTTTGCGCTTTTGTGTGGAGTTTACAAAAAGCGCTTCCAATGCAGCTGCATCTTCGTTTTGCAGTTTTGTCCGCAAATCATCTAAAGATGCTGTAAACTTGTCAATCTCGCTTATTAGCGCCGCTTTGTTGCAAATAAAAAGCTCGCGCCACATGGGTGCGTTAATTTTAGCTATACGCGTTAAATCACGGAAACTGTCGCCCGTATATTTGTTTATGTCATCGTTTTGCGCGCAGTTCATGAGGCTTACGGCAATTGCATGCGTAAGCTGGCTTAGGTAAGCAATCATCTCGTCGTGCTTTTCACAGCTTAGCTGTGACACCTTGCTAAAGCCCAAAATTTCAGCAAGTGATGTGGCAAAATTTATTGCGTTTTGTGTGTTTTTTTCTGTTGGCACTATAATAAAATTAGCCTTTTTAAACATGGTGTCATTTGCGTTAAAAACACCGCTAACCTCTTTGCCTGCCATTGGGTGCGTTGCAATAAACTCTGTGTTTTCGGGCATTATTTGCTGTATTTCTTCTACAATGCCGCTTTTTACACCGCAGACATCTGTTAAAATTGCGTTTTCTTTAAACATGTGCGCATGGTTTTTCACCCACTCCACCGTGGCATTTGGGTACAGTGCAACAACAATTACATCTGCTGTTTGTATCAGCCTGTCGTAATTTTTTGTAGCACCCTCTTTTATATAGCCGTTTTGCACTGCAAAATCAATGCTTTTTTCGTCTATATCAACAGCACAAACGTGTGCGCCTTTTTTTGAGAGCGCCATTGCATAACTACCGCCCAAAAGCCCAAGGCCTACTATACAATATTTCAGTTTTTTTATGTCCATATGCGCCCTTTCGTTTTGCCGTATCACAAGTTTTGTGCTACTTTTCGCTCTTTATTATAAATTCGTCTATTGCTTTAACAGTTTTTTCAACGTCTACATTTTTATCTGTTGTATACACCGCTTTATTTATAAGCGCTTTAAATGTGTTTGTGTTGTAAAGCTCCACACTGCGCCCCACAGCTATTGATGCTTTGCTGTTTGTGAATACAACTGCGCTTGAAACAGGTGTGTTTTTCAGCTTATGTGTAAAAAGGCAGTCTCTCACAAGCCTTGTGCCTTTTTGTGCACTCTCCATTGGGTTTTCAAAATATGTTCTGTCTGCCTTTAGCACTTGTAGCCATTTTTCGTCTTTTTCTGCGCCGTAAATTTCGCCGCCAAGCCCCACGCATTTTACGCACAAAACACCGAAGACTCCAACTATTGCAAAGTCAAAATCTGCAAATTTGCCGTCTTTTGCAATGTGCACGTCTTGCAAAACAGTGTAGCCGTTAAGCAGTGCAAAGCGTTTTGCCGCTTGCAAAGGTTTTGCGGCGGCATCTGTTTTGCCCATGTTTTTGCCACTCTCTGCCGCGCCTTTTCCGCCGCGTTTGTACAAAATATAAATTACCACCATTGCCACAAGTATAAGTATGCTTATTATTGAATAAATTATCTCCAAAATATTGCCTCCAAAATTTTATTTTTTATTGTTTATTATTTTTCAGTATATCTAAAGCAAAGCCTGCTAGGCACGAGAGCATAGTTGTTAGCATAACAAAATAATACACATGTGAGGGCGTTATGCTAAAGTATTGCACAAAGCTTTTTGGTGTGTTTATTGTTATTTCGCCAATTTCCATTATGTTGCCGCCGTAAATTGTGGGGTCAAGCCTAAGGGAATCCACACGTTTTGCAAGGTTAAACTCTGCTGTGTAGTTGCCGTTTTCATCTAAGGTAAACCAAATGCGCTTTGTCTCTGAAAAAGCCTCCTGCCCTGTGTCCGCATAGTAAAGCGTAACCTCACCGGGGTCGATTGCGTATGAAATTTCCATACTCACATTTTTCACAATAATGTCTTTGTTTAGCGTAATTCGGCTGTCCTCATTTATTGAAACATAGCTCTCGTCCTCTTTTTCAATTGCGTACAGCTCAAAATCATCTGCCGTTAAAATCATTTGCTCCATTTGCCCTGTTGAAGTATAAAAAGCCTCGATAAGAAAGACAGTTAAACTTGCCAACAAAAACAAAGCAATTATAAACACGCCGCTCAGCGCTACAATTTTTAGCGGTGTTAGCTTTTGTGCAAGGGCTTTCAGCTTTTTAAAAAGTGATGCAAACTTTTTTGCAAAATCGCTCGTGTTTTTATTCATTCGATATCTGCCCCCCTTTTATAAGGTGGAACTCTATGTCGTCATCGCCTATATACTCCACCTCATAGTACGCAATGCCCGTTAGCCCATACTCCACTGTGGGCTCGTCAAAATCTTGCGCAAGGTATGTTTCCGTGAGCACATTTGAGAAGTCTATAAGCAAATTAGTAACGCCTTTTTGTTTAAAATCTTCAATTATATAACTGCGCGCAGCCTCAATTTTTTCTTGCTCTGTGCCGCTGTACTGCTCAAATTCGTGCAGATTTTCTGTCTCCAGTACAATTTTGTTTTGCGCGTATTCAAGGGAGTATATAAACCACCGCTGTCCGTAATCGTTCATTCCGCTTAAACAATAAATTACATCGTCTTCCTGTACAGCGTCGCCGAGGAGCGCTGTTTTTTCTTTTACCGTGTTGCGCAAGCTGTAACTGCTGTCGTCTATGCCAAGAAACATGTTTTCAGCACTTAGCAAATAAGATGTAAGTGAAAACATGCCTACTACACCAAAAATCAGCGCCGCAGTTTTAATGTTGGCGAAAATATTGCTTTTCATTGTGCTCACAATAACTGTTATTACAGCAAGCATAAACCAGCCCATGTAATACGCATATATGTAGCGCTCATAGCTTGGCAGTGCATAGCCGTTGTCTTTAAAAATATACACATATAGGAAAATGTGGAAGACATAATAGCACACAAAACAAAAAAGCGAGGACAAATACAGTGCAAGCACCCGAATGCGCTCACTTTTAACACACGCAATTAGCGCAAACAAGAAAACTACCGTTATAGCGCATGTAGTTATAAGCCCCGAGCCTATCATGGAGATTTCTCTGTCAAAAAATGCGCTGACCATGTAAGACGAAATTGTTGTAAACTTCTCGCTTTTCACAGGGGAGAAGAGCTCTAAAACACCTGTTATAAGCATTTGCGCCATACCCATGTTTTGCGCACCGCCAAGGCTAAAGCGGTCTACCTGCATAACAGCGCCCATGTGCGCCGCCCATACCAAAAATGCCGCAAGAGATGCCAGTGCAAGCACAATTACAGCGCAAAATTTTGCGATTATACCTTTTAAGAAAAACAATTTATACTGCTTTTTGTGCACATTTGTAACAAGGTCGAAAAACACAATAAACACAACTATTAAACTTAGTGCAAAGCCCATGTCTTTTGTTAATGTGAAAAAGAAAAGCATGGGGATAAGCCAAAAAATGTTCTCTTCGCGCTCTTTTGTGCCAAAAAAGTAAACGGCAAGACTAGCGCCAAACATCATGCCAAGCGGTATGTCTGAATAAGCGCTTATGTAAACGGGAACTACGTGGATTGCCTTTGTGTACACCGTGAAAAAGTATGGCAGTAAAAAGCCGAGTGCAAACATCATTGCACCGAGATACCACTTGTCTTTTTTGAAAAAAGCTGTAAATGATGCGCAAATGGCAAAGAACATAACATCGTATGCAAAAAAGCTTGTCCACTCATAAAACTGCGCGTTAAATGCGCCAAAATAGTAGCTTAACACACCTAGCGACGGCGGTGTTGTGTTGCCTATTAGGCTTGAGTCGTAAAATGTATAGAGAGCATCGTTTAAATATATAAGCTTTTGGCTTGTGCCCCAAAAGCTAAACTCGTCCCACTCGCTAAAAAGCGGCTGTGCCGTGGCGAGAAAAATGAGCATTAGCGCCGAGGCAACACAAAAAAGCGTTACGCCCACACTAAAAAAGCCCTTTACAGTTGCAAAAATTTGACGTTTTTGCCTTATAACGGTGTATATTGTGAGCAAAGCAACTATTACATAGCTTGCAATAACGCCAAAGAGCAGTAAGTTGAATAA
The DNA here is from genome assembly GCA_964371675.1 of uncultured Bacteroides sp. Classification (GTDB taxonomy): domain Bacteria; phylum Bacillota; class Clostridia; order Oscillospirales; family Ruminococcaceae; genus Ruthenibacterium. The sequence continues at coordinate 26,246 of CAYJNL010000021.1, read as the reverse complement.
ACTTGCAATTGTGACGGCACTTATTATTAATGTAAGCGATATAATGGGCGCAATGCCCGATTTTATTTTAAAGTTTGCGTAAAGGAAAAGCGCAAACATTAAAATTGCAATAAAAGAAAAAGCGCTGTTTAGCAAGTGGTAATCAGTCCCTTCTGTTTTATGTGGTTAAAATCTGTGCAGCTACACGGGTGGGTTCGGATTGCATCGGATTGGCTAGGGAATTTGCCCTTACAATTTGTGTGGCAAATTTGGTTTTGTGCAAACCTCACGGACGCCTACAGCTCGCCCCTACAATTTTCTAAAGCACCTAAAACATATTATCAGGGTACAGCCCGTCTTCTGTCATTTTCAAAAGTGCGTTTACCACATTTGGTTTGTCTTCTTTATACGTTACACCGTGCCATTTATCTGCACTTTTCAGCACTTTAACGCGCGCTTTGCCCTCGTTTAAAAGTGCATCAACAACGCTTGGCAAATAGTACTCACACTTTAATGGGTTTTGGCTTAACTGCTCTTCTAAAAAGCTCTTAAACCTGCTGTTTGTCTCTGTTATAAAGCTCTGTGTAAAACCCCACATGTTCATAGACACCGTTGCTTCGGCGCTTATGTCTTGCCATGTGGCGCCGTCATCTGTTGTAAAATGTATGCCACCACTGTATTTTTCAATTCTTGTGCGCTCTGTTATTGTTGCAAGGTAGCCGTTTTCGTCTGTCTCGCACACACCACGTGCCACATGCCCAAAATCTGTTACAGTGTTGCCCAGCATGTAACCCACCATTGCGTACTCATACATGTTTTCGCTGTCTTCATTTGTGCTCAAATAATCGTAAATTTGCTTAAAAGCACTAGCTCCGTAGTAGTCGTCGGCATTAATAACGGCAAACGGCGCGTTAACCTCTTTACTTGCCGAAAGCACTGCATGTGCTGTGCCCCACGGCTTTACTCTATCTTGTGGCACACTGTAACCACTTGGCAAGTTGTCAATATCTTGATACGCATATTTTACCTGCATAAATTTGCTTAGCCTGTCGCCAATTGCCTGTTTAAACAGCTCCTCATTCTCGCGCTTTATGATGAAAACCACCGTCTCAAAACCGGCGCGTTTTGCGTCGTATACAGAGTAATCTATTATAAGCTCTCCGTTTTTGCCAACAGGGTCAATTTGTTTAAGCCCACCGTAACGGCTGCCCATGCCGGCCGCCATTACAACAAGTATAGGTTTGTTCATGTGTTTTCTCCCATTAATTGTTTTAGTCTTGCATTTTTGCCTATTTTGCCGTTTTAACTGCTTTACCGTGGCAAAAAATTGCAATAGAAAAATGTGCAATTTGCCATGTGTGTTTTTACGCTTTTTTCTCTGTTGCTTTCATTGCATCAAGTGTTTTTGTAAGTAGCTCCTCTATTGTAAAGCCCAAATTTTCAGCGCCTTTTAATATAACTGTTCTGTCACAGCCTGCCGCAAAACTCTTGTCTTTAAACTTCTTTTTAAGGCTCTTTAGCTCCATGTCGCTAACGCTCTTGCTTGGGCGCATTAGTGCTGCCGCACCTATTAGCCCTGTCAATTCGTCCACGGCAAAAAGTATTTTCTCCATTTGGCTCACAGGCTCTATGTCGCTACATAGCCCATAGCCGTGGCTTGCTATGGAGCGTATCATGTCCTCGTCTACACCCTCGTTTTGCAGTAGCTCAAAACATTTTTTGCAGTGATCTTCGGGGTACATGCCAAAGTCTACATCGTGCAGTATGCCAATTGCCGTCCAGTACTCTACATCCTCGCCGTACTCTTTGGCAAAGTAACCCAAAACATCGCCCACTGTCTCGCTGTGCTTTAGGTGGAACGGCTCTTTATTGTATTTTGCAAATATCTCTCTTGCCTCATTAATATTCACTTTTTTGCCCATTTATATGTCCTCTTTTTCTAAAGTTTAAATTTAGTCATACCTTATATTGTAAAACATATGCGCATAATAATCAATGCTTTTGTGGCTTTGGGCCCGTATTGTTTACATACAATTCACAAAAATATTCAAGTTGTACACGTTTAAGTATCGCGAATGTCCGCCTGTGGCGCACAACTGTTTGCTCTAAATGCACTTTTTTGTTTAATATATCTTAAATTTTACAAATTAATTAACAAAGTATGTTGTTTTAGTGTATTGAAAACTTACCCAATTTATTATAAAATATAGGTTAATACGTATATATATGCAGTTTTTGCCGCTATAATATGTATTAAATATGGTATATAGAAAGAGATGTGCACAAACGTGCACAAACGGAGGGAAAAACATGAAAAGAGCATTAATGTTATTACTTGTAGCCGTTTTAGCATTCGGCATGGTAGCTTGTGGTGGCGGTGGAGACGCTGCTACAGAGTCATCAGACGCAGCAGCAGCTGCAATTAAACTTGGCGGCATTGGCCCAACAACAGGCGGCGCGGCAGTTTACGGCATGGCTGTTAAAAACGCAGCAGAGCTTGCAGTTGAAGAAATTAACGCACAAGGCGGTTTACAACTTGAGCTAAACTTCCAAGACGACGAGCACGACGCTGAAAAAGCAGTTAACGCTTACAACACACTTAAAGACTGGGACATGCAAGTTCTACTTGGCGCTGTAACAAGCACACCGTCAATTGCAGTTTCAGCAGAGTCTTCACAAGACAACGTGTTCCAATTTACACCTGCTGCAACAGCGGCAGAGGCAATTGCAACAGACAATGCTTTCCGCATTTGTTTCTCTGACCCTGAGCAAGGCACACTACCTGCAGTTTACTTTGCAGAGAGCGGGCTTGCAAGCAAAATTGCTGTAATTTATGACAGCTCAGACGCTTATTCATCAGGTATTCACGATGCGTTTATAGCAGAGGCAGCAAACCAAGGCCTTGAAGTTGTTGCAGACGAGAGCTTCACAGCAGACAGCAACACAGACTTTAACGTGCAACTTCAAAAAGCTAAAGATGCAGGCGCAGAGCTTGTATTCTTGCCAATTTACTACAACGAGGCAGCTTTAATTCTACAACAAGCAGACAGCATGGGCTTTGCACCTATGTTCTTTGGCGCAGACGGCCTTGACGGCATACTTACAGTTGAAAACTTTGACACATCACTAGCAGAGGGCGTTATGCTTATGACACCTTTTACAGCATCTGCACAAGATGAGGCAACAGTTAACTTTGTAACTGCATACAACGAAAAATACGGCGAAGACCCAAACCAATTTGCAGCAAACGCATATGACTCTGTTTACGCTATACACAATGCACTTGTAGAGGGCGGCGTTACAACAGACATGAGCGCAGACGAAATTTGCGAAATTATGAAAACACAGTTTACATCAATGACATTTGACGGACTAACAGGCAGTGGTGTAACATGGAGCGCAGACGGCGCACCAACAAAAGCACCTGCAATTTTTGCAATTGAGGGCGGCGTTTACGCACCTGTTAACTAATTAAATTTATTTTAATTTAACAAAGCAATTAAAGTAGGGGCAGCCCTATGTGGAGCTGCCCCTACTTTGGTTTTACCATTGATTTCAGGCACCCACACAGGGTTTTCCTGTTTTATGGGGCTACTGCATTAAGGACATATTTTACAAACATGTTAATTGATTTGTAGGGCAAGAGCTCTGCTCTTGCCGCAGTTTCAATACAAACCGATTTTAACGGCAAGAGCAAAGCCCTTGCCCTACACCATATTAATTTTTGGTAAATTATTATTTTATTATGCAAGCCTTGTTGTTTGGCTATTAATAAGCAAAATTTCAGTTGCAATTATTTTAAATATAATATGCAAACCGGGGGTAAGTTACATGAATTTTATAGCATTTTTACTTAACGGAATAAGCCTTGGCAGTATATATGCCATTATAGCGCTCGGCTACACAATGGTGTACGGCATTGCACGTATGCTAAACTTTGCCCACGGCGATGTTATTATGATTGGCTCTTACGTTATTTTCCTAACAATGACGTCTTTAAACATGCCGTCAATTGTTGCTGTTTTGGCGGCTGTGCTTATTTGCATGGTGCTTGGCATTGTTATTGAGCGCGTTGCTTATAAACCACTGCGCAGTGCCTCGTCGCTGGCTGTGCTTATAACGGCAATAGGTGTTAGTTACTTGTTGCAAAACACAGCGCTTTTGCTTTGGGGCTCTTCGCCAAAATCTTTCTCAAGCGTTGTAGAGATTGACCCAATACAGCTTTTTAACGGTGAGCTTGTTATTACAGGCGAAACAATTGTAACGCTTGTTGTAAGCGCTATAATAATGGTTTTGCTAACGCTTTTTGTAAACCAAACAAAAACAGGGCGCGCAATGCTTGCTGTTAGCGAGGACAAGGGCGCGGCACAGCTTATGGGCATAAACGTAAACTCAACAATATCGCTTACGTTTGCAATAGGCAGTGCGCTTGCGGCTATTGCAGGTGCTTTGCTGTGTTCTGCTTACCCAACGCTAGACCCTACCACGGGCGCAATGCCGGGCATAAAGGCATTTGTTGCGGCTGTTTTCGGTGGCATCGGCTCAATACCGGGCGCTATGCTTGGCGGTGTGCTACTAGGTGTTATTGAAAGTTTGGGCAAGGCATACATATCGTCTCAAATGGCAGATGCAATAGTGTTTGGCATACTTGTACTTGTTTTACTTGTTAAGCCAACGGGCTTGCTTGGCAAGAAAACACATGAGAAAGTGTAGGTGGTATAAATGAAAAGTATGATTAAAAGCAAAACTACGTACAACAATTTTATCACGTACATAATGGTTGTGGCAGCGTTTTTAATACTACAAGCGGCAGACTCTTTCGGTATGCTTAGCAACGTGCTTGCAGGCCAGCTTGTGCCAATTTGTGCATATGCAATTATGGCAATTTCGCTCAACATCACTGTTGGTATTATGGGAGAGCTAAGCCTTGGGCACGCAGGGTTTATGAGCATAGGCGCTTTTGTTGGCGCGTTTTTTACAGTGGCAGCGGCAGGCACAATGCCCTCTCTTTTAGCTTTTTTAATAGCTGTGGTACTTGGCACTGTTGTTGCAGGCGCTGTTGGCTTTTTAATTGGCATACCTGTTTTGCGCTTGCAGGGAGACTACCTTGCAATTGTTACGCTTGCCTTTGGCGAGATTATCAAAAACGTGCTAAACTCGTTTTACGTTGGCAGAGACTCAAACGGTTTTCACCTTTCTTTTGAAAACTCTGTGGCACTTGGGCTTGAAGAAGACGGTGAGATTATCATAAACGGAGCAATGGGTATTTCGGGTATTGAGAGAACCTCAAATTTCATGCTTGGCTTTATATTTATTCTCATCACACTTTTTATAACGCTCAACTTTATACGCTCACGCACGGGGCGCGCCGTTATGGCAATACGCGACAACAGAATTGCCGCACAATCAATTGGCATAAACGTTGCAAAGTATAAGGTAATTGCATTTTCAATCTCTGCGGCGCTTGCAGGGCTTGCAGGTGTTTTGTACTCGCACTCGCTCGCCTCAATTGTTGCACGTAGGTTTGACTATAACACCTCAATTCTCATACTTGTGTTTGTTGTAGTTGGCGGCATGGGCAACATGCGTGGCTCAATTATAGCGGCGGCAGTGCTTACCATTTTGCCGGAGCTTTTAAGAGAACTTCAAGATTTCAGGCTAATGATATACGCTGTTATCTTGATTTTGATGATGGTTATAAACAACGCACCTAAAGTTGTTGAGATAAGAGACCTTGTTATAAACAAAATTAAGGGTATGTTTAAAAAGTCTACATCTAAGGAGGGAACGTAACATGGCATTGCTTGAAGTTTCAAACCTTGGTATAGTTTTTGGCGGTTTGCAAGCCGTAAGTAAGTTTGATTTAACAGTTAAAAAAGGCCAGTTATACGGCTTAATAGGCCCTAATGGCGCAGGAAAAACAACAATATTTAACATGTTAACGGGCGTTTACACCCCAAATGAGGGCGATATAATTCTAGATGGCAACAACATCACAGGTCTTCGCCCTGACATAATTAATAAGACAGGTGTTGCAAGAACGTTCCAGAACATCCGCCTTTTTAAAGACATGAGCGTTATTGATAACGTAAAGGTTGGCTTGCACGAGCAAGTAAAATACCCCTTTATTTACAGCATAATACACACGCCTACTTTTTTTGAAAAAGAGAAAATAATAAAGGGCAAGGCAATGGCATTGCTAAAGATTTTTGGGCTTGACGGCGAGGCAAAACAGCTTGCAAAAAACTTGCCCTACGGCAAACAGCGCAAGCTTGAAATAGCAAGAGCACTTGCCACAAACCCAAAACTGCTACTTTTAGACGAGCCCGCCGCCGGCATGAACCCAAACGAGACGGCAGAGCTTATGGAGACAATACGCTTTGTGCGCGACAAATTTGACATAGCCGTGCTATTAATTGAGCACGACATGCACTTTGTTATGGGGCTTTGCGAGGAAATAACAGTTGTGGATTACGGCAGAATTATAGCAAAGGGCTTGCCAGAGGAAGTGCGCAACGACCCCAAAGTTATAGCCGCATATCTCGGAGGGGAGTAGAATATGCTTACAGTAAAAAACCTAGTAGTAAATTACGGCGCAATTAAGGCGATAAAAGACATAAGCTTTGAGGTAAACGAGGGCGAGATTGTAACGCTTATAGGTGCAAACGGCGCAGGAAAAACAACAACGCTACATGCTATATCAAACTTAATAAAGCCAACCTCGGGTGCAATAACTTTTTGCGACAATGTTATAAGCAACATGGAAGCGCACAAAATTATACACCTTGGGCTAACACAAGTGCCCGAGGGGCGCAGAATTTTCTCGCGCCTTACAGTACAGCAAAACCTAGAGCTTGGCGCATACACAAGAAAAGACGGCAGCGACGCAATAGCCGCTGATTTTGAGATGGTTTTTGACAGATTGCCACGCCTAAAAGAGCGCCGCAAGCAACTTGCAGGCACGCTCTCGGGTGGCGAGCAACAAATGCTTGCAATTGGGCGCGCGCTTATGTGTAGCCCAAAAATGGTGCTTTTAGATGAGCCGTCCATGGGGCTTTCGCCGCTACTTGTGCAAGAGATATTTAAAATTATACAAGACATAAACAAAGCAGGCGTTACAGTACTGCTAGTAGAGCAAAACGCTAAGATGGCACTTGAAATTGCAAACAGGGCATACGTGCTTGAAACAGGCAGTATTGCCATGTCGGGCAGTGCGGCAGACCTTGCAAACGACGAGAAAGTTAAGGCGGCGTATCTTGGGGCGTAGACTACGTGCTTTGATTAGGAGACTAATATGCAAATAACCACTACCATATTTTTAGCATTTGCCCTTGCTATGGACGCATTTGCAGTGTCTGTTGTAAACAGCATGACATACACGCGCCAAACAAAGCGCAGTATAGTTTTTACAAGCTTTATGTTTGGGCTTTTTCAAACGTTAATGCCAATTATAGGCTTTCTTGCCGGCAATGCGTTTATTGAAATTATAGCAAGGTTTGACCACTGGGTGGCATTTATTTTGCTTGGCTTTATAGGTGGCAGAATGATATACACCTGTATAAAAGAGTGGAAAGAGCCTGTGGGGGCAATTAAAACACAGTTGAGCCCGCAAAAGCGCCTTGTTTTTACACAGGCAATTGCCACAAGCATAGATGCACTTGCAGTAGGCATAAGCCTTGCGGCACTTGGCACAAACATATATATTGCGGCAATTAATATTGGCGTTATAACTTTTGTTTGCTGTGTTATTGGGCATATACTTGGCAAGTCTCTCGGGGCTATTTTTAGCAAATGGGCACAAATTTTAGGCGGTGCAATTCTTATTATAATAGGCACGCGGATTTTCATAGAGCATATGTTCTTTCAATAAAAAGGCGCATAAAAACATATAAATAAGCCTCTCTTCATAAATTGTTGTATAGCAATATGGGTTTAACCATTGTGCTACATGAATTTATGAAGAGAGGTTTTTATATGTTTTCAGCAATTTTTGCATTTGTTGCCGCTAATATTTTATACTTTGCCCTACATTTGGAAACAAGCGCTTTCCCAAAACCGCTTACGAAAGCAGAGGAAAGGCAAGCGTTTCTTGCACTAAAAGAGGGTGACAAAACAGCGCACGACAAACTCATTGAGCACAACTTGCGCCTTGTTGCACACGTTGTTAAAAAGTATTATTCAAGCAGCACAGAGCAGGAGGATTTAATAAGCATAGGCACAATAGGGCTGATAAAAGCGGTTAACAGCTTTGACTGCGAAAAAGGTGCACGCTTTAGCACGTATGCGGCGCGGTGTATTGAAAACGAGGTACTAATGCACTTTAGGAGCAGCAAAAAAGACAAAAATCTTGTATATATACACGATGCACTGGATAACGACGAGAACAAGAACTCACTAACCTTAAACGACGTTATGGCAGATACTTTTGACCTAGCCGCCTCTTGCGAGAGCAAGGAGGACGTGAAAAAGCTGTACAAAGAGATAGAAAACTTAAAAGATCGCGAGCGTGAAATAGTTATACTGCGTTATGGGCTATGTGGCAAAAAGCCACTTACACAACGAGAAGTTGCGCAAAAACTGGATATAAGCAGAAGCTACGTCAGCCGCATTGAAAAAAAGACGCTTGATGATATAAAGAAAAAGTTTTAATGTGCCTTGTTTGTATCCCTATCATAATTTGCAACGGCGCCGGAGGTTAGCACACACACAAAGCACAGTGCAAATACAGCTATGTTAAAAATAAACGGGTAGGTGGGGTTTAGCTCAAAAAGCTTGCCTACAATATAGCCAAATGGTGAGGAAAGCGCAATCATGCCCGTGTTAAACAGCGCAAGCACGCGAGAGCGCTCTTTAGCAAGCACGTAAAAAGCCATTAGTGCATCTTTGCGTGGAAAAACAGTTGCATATGCCGCCGCCTCTAAAATAGTGTAAACCATAACAAAAAGCAAATTTCCACTTGGTGCCAAAATTAAAATTACATGGCTTAGTGTAAACATTAAAAAGCCTAATATCAAGCTTTTTTTCATTTCCATCCTGTTAATTACGTTTTGCAGTGCAATTACAAAAAGTAACATAACTGCTGTTCTAACCATGGGGAACACAGGCACAAGAGTGTCGCTTATGGCAAGGTGCTGTGTTATGTAAAGTGAAAAAAAGTTGTTTGTAGCTATAATTATAATGTTTGTAAGCGCCATAAAAATAACAACAAAACGCATATCAGCGCTGTGCAATATAGCACTTGCAACACCTTTGTAACCCTTAAACATTGTTAAAAATGAGATATCTTTTGTCTCTTCGATGCGAATTTTACCTATCTTGGTCTCGCCACCAAATAAGTACAAAAATATAAATTTTAGCGACATTGATATGCCTGATATGAAATAAATTACACTAACAACGCTCTGCACGGAGTAAACGTCTACAAGCAAAATGGCAATAGGTGAGAAAAACACTGATAACATGCCACAAATTTGTATAAGTGTAAACGCATTTGTGAGGTGCTTTGCAGGGCAGTCTTCTATAAAAAGGCAGTTCCAAGAAGTGTTTGTTATTTGGAAAAAAGCATTTATTGATGCCGCAAGTAAAAACCACCAAAAATTATCGGCAAAAGCCCATATAAAACATGGTATGGTCCACGAGATAAAGTCAAACCAAAAAGTGGTAACCCTCCTGCCAAGCTTATCTGTTATAACACCACCCACAATTGAAAACACCATTTGTAAAAGTAGCCCTATACTGATAATAAAGCCTATTTGTGCACTTGTTATTCCAAAATACGTCATGTAAAGTGTGGCAAATGGGCTAAATAGTGAAAATGGTATAAACCAAAGTGGCTCAGTTATTAAACTCCACTTTGGGTTGCCCTTTAACTGGGTAAAAGTGGATACAAGGTCGTGGTTTTTAATTTTTTCAAACATATGTATTCTCTCTTTAAAGTTTAGATAGTGCCGTTTAAACAGTTTTTGCTTATAACGGCACTATCCGATTTTTTTATTCGCTCTCAAGCTCGCTAAAAATTGCTGTGGCGGCGTTTGCGCCGTCGCTTACAGCAGTTGTTATTTGCCTTAGGTGTTTTTTGCGCAAATCTCCCGCCACAAAAAGCCCACTAACCTTTGTTTTGCCACTCTCTGGCGCTACAACATAGCCGTATTCGTCCAGCTCTAAAAGTTCTTTTAAAAGCTCTGTTTTTGGTGTTGTGCCCACTGCAACAAACACGCCGTCTACGCTTATATTGCTCTTTTCACCCGTCTTTGTGTCTTGCAATTCAAGCAAGTTTACTGATGCTTCGCCCTTTATTTCTGTTACGGTGCTGTTCCATTTCATCTCTACGTTGCTTGCGGCAAACAGCTTTTCTTGCAAAACTAAAGCGGCGCGCAGTTTGTCTCTGCGGTGTATTACATAAACTTTTTCACACAGTGCGCTCAAATAAATTGCGTCCTCAACCGCGGTGTAACTGCCGCCAACAACGGCGACTGTTTTGCCTTTAAAAAATGCACCGTCACACGTGGCACAGTAAGACACGCCCTTGCCACTAAACTCTTCCTCACCTTGCACACCAAGCTTTTTATTTACAGCACCCGTGCAAACAAGTACAAACTTTGCACTTATTGTCTCTTTATCTGCCACAATTTCAAAGCCGCTTTGCACTTTTTTTATCTCTTTAATTTCTGCTGTCTCTGTTTTAACGTTAAATCGCTCTGCGTGCTCTTTAAACTTAAGCCCTAAATCAAAGCCGTTAATGCCGGGCAAGCCGAGGTAGTTATCCACCTCATAAGTTGTTAGCACTTGCCCACCCGGTGTGTAGTTGCTTTCAAAAATACGCAAGTTCAGCCCTGCGCGCACAGCATAAACCGCCGCGCTAAGCCCTGCCGGGCCCGCACCTATTATTACAAGGTCAATTGTTTTTTCACTGCTCATTGTTAAAGCACCTCCGTTTTGTGCCGTAGTTAGTTGCTACTCAAGAGTTCCTTTTTGCTCAATATCTGTTATCATTTGCACACGCTCTGCATGTCTGCCGCCCTCAAATTCTGTTTCAATCCAGGTGCTTACAACTTCTTTTGCAACGTCTGTGCCAAGCACACGTGCACCTATTGCAAGCACATTTGTGTCGTTATGCAAACGTGACATTTTTGCAGAGTACGTCTCACTGCACACAACACAGCGTATGCCTTTTACCTTGTTTGCGGCAAGGCTCATGCCAACACCCGTGCCACAAATTAAAATGCCTTTTTCACACTCGCCACTTGCAACAGCATTGCAAAGCGCAAGCGCATAAATTGGGTATTCCGCGCGTTTTTGTGCCGGCGCACCAAAGTCTTTGTATTGTATATTATTCTCATCAAGCATTTGTTTTATTACTTCTTTAAGCTCAAAACCTGCGTGGTCGTTTGCGAGTGCTATCATATATATCACCTTGCCTTTTCAATTTTATTAAATTTTACCACATTTGTGTGCATAATTCAATTGCATAGCACGTGTTATTTTGATATGATTGTTAAAAGGGGTGAGTGGCGTGAAAGAAATTACAGTTAAGACAATTTTATCCACAAAAAACTAGCTGAGCATTTTGTGGGGCTAAAGGCGCAATATATGAGAGCATACGGTGCATCATATGGCATAAGAAGCAAAAATAGCGCGCACTTGTCAAAGATAGTACGCACTTTTTGCAAGCAACACAATATGCTTTACGGAGAGAGCGATGTATTTAACTTTATTCACGATATGCCGAGTGAATTTAACTGTGAAGAGGTACAGCAAATGAGCATGCTTGGCTAGGCTTTATTTATAAAAACAACCACGATATTTTGTGTAAACCTCTAAAATTTATACGTAAAACGCGTAAATGTTTTGTTAAATGATAGCGCACGTAGTATAATATAATAAGCAAAATATAATGTTAAGGGGTTGATTTTTTGAATAAAAGCGCAAATTCAAAGCTTGGCAAAGGCAACTGGGTGGCAATAGTGCTACTTGCATTTTCGGGGCAAATTGCCTGGGCAGTGGAAAACACATGGTTTAATACGTTTATAGACGACACTATCTCGAAAGACCCTGCCGTAATTTCTGCAATGGTGGCGGCAAGCGCCATAACGGCAACTGTAGCAACATTTGTTATGGGCACTTTTAGCGACAGGATTGGAAAGCGCAAAACAATTATTTTAGTAGGCTATATTTTGTGGGGCTTTTCAACGGCAATTTTTCCGCTGTCCTCTCTTGCGCAAAGCACGGCGCTTGCAGTTGTATTGCTTATTGTGCTTGACTGTGTAATGACATTCTTCGGCTCTACCGCAAATGACGCTTGCTTTAACGCGTGGGTTACAGACATTACCGACAGCACCAACAGGGGCAAAGTTAGCGGTGTGCTTGAGGTTTTTCCCCTCATAGCGCTTGTTGTAACAACTGTTGTTTCGGGTGTTGTTATTGAAAATTTCGGCTACACAGTGTTTTTTGCGTTTCTTGGCATAATTGTGGGAGCAAGCGGTTTAGTTGGCGCAATTTTTATGCAAGACAAGGTGCAAAAAACAGCCGTGCCAAAAGTAAGCTTTACAGCACAGCTTAAAGAGTCTTTTTCCTTTGGTATTTTAAAGGGAGATAAAAAGCTAACTTTTTTACTTATAAGTATACTTGTTTTTACTGCGGCAGAGCAAATAAGCACGCCGTATCAAATAATTTATTTTACAGACACACTGGGTTTTGACTATGGAGAGGTTGGCATATATCTTGGAGCAATGACACTGCTTGCAGGTATTTGCGGTGTTGTTTTTGGGTTTTTTGTAGACAAAATAGGCAAGCAAAAAACCATGGTTTTTTCACTGATTGTGTCAGCAATAGGCTTTTTTGTGGTGGCATTTGCAACAGAAATGCTACTTTTATGCGTGGGTATTTTTATAATGGCTTTTGGCATAGTGGCAAAAATAATAGTAAGTGGCGCATGGCTCAGAGACATGACGCCACAGGGCAAAGTTGGCGGCTTTCAAGGCGTGCGCATGGTTTTCCGCGTGCTGTTGCCCATGGTTATAGGCCCGTTTATAGGGCAGTTTATAATCTCAAGCTTTGGGCAGCCGGTGCAAGGCGGTTTTTTGCCCACAAACTTAATTTTTATAGCTGCAGGCATTTGCACGCTGTTAACATTCATACCACTATACTTTATTATAAAGGCAGATTAATATATTATTGACAACCGAAGGGAATAGAAAAATGAAGACAGTTTGGGCAGAAAATTTAACAGAGGATAACGTGCTAAAAGAGTATCCGCGCCCACAATTTGCACGTGACAGCTACATAAATTTAAATGGGCTATGGGATTTTGCGGTAACACAACACACACAGCCTGAAAGTTACGGCGAGAAAATTCTCGTGCCGTTTTCGCCCGAGTGCGAGCTTTCGGGCAGTGTTACAGTGCCAAAAGCAAACGAAAATTTGTGGTACAGGCGAGAATTTACCTTGCCTGAGGGTTTCAACAAAGGCAGAGTTTTTTTGCATTTTGGCGCTGTGGACTATGAGACAAAAGTGCTTGTAAATGGCAAGCAAGTTGGCGCACACAAGGGTGGCTACACAAGTTTTAGTTTTGATATAACGCAATTTTTAGTAGACGGAGCAAACCAATTGTTAGTAAACGTAGTTGACCCTTGCGACACACAAGAGCTTGCACGTGGCAAGCAAAAAACTGTTAACGGTGGCATTTGGTACACACCGCAAAGCGGCATTTGGCAGACGGTTTGGCTGGAGAGCACCCCTGAAACATACATCAAAAATGTTGATATTATACCGGATTTTGACGAGGCCACAGTGGAATTTAAAATTAACTCAAGCAGCGATGAAGAGTGCACAATAAAAATAGGCGATAAAACAGTAACAACAACTTGCAACAAGAAAACAAGCATAGACATGGGCGCTTTTACACCGTGGACACCGCAAAACCCACACCTTTACAATGTCGAGTTAACTTTAAAAAGCGACAGCGTAAAAACATACTTTGCAATGCGAAAAGTTGACATAAAAGAGGACGAAAATGGCGTAAAGCGAATATATTTAAACAACGAAAAGTGCTTTTGCAACGGCGTGCTTGACCAAGGGTATTGGAGCGATGGGCTGTACACTGCCCCTAGCGACGAGGCACTTATATACGACATTGTTAAGATGAAAGAGCTGGGCTTTAACACGCTGCGCAAGCACATAAAAATAGAGCCACTGCGGTGGTATTACCACTGTGACAGGCTTGGTATGCTTGTGTGGCAAGACATGATAAATGGCGGTGGAACGTACAAATTAACCACAATAACACTACCTGCATTTTTGCCTATGAAAAAGAGTGATGGCCACTACAAATACTTTGCACGTGAGGACAAAGCGCACAGAGAGCAATTTTATGTAGAGCTTGAAGAGATGATAACAGCGCTAAAAAACTGCCCGTGCATAATAATGTGGGTGCCATTTAACGAGGGCTGGGGCCAGTTTGATGCGGAAAAAGCGTATAACATGGTTAAAAAGCTTGACAACACGCGCCTTATTGACCACGCAAGCGGCTGGTATGACCAAGGTGTGGGAGACTTTAAGAGCTTGCATGTATATTTCAGAAAGTATAAATTCAAGGCGGACAAGCTTAATAGAGCTGTAATTTTAAGCGAATTCGGTGGTTTTTCGTACAAAGAGAGCACCGGAATACAGCCCAAAAAGACATTTAGTTACAAGCGCCTTACAACTAGAGAAGAGTTTGTGAGCGCAGTGCAAAGCTTGTATAAATACGAGATAATTCCTGCGGCAAAACAAGGGCTTTGCGCAAGCATTTACACACAAGTTGCAGATGTGCAAGAGGAAATTAACGGCTTTATGAGCTACGACAGAAGAGAAGACAAGGTGAAAAAAGAGGAACTTCTCGATATTTTTAAAGAGCTTAGCACATTATAAAAGCGAGCACAAGTAAAGAGAGCTAGCGAATGCGAAAAGCACAAGAAATTCGCAATTATTTGCAATTAAATTTAAAAAAAACGAAATAATTTAAAATTAATGCTTGACATCACACTAACAACGTGTTAAAATATTATGGTAGGTTAAGTTAAGAAGTTACACTTTGCACACTTTCCTACCATAATTAATATGCGGACGTGGCGGAATTGGCAGACGCGCTAGATTTAGGCTCTAGTGAAGAGATTCGTGAGTGTTCAAGTCACTTCGTCCGCACCAAGTTAAAAGCTACATTTTGAATTTTCAAAATGTAGCTTTTATTATTTTAAAATGAATTATATAATAATCTTTAAAAACTATACTTATGGCTAGTTGTTTTTTTGCAAAAAAAACATTATAATAATACTTATATATTTAAAATAATAATACATATATTTTTTAAGGAGCACTATGAAAAACACAAAAACAAAAAATAAAATATTATCTTTTGCACTTGCATTCAGCTTAATTATTAGCGTTTTATCGCTAAATGCTTTTGCAGAAAACACACTACCTACAAAAACAATTACAGCTTTTACAGAGCCTAGCGTTATACAAATTGCAAACGGCGATGTGCAAAGCGAAGAAGAAATTATGGCTAAATTTCCTGCATTTGTGCTTGCTAGCGTAGACGGCGCACAAAATGTACAAGTGCCTGTAAGTGCGTGGGTAAGGGTTTCTCCCACAAAAGATGTACTATATACAAGCGCAGTAGCAGGCGAGTTTTTTTATGAACCCAGCATAGACAGCGCAGTTTACACCCTTGCACAAACAGCAATTTTACCAAACCAAAAAGTGCAAGTAGGCGATATTGTGCACCAGCCACAAACAATAGATGAAAAAACAGCAGGCGATTTTACTATTACAGGCACGCAAGAAGCATTAAAATACTGTAATTTTGATGCTAGCAAAAAACTGCTAAGTATATATACTGACGAGCCAATTACTATTTCAAATACAAACCCAAACACGGCAACTACACACAAAATTTTTATTACACAAAATTATTATTTAGGCGATATTGTATACACTAATGCAAATATAACACTACAAAATGTAAATATTGACACAGCTGATTCTGGGTATGCACTTAGTATTAATTCTGCGAATAGTGCAAATATTACAATAATGGGCACAAACATCTTAAAAGGTATCACCGGCATATTGGTTAACGAAAACACAACACTTACTTTTACAGACGAATCTACAGGCACGCTCAGCGCCACAAGTGGACAATATAGTGCAGGCATAGGTGGTACTCATGCCCAGCCTTCTTGCGGTACTATTAATATATATGGCGGTACAATTACGGCACAAGGTGGAAAAGAAGCATCAGGTATAGGTGCTGGGACTGCTGGCACAGGAGGCACTATAAATATATCCGGTGGCAAAGTTACTGCCATAGCCGGCGAAGACGGAGAAGGTATTGGCGGCATAAAAAGCAATATTACTATTTCGGGTACTGCCGATGTAACCGCAAAGGTAAGCACATCAATTTTTGGCTATAATTCTGGTATTGGTGGCGATAATGCAACAATAAACATTTTGGGTGGTACAATAAACGCTACTGGTGGTTCCCGCGGCCCCGGTATAGGCGGTAAAAGTGATATTAACGGGGATGAAAAAGTTAAAATAACAATAAGCGGCGGTAATATAACAGCCCAAGGCGGAGAAGGCGCCGCCGGTATAGGCGGCATATATTATGATACTCCTGTTAATTTAACTACAGAAATAATTATTACAGGCGGCACTATAAATGCAATAGGTGGCAATAGCGAATATCATAAAAACGGCGGTGCCGGCATAGGTGGCGGCTTTAAAGGTGATGGTGGCATAATTAAAATAAGCGGCGGTAATATAACAGCCACAGGCGGATATCGCTCCGCAGGCATAGGTGGCAGTTATAACGGCGGCGGCGAAATAACAATAAACGGTAGTGCAACAATTGTAAACGCACAAGGCGGCTTTAACGCCGCAGGCATAGGCGGCGGCTATGATGGCGACGGCGGCAAAATAACAATAAACGGCAATGCAAAAATAGAAAACGCACTAGGCGGTACTGGCGGCGCAGGTATAGGCGGCGGCAAGGAATACCAATATAGTGACAGCAGCGCCAACGGCGGCGAAATAATAATAAGCGGCAATGCAATAATTACAAAAGCACAAGGCGGCGAAAGCGCAGCAGGCATAGGCGGTGGCTATGGCGAACGCAACGGCGGCAACGGCGGCATTATAACAATAAGCGAAAATGCAAAAATAGAAAACGCACTAGGCGGCGATAGCGCAGCCGGCATAGGTGGCGGCGTTAACGGCGACAGTGGCACTATAACTATAAGCGGAGGCAACATAACAAACGCACTAGGCGGCGCAGGCTTAGACGGCGGCGCTCAACCGGGCGGTGCAGGTATAGGTGGCGGTGCTTATGGCAACGGCGTAAAAATAACAATAAGCGGTAGTGCTATAATAACAAACGCAAAAGGTGGCACAGGCACTGGTAGCTATGAATCTGATAGTGGCGCAGGTATAGGCGGCGGCTTTAAAGGCACAGGCGGCGAAATAATAATAAGCGGCGGCACTATAACAGCCACTGGTGGCGAAACAGTAGACGTATCAAGAAAAAAATATGGCGGCGGCGCAGGCATAGGCGGCGGTGCTAATGATAGTTCTTCAAAAGACGGCGGCATAATAACAATAAGCGGTGGCACTATAATAGCTAATGGCAGCCCAGACGGCGCAGGCATAGGCGGCGGCTTTAAAGGCGCAGGCGGTATTATAAAAATAAGCGGCGGCACAATAACAGCCATAGGTGGCGAAAACGGCGCTGGCATAGGCGGTGGCTACGACGGCGCAGGTGGTACAATAGCAATAAGCGGCGGCACAGTAACAGCCACCACAGGCAGAGACGGCGCAGGCATAGGCGGCGGCGATGGTGGCGCCAGCGGCACATTTACAACAACAGCACAAGACGGCACAAACGGCAATGCTTTTATTATTGCAGTTGGTGACAGTAGCGCCAAGGCTATTTCTGACGATGATGCTGCAAAAAAAGCAGCATGGAGCGGCGTAATATTTGAAAACGATAGTAACGGCTTAGTTTACGGCAAACCAACCCTTGCCACAAACGCAGAAATACCAAGCGGCAAAACGCTTATAATACAAGAAAATAAAACGCTAACAATAGGTGCAAACACTACGCTTACAAACAGCGGCACATTAACATGCGATGGTATGCTTACAGGCACAGGTACAGGCACATTAAACGCTGGCAGCGCTGGCAACATATTTAACGCAACTATACTAAAACCAGAGTTTATAAGCGGTGTAGAAAGCTCTTACCTTTATACAGGTAGCCAAATTACAGTAACGCCAAGCGTAACAAACCCAATATTTATGGAACAAACTTTTACGCTTTTGGGTTGGAGCACAGGCGAAATACAAAAACAAAACGGCGCTACATGGAGCAATAGCGAAGTTAAAGATGCAGGCAATTACAGAGTGCTTTATACAAAAGCGGGGCAAAACGTTACAAAAGCGTTTAATGTGGCTTATTACACCCAGACCGATATAACATCATTTACCGTGCCAAACCAAGTTGGCGGTACAAACATTGACAATACAAACCATACAATATTAATAAACATGCCAAGCGGCACAGATTTAAGGGCGCTTACCCCTACAATAACCCTAAGCGACGGCGCAAGCACAAATTTAAAAAGTGGCACAGCGCAAAACTTTACAAGCCCTGTTGTTTACACTGTTACAGCACAAGACGGCACAACAAAACAAGACTGGACAGTTACTATAATAACGCCACAAATAACAAAGGGCGAAAAACAAACTATACAACAAGGCGATAGCGCAAGTTTTACCGCTAACGG
Organism: uncultured Bacteroides sp.; assembly: GCA_964371675.1. Taxonomy (GTDB): domain Bacteria; phylum Bacillota; class Clostridia; order Oscillospirales; family Ruminococcaceae; genus Ruthenibacterium. The sequence goes on along the minus strand of CAYJNL010000021.1, from coordinate 7,446 downwards.
CAATTTTAATTTTTACATTCAAACCGAAGTAAAAACAAACGAGGGTAAAACCGAAATTGTGCACACAAGAGACGGCGGCGACAACGACAACGCAAGCGCAGTAACGGGCAGTACAATTGTAACATTAAGCGCAAAATACACCGCAAGTTTGCCCCTAGGCACGCACACAATAACTATAGTAAACGAGTTAGGCAATGCTACAGCAAACTTTACAATAGTAGCACCGGCACCAACACCAACACCGGCACCAACACCGGCACCAACACCGGCACCAACACCGGCACCGGCACCAAACACAGCAGTGACAACAACGGCGCTTTCGCCGCTAACAGGCGCAAGTAAATAAAATTGTTTAACAAAACTGCTAAGTTGCTTTTTGTAGCTTAGCGGTTTTTGCTTTTATTAGTGTTTAATTTTTTAATTCGGCTCTTCACTCAATGCTCTTTGCACGTTCTTCTTTGCCATTTTTGTTTTTACAACACATCACCCGCTTAAGGCATACAAAGTAAGAGGAGTTTGATTGGCTGTATTCTACTGAGCAATGCGCAGTAGAACCTGCCCCAGTGGCATATTGTTTTCGCCGAGAATTGCATTGCTTGTTTCGTCTGTTGTAGCTGTTGCAACTGCGTAATGTCGCCGTCTATTGTATATAAGAACAGTTTTTGCTGTGACAAATGCCGTTGGCAAGTATGATATTTTTACGGGCACATACAAAAACATATGCACCTATAAGAGTTGCACAGCCTTGCTTTCTTGTCAGCCCTGTCATTTCTATTTCAAAGCCGTAGAATTGCTCTTTTAGGTCAATGGTTTATCATACTCCTTTTAAAGCTAAAAAGCTCACGCTGTTTAAAACGTGAGCTTTTTGTTGATATTTATTTGATTTATGCTTGCAAGGACAACACTGCTTTCATCGTAATGCGTGTGTAAATTATGTATAAATATTTGTATTTATCTAGGTTTTCAACAAAAATGCTCGGACTTTAATGGTATCTATTTTGTAAAGCCCAGACAGTCGAGAAGCTCGACACCAAAACCGCCCTTTAGCGTGAGCTAGAGGGTGTTTTTTATGCCCGATATTTAATGGTATCTATTTTGTTTATTGAATTAAATTATTATAATGAAAATAAATGATTTTTACGTGCTGTTGTGGTATAGCAATTTGTTTTACAGCCTATTTAATCCACTTCTCTCACAAAAATTTTTTTAGCATTGAGTACATTTTCTGTAACAGAGCAAATGCCTATAAAAACATGGTTGCTTTTGCTATCATTGTTCTCACTATTTTTAGTGTTATCACACATGACGTTTTCTGTTTTTTGCATACCCTTACCTTGCTGTGTGCTTTTTATATAAACGCTGTATTCGCCGTCTTTTGCTCTAAATTTATACGTTGGCGCGCCGTTTAACAGCCGTTTATATGTATCTGTGTTAACTGTAAGTTTTGGCAAATGCTCAAATACTGTGGATATACTAAGCGGCAATTGCTCCAGTGTGCCGCTGTCTTTTGCCTGTTGCACGGCGCTTAATGTGTGCGCATTTTCTATTGTGTATGCGCCTGCCATTGTTCTGCGCAGTGCCGTCATGGTGGCAACTGTGCCAAGTTTTTGTGCTATGTCCTCAATTAGCGTGCGCACATATGTGCCTTTTGAGCAGTGTACCCTTATTTTGTGCTCGTTTTCGCTCTCTGCACCAAGATAATTTAGTGCATATATGGTTACATTGCGTGCCTCACGCTCAATTTCCTCGCCCTTTCTGGCAAGTTTATATAGCGGTACACCGTTAATTTTTACAGCTGAATACATGGGCGGCACCTGGCTGCACTCGCCCACAAAACTCTCAAGCGTGCTCGTTATCAATTGCTCGCTTATCTTTGGCACTTCTCTTTTTTCAATAACTTCGCCCGTTATGTCTGCTGTGTTTGTCTTTGTGCCAAGTAAAAATGTTGCCTCATAAACTTTGTCATGGTTAACCTGCATGTCAACGGCTTTTGTTGCCTCTCCTATAAAAACAGGCAACACGCCCGTAGCCATAGGGTCCAACGTACCGGAATGCCCTATGCGGCGTGTTGCACATATACCTCTTAATTTCGCTATCACGTCAAAAGATGTAAAATCGCTAGGTTTATCTATAATTAAAATTCCTGTCATGCTCAAATCTCCGCTGTGTTTTTTGCATAGTTTTTATTTTGGCAACAGTTTTAAAAGTTAAGCTTTATAGCTTAACTAAGCCCATGCAAGCCAAACCTTTATAAAACTCTGCACTTATTATAGCAAATTTTTGCTGTTAAACATATTTACTTGCTACTTTTACTCTTCATTGCTTTTTCAATCTCGCACATTACAGCAGCTTTTGCGCTTTGCAAACTGCCCTCAACCTCACAGCCTGCGGCTTGCTCGTGCCCGCCGCCGCCAAGGCCTTTGCATATATTTGCGGCACTAACACCGCGCTTTGTGCGCACACTTACCTTATAAGTGCCCACTTTTTGTTGGCGCAGTGTAACACCTACCTCCACGCCCTCAATTGCGCGCGGTATTGCTGTTATGCCCTCTAAATCTGTAGGTTCAACGCCAATTTCGTCCATTTGCTCCAGTGTTAAGGATATAACCGCACACTTGCCGTCGTACAAATACTCAAGGCTGTCCAGTGCAACGCGCTCTATGCCTATTCTGCTTTTGCTCTTGTTCTCAAACAAAAGTGCGTTGAGCTCTGTTGCATTTGCGCCGTGCTCCATTAGTTTTTGCGCTACCTCGTGCGTTCTTGCCGTGGTATTTGCAAACCTAAAACAGCCCGTGTCTGTTGAAACACCTGTGTAAAGGCAATCTGCAATTACTGTTGTAATTGGCACTTGCATTTCACATATAATATCATACATAACCTCTGCTGTTGCGGCAGATTCAGGGCTCAAAATCATCTCGTGCGCATAGCCTGTGTTTGAGGGATGATGATCTATACACAAATCTATACTTTTTGTATATTCGCTTATTTTTTCTCCAAATAGTTGTAAATCTGCAACATCTACCGCAACAATATATTGTGGCTGAAACTGCTCTTTGTATAGCTCAATTTCGGCATAGGCATACCTGTCGGAAAATTCATCGGCGCAAAGCACGGCGGCTTTTTTGCCAAGGCTTTTTAGGGCATGGCAAAGTGCACCGCCACTGCCTATTGTGTCGCCGTCGGGGTTTTTGTGACATAATATCAACACATTTTCTGCTTGTAGCAAGCTTTCTGCCGCTTTTTTTATATCAATCTTATCGCTCATAAAGCCTCCGTTAACAATTATTTTTTATTATTAATCTGTGCTAAAACCTCGTTTATGTGCCCTGCATACTCTGAGCCGCCGTCTGCTATAAAGCGCATTTCGGGGGCTTTTCTTATGTGCATACGCTTTGCAATCTCACTGCGCACGTGCCCCGATGCCTTATTCAGCGCCTTTACGGCATCTTGTGTTGTTTTGTCTTTGTCAAGCATACTTACGTACACCTTTGCCATTGATAAATCTTGTGTTACCTCAAGGCGCATTACGGTTAAAAAACCTTGTACTCGTGGGTCTTTCATCTCGCTGATAATTTGGATAACCTCGCGTTTCATGTCTTCGCCAAGTCTTGCCATGTTTTTGCTTTGTGCCATAATTGCACCTCCTATGGTGTTTTTTAGCTTAGGGACACCCCTACAAAATTGTTTAAATCTTAATCGCGATATTCCTCAATTATAAATGCCTCGAAGATATCGCCCTCTTTGATGTCTGTGTATTTCACAAGCCCTATACCACACTCAAAGCTTGTGGCAACCTCTTTAACGTCGTCTTTAAAGCGGCGGAGTGAATCAATCTCGTCCTCTGTGATGACAATACCGTCACGTACAAGGCGGATTTTTGCGTTGCGTGTAATTTTGCCCTCTTTAACGTACGAGCCTGCAATTGTGCCTGCGCTTGAAATTTTGAACACGTTGCGAACCTCGGCGCGGCCAAGCTCAACCTCGCGGTATTTCGGTGCAAGCATACCTTTCATTGCGTCAGTCACATCGTTGATAGCATCGTATATAACTCTGTACATGCGCATCTCAACTTCTGCACTTGCCGCCTCTGCTTTTGCAACATCATCGGGTCTTACGTTAAAGCCGATAATTATTGCGTTACCTGCGTTTGCAAGCATTACGTCTGATTTATTAATAGCGCCCACGCCTGTGTGTATAACTCTAACGCGAACCTCTTCGTTTGAAATTTTCTCAAGGCTTTGTTTAACTGCCTCGGCACTGCCCTGCACGTCTGCTTTAACAATTATGCCAAGCTCTTTGCGCTCACCCTCTGCAATTTGGCTAAATAGGTTATCAAGCGTAACTTTCTTAAACGCATTAAATTGTTGCTCTTTGTGCTCTGTTGCGCGCTTGTCTGCAAGCTCTCTTGCTAGGCGCTCGTCTTCAACCGCATCAAATAAATCGCCTGCGCTTGGCACTGCTGTAAGGCCTGTAATCTCAACAGGCATTGACGGGCCTGCCTCATCAAGCACATTGCCGTAGTCGTCGCACATTACCCTAACACGGCCAACTGCTGTGCCGGCAATTATTACGTCGCCTTGCCTCAAAGTACCTTTTTGTACAAGAATTGTTGCAACAGGGCCTTTGCCTTTGTCAAGTCTTGCCTCTACAACAGCACCTTTTGCTCTTCTGTTCGGGTTAGCTTTAAGCTCTTTAACGCCTGCCGTTAGGTTAATCATCTCAAGCAAGTCTGTTATGCCCTCGCCTGTTTTTGCGCTCACAGGCATACATATAACGTCGCCACCCCATGCCTCGGGCACTATTTCGTGTTGTGTTAGTTGCTCCATTACCTTGTCTGGGTTTGCCTCGGGTTTATCTATTTTGTTAATTGCAACAATTATGCTTACACCTGCCGCTTTTGCGTGGTTTATGCTCTCTACTGTCTGTGGCATTATGCCGTCGTCTGCCGCCACAACAAGCACGGCAATATCTGTTAAGTTTGCGCCACGTGCACGCATTGAGGTAAACGCCTCGTGCCCCGGTGTATCTAGGAATGTAATAGCGTGCTCGCCTGCCATTACCTGATATGCACCGATATGCTGTGTAATTCCGCCTGCCTCACCCTCTGTTACGCGAGTTTTTCTAATAGCGTCAAGTATAGACGTTTTGCCGTGGTCAACGTGGCCCATTACAACAACAACAGGTGGGCGGTCTTCTAGGCTGCCCTCTTCGTCCTCGTCAACTTCAAACAGCCTTTCCTCTATTGTAACGTGTACTTCGTGCGTTACTTTTGCGCCTAGTTCTTCTGCAACAATTGACGCTGTATCGAAATCTACTTCCTCTGTCATTGCCGCCATGATGCCAAGCCCCATGAGCTTTTTAATAACTTGAGCCACGTTAACTTTAAGGCGGCTTGCAAGCTCACTTACAACAATTGTGTCGGGTATAGACACTTTAAGCTGTGCTTTTCTTGCCTTTTCAAGCTGAATTCTCTGCAAACGCTCTGCCTCTGTCTCCACGCGTTTTTTGCCAAAATTGCCTTGGTTTCTGCCGCCAAACCTATTGCGGTTGCCAAACTTTTGCTTGTTACCTGCCGGCATTGGTTTGCGGCGGTTTTCTATATTCTTGCTTGAGGCAAGCTCTGTGTACTTGTCGTTAAATTTATCAAGGTTAACGTCTGTTGTGCGCGTGTCAATTGTAACTGTAACAACCTCGCGTTTTTCTTGTGCTGCCTTGTTTTCTTTCTCAGGCTTAAAGGCGCGGATACGCTCTTTTCTTGCCTCGGGTGGTTTGCGGCTCTCGCGCTCTTTTTTAGCGGCATCTGTTTTGTCTTGCATAACGTGTGGCAAGTTTGCGCCGCCTTGTGGTTTTTGTGCGTTTGTATTGTTATTAGCCTGTGGCTTTTGCGCATTTGTGTTGCCATTGTTTTGGTGTGCAAATTTTTGCGCTTGCACTTGATTGTTTGCACCACCCTGCATAGGCCTTTGCTGTTTTGCAAAGCCTTGTTGTGGTTTTTGGTTTGTACCTGTTTGCACGGGTTTTTGTGCTTGCTGTGCGTTTACAGGTGCATTTGGTTTTTGAGCACTGCCCGCATTTTGCACAGGTTTTGGCTGCGCAGGTGCTTTTGGTGCAGGGTTTTCGCTCTTTTGCTCTGCTTTAGGTGCGCTCATCTCACCAATATAGTCATCAAGGCTGTCAACCGACGCCTTTTTCACAAAGTGCTCAAAAACGCTGTTCAGCTCATTTTCTGAAAGCGCGACGGTGTGTTTTTTCACTTCACCCGTAACCTTTTCAAGAAAGTCAATAACCTCCTTGTTTTGCCTACCTAAATCTTTGGCAATATCGCTTAATTTATGTTTTATTATCATTCTTTATCCTCCTCGATTACGGATTGCAGCCCGCTTTGCTCTTTTTCGGCTAGTGCTTTTTTGCACAGTATTGCTAAGTTTTCGTCTGTAACGGTAAACACCGCCGTGGGTTTTCTTGTTATAACAATCATATCTTCTTTTGTATGCGGTAGTTTTATTGTGTCCACAAGTTCTTCACAAAAATTTTCAACACGCTGTATGTTTTTTTCGCTCATATCGCTTGTATACAAAACAAGATGTGCTTTGCCTTTGTAAACGCTTTCTTTCACCGCATCAAAACCCATAACAAGTGCGCCTGCCCTTTTTGCCAGTGAAAGGGAGTTTATTATTTTATCTTGCACCGGCGTCCCCCTTTTGGATTTCCTGTGTCATGTTATCGTAAATTTCCTCGGGTATATCGCACTCAAGTACACGCTCTATGCGCCTTGCCTTGCGCGCTTTTGCAAGGCAAGTAGCACTAGGGCAAACGTATGCGCCCCTACCGGGCTTTTTGCCCACTGTATCAAGGCTAACCTCTCCCTCGCTGTTTTTAACAACGCGCACAAGCTCTTTTTTTGGCTTGCTCTCATAGCAACCCATACATCTGCGCAGCGGTATTTTCTTTTGTGCCATAAATGCCCCCGTTTAGCTATTTTGTCTGCCTTTTATAATTTGTACTTAATACATATTATATGCGGCAAGTGTTTTTTGCTTATTCAGCCTCTTGCTGTTTTTTCTCTGATGTGTCTTCCTCGCCGTAATATCCGCTCTCCGGCCTTATGTCAATATTATAGCCCGTTAGCCTTGCTGTTAGCCTTGCGTTTTGCCCTTTGTTGCCTATTGCAAGCGACAATTGATGGTCCGGCACAGTTGCACGGCAACTTTTTGTTTCGCCCTCTATAATCTCAACGTTTACAACGCTTGCAGGGCTTAGTGCCGCCGCTATAAATTTCTCGGGCTCTTCGCTCCACGGCACAATGTCAATTTTCTCGCCGTTTAGCTCATCTACAATATTTGCAACACGCTGACCTTTTGGCCCTATACATGCGCCAACAGGGTCTACGTTTTCGTCTTTGCTGTAAACAGCCATTTTTGTGCGTGCGCCTGCCTCGCGGCTAAT
>CAYJNL010000020.1:536-54514 GCA_964371675.1 uncultured Bacteroides sp. | reverse complement strand
GAGTGGGCGGTTGTGGTGGCGAAAGCAGGGGTTGCGAATAGGGTTGTGCATAGGACTACTGCGACATAGAGGGCAAAGGCTGATTTTGCGGTTTTGGCTGACTTGATGTTTTTTGCAAGTTTACTTTGCATAACAAAATTAGAGTTTTGCCATAGTGTTTTTATTAAAATTTTTTATAATATTTGCATAATGGTGTGGTTTTTAGCTAATCAATTTTTAAAATATCGCTCTCGTCAAATTCGGCAATTAAATTAGGGTTTTCAACTTGGCTTAACTTTCTTTGTATTTGCCTTGTGCGCACACCAACAAGCTTTTCAAGCTCTGTGTTTGCTTGGTTAATTCTGTTTTGTGTTTGCTCAAGCACTTTTCCAAAAGTATCAAACTCGCTTTTAACATTGCCGAGAACTTTCCATACTTCGCTGGAACTCTTTTGTATTGCAAGTGTTTTAAAGCCCATTTGCAAGCTGTTTAAAAGTGCCGCCATTGTTGTTGGGCCCGCTACAATTATTTTGTAATCAGCTTGTAGCTTTTCTATCATGCCGTGCTGTACAACCTCTGCATACAGCCCCTCTGTGGGCAAAAACATTATGCCAAACTCTGTTGTATGTGGCACGTGTATGTATTTTGACTGTATGTCTTTTGCAAAACCGCGCAAACGCTGTTGCAATGATTTTAGTGCAATTTCAATTTGTGCTTTGTCTGCGCTTTGTTGTGCATCCTGCAGTGCATTATATGCGTCCATAGGGAATTTTGCATCAATTGGTAAATACACAGGTGTTTGCCCATCTCCGGGTAATTTTACGGCAAATTCCACACGCTCGCTACTGCCGGGTACGGTAGCTATATTTTTTTCGTATTGCTCTGTGGCAAGTATTTGCTCTAATATAGCGCCTAGCTGAATTTCTCCCAAAATCCCGCGTGTTTTTACATTGCTAAGAACTTTTTTTAAATCTCCCACACCTGTTGCAAGGTTTTGCATCTCGCCAAGGCCTTTGTATACACTTTCTAGCTGTTTGCTAACGTTTTCAAAAGATTTTTGCAGGCGTGTTTCAAGCGTTTTTTGTAGCTGCTCATCAACTGTTTTTCGCATTTCATCGAGCTTTTTGCTATTGTCTGCCTGCATTGATGATATGCGTGCCTCCATTGTATTTCTTATGTTTTCAAGGCGTGTTTCAATTGATTCATTGCTGTTTTTCATGCGGCGCTCAATTAGCGCAAGCTGGTCGCTCACAGTTGCTTGCAGTGTGCGTATTGCGGCAATTTGCGCCTCAGACATTTGCTTGCCCGACTCTGCTTGCATTTTTGTGGTTGTCTGCATACTTTGGTTTATTGTTACAGTTACCTCTGCGCGCAGCTCGCTCATGCTTTTTTGCATGGTTTGCTTTAAATCGTCTAAATTACGGCTGTTTTCAAGCAAATAATGGTCAAGCTCGCTTTTAAAATCTCCGCTTTTTTGTGTGCGCAATACAGCTATAAGAGAAAAAATAGCTGATAGCGCTACAAGGATTATTAATATGATATCAACAAAATACATAAATTGAAATTCCCTTTCGGCTTTAGTTAAGTTATATTTTTTTAGCAAATTTAATATATTTAGTATAAATCATTAAGGTGGGGGATGCAACATGTTTTTATTTAAACGTTTATTATCCAATAAAATTTTTAAGCGCAGTTTAATTGCAGCTGCTTGCATGGTGGCTGCATTTAGCTTGTTTTTTATGCTATATCCAAAGGAGACAGTGGGTTGCAGGCAAGAGGATTTGATGTGGCAAACAGTACTGCCGGCGGCTGTTATGCAAGATGACGATGCACAGAGCAGTGAAAAAACAGTGTACTTAACTTTTGACGACGGGCCGTCAAAAACCACACAGCGTGTGCTTGAAATTTTAAAGCAAGAAAATGTGAAAGCAACATTTTTTGTAATAAGCGCACCGAATAACGAGGAATATTGGCCGTTAGTATCACAAATTGATGCAGACGGGCATGTAATAGGGCTGCACAGCAAAACACATGTCTATGATGAAATTTATGCAAGCAGTGAAGCATTTTGGCAAGATATACAAGCACTAGAGGCAGACCTAGCTGAAAAAGGAATAATCGGTATTAATTTACTGCGTTTTCCCGGTGGTAGCAGTAATACGATAAGCCGCAAATACGGTGGCAGTGAGATAATGGAGATACTGAAAACCCAAGCTAGTGAAAAGGGTTACACGTACTTTGACTGGACTGTTGACACAGCTGATGCAGTAGGGCAGCAGAGCAGTGCAAGCACCATATATGAGCGCGTTGTAAAGCAAGCCACAGGGCAAGACAATTGTATAGTGCTAATGCACGACATAATAGACACTAAAACTACGGCAGATGCACTACCGGATATAATTAAGTGGTTTAAAAATGCGGGGTACACATTTGATACACTTAACAATGCGCAAACACCTTCAAACCAATAAACTGCAAATTTCTTGCAATGTGGTTGCTTACAACCCTGTGTAATTTTAGTAAAAGTTACTACAATGGACAACAGCCACATACACCATGATAAAAACAAAAAAATAAACTAAAATATTGGAGAATAAAAATGACATTTACATTAATTGGTGCAATAGTTGTTGGATTAATATCTGTTTTACTAGTGTGCAAGGTGCTGAAAAAAAACAAGAAACCACTTACTGCCGCTTTTGTAAGTGCGTTTTTTGGCATGGCATCTCTTGGTGCGGTTAACCTGCTTTCAATATACACCGGTGTTTCAATAGCCGTAAATTACGTAACAGCATTTATTGCAGTAGTGCTTGGTGCGCCGGGTGTAATTGGTGTACTTGTAATGAGGGTTTTGATGCAAATGTAAGTTTTTAAAATGTAAACTTGATATATGTTGATTAAAGAGTTTGTAAATGCTATAATAATCTTTGCAAACTCTAGCTTTTAATTGGCTTATTGCAGAAAAATTAACAATCGAGAAAGGTAAAAAATGTTAACACACACAGGAACACAAACTATAAAAACACAAAACCTTACACTAAGGCGCTTTGCGTATAGTGACGATGACTTAATGCTAAAAAATTGGATAGCAGATGAAAATGTACAGCATTTATACTTAGAACCTGTTTATACTACAAAAAAAGAAGTTAATGAACTGCTTGATTTGTATATATCCTCATATGAAAAAGATGATTATTACCGCTGGGCTATAATAGAAGATCAAAGCGGCGAGTGTATAGGGCAAGTTGCATTTTTTCTGGTAGACAGTAAAAACCATTTTGTTGAGGTAGAGTATTGTATTGGCACAGCGTTTCAGGGCAAAGGCTATGCAACAGAAGCAACAAAAGCTGTTATAAAATACGGTTTTGAAGAAATCAACCTCAACAAAGTGCAAATTTGCCATAAACCAAGCAACCTTTCGTCTAAAAAAGTTATTGAGAAATGCGGCTTTAAATATGACGGTAAACTAAGAGATTATTTTTATTTTAACGGTGAGTACACGGACAGGCTGTTTTACTCTATTTTAAAGCGGGAGTTTAGCGCTAGTTGACAATATAGGGTAACAATTACAAGCCTATTTTCTATTTTTCAACTGTGCCAACTATTGTGTGTAAAACTTTCAGGAGTGCTTCTTTTTTACAAGGATTATAAAACACAGATTTTAATGCGAGCTCGCAAGCCCACACAGGAGCACTAACTAATTTTTTCACAAAATCATGAATTTAATGCTATTTTGTAACAGCCTCTTGCTTTTTCATGAATATTAAAATTAAAAGCCACCCAAAAGCCGTTTTCACGGCCTTTTGAGTGGCTTTTTGTAAAAAATAAAATTTTACCGCAAGGCATTAAATTACCTCAACTATTATTAAAACTATCTAATAATCGCTATACATCTGTCTCGTCGTCTGCTCTTGCAAACTGGCTTTGGTACAAGTCTTTATAGAAACCGCCCTTTGCAAGTAGTTCTTCGTGGCTACCTGTCTCTATAATATCGCCGTCTTTCATAACAAGTATAATGTCTGCATCGCGTATTGTTGACAGCCTATGTGCTATTATAAAGCTTGTGCGCCCACGCATTAGCTCGTTCATTGCCTTTTGTATGCTCATTTCTGTTCTAGTGTCAACGCTGGAGGTTGCCTCGTCAAATATGAGTATTTTCGGGTTTGATATAATTGTTCTGGCTATTGTTAAAAGCTGGCGCTGTCCTTGGCTTATGTTGCTTGCCTCTTCGTTTATAACTGTGTTATAGCCCTCGGGCATTGTGCGCACAAAGTGGTGCACTTGCGCCGCTTTAGCAGCTGCTATTACCTCTTCATCTGTTGCCTCTAGCCTGCCGTAGCGTATATTCTCCATAATTGTGCCGTTGTACAGCCATGTGTCTTGTAGCACCATGCCAAAGCTCTCACGCAAATCTTCGCGTTTAAAACTGCGAATATCATTGCCGTTTAGCAAAATTGCACCACTGTTAACGTCGTAAAAACGCATTAAAAGCTTAACAACAGTTGTTTTGCCTGCGCCCGTTGGTCCTACAATTGCAACGCTCTTGCCATTTTGTATGAAAGACGAGAAGTTATTAATTATTGTCTTGCCCTCAACGTAGCCAAAACTCACATTTTTAAACTCAACGTCGCCCGTTATTTTGTCTGCGGAGACTGTTTTTGCAATGTCCTCTTGTTCTTCGTCTTCATTCAAAAACTCAAAAACACGCTCTGCCGCCGCCGCTGTTTGCTGCATTATGTTGCTTACGTTTGCAATTTGTTGCAATGGCTGTGTAAAACTACGCGTGTACTGAATAAATGCCTGAATGTTACCCACTGTTATACTGCCGTTTAGCACAAGAAAACCGCCAAGCACACAAACGCCAACGTAGCCTAAATTGCCAATAAAGTTCATAACAGGCATCATCATACCGCTGTAATATTGGCTCTTCCACGCGGAGTCATACAGTGTGTCGTTTATCTCGTTAAAGCGCTTAATGCTCTTTTCTTCACCGTTAAATGCCTTTACAACAACGTGTGAGCCATACATCTCTTCAATGTGCCCGTTAACTGTGCCAAGTGCCTCTTGCTGTGTTGCAAAAAGTGGCTGACTGCGCTTCATAATAAAACGCAAGCCTATGAAAGAAATTGGCAATACAGCAAGTGCTATAAGTGTCATTGTGGGGCTTATTGTGAGCATCATAATTATAATGCCTATTACGGTTGTTATAGAAACAATTAGCTGTGACAAGCTCTGGTTAAGCGTTTGCGAAACAGTGTCAACATCGTTTGTAATTCGGCTTAAAACCTCGCCTTGTGACACCCTGTCAAAGTATGACAGTGGCATTTTGTTGATTTTCAAGCTCAAATCTCTGCGCATGTTATAGCTAACTTTTGTTGCCACTTTTGCCATAATAAAGCCCTGTATATAAGACAAAAGCGCGCTTATTATATAAATTGCAAGTAAGAAAAGCAGTATATTTGCAATGGCGCTAAAGTCTATACCGCCAGTGCCCATAACCATAGCCATAACGCCCTCGTACAGCTCAGTTGTTGCTTGCCCTAAAACAGACGGGCCTATTATGCTGAACACACAAGATGCAATTGCGCAAATTATTGTAAAAATAATAACAGGCAAAAAGCTCTTCATGTATTTTGCAAGCGAGCGCACGGCACCCTTGAAGTCTTTTGCCTTTTCACCCGGCATTACCATGCCGGGGCCACCGCCACCGGGGCCTCTGCCCATGCCTTGCCCACCGCGGTTTTGCTGTGTAGTGTTGTTTGTTTTTTCAGCCATTACTCCAGCTCCTCCTTTGACAATTGACTTTGCGCTATCTCCCTGTAAGTGTCGCAATTTACAAGCAATTCTCTGTGTGTGCCCATGCCTGCAATGCGCCCCTCGTCAAGCACAATTATTTGGTCTGCGCTCATTATGGTGGAAACGCGCTGTGCCACAATTAACACCGTTGCGTTTTCCGTATAGCCGTTAAGTGCACGGCGCAGTTTTGCATCTGTTTTAAAGTCAAGTGCACTGAAAGTGTCGTCAAAAATATAAATAGGTGCTTTTTTAACAAGTGCACGCGCTATTGAAAGGCGCTGTCTTTGCCCACCTGAAACGTTTGTGCCGCCTTGGCTTATCTCTGTATCAAGGCCGTTTTCAAGCTTTTGTATAAATTCCTCTGCCTGTGCCACCTCTGCTGCTTTTTTTATTGTGGCATCGTCTGCGCTCTCGTCTCCATAGTGCAAGTTGCTGTTAATGTCACCGCTGAAAAGCAAACCTTTTTGTGGCACGTAGCCTATCATGTCGCGCAAATCGTGCTGTGCAAGGTCTCGCACGTCTGTGCCGTTTATTGTTATGCTGCCTTTTGTAATGTCATAAAAACGCGGTATAAGGTTAATTAGTGTGCTTTTACCACTGCCCGTACTGCCAATAAAGGCTGTTGTTTGCCCGGGTTTTGCCGTAAAGTTTATATTTTCAAGCACACTCTCCTCTGCACCGGGGTAAGAGAAGTATACATTGTTGAAAGTTATCTCTTTGTCGCCTTTTGCGCTTAAAGTTTTAACACTGTCTTTATCTTTTACGGTAATCTCTGTGCTTAAAACCTCGTGCATGCGCTCTGCTGAAACGCTTGCCCTTGGCATTAAAATAAATATCATGCTGATAAATAAAAAGCTCATTACAACTTGCATTGCGTATTGCATGTATGCCATCATGTCGCCCACTTGTAGTGCGCTGGCGGCAATTTGCTCTGCGCCTACCCACACAATTAGTAGCATTATACCGTTCATAATAAACATAATTGCAGGCATCATTGCGGCAATTGCTCTGTTTGCAAAAAGCATGTTGTTTGACAGTGTTTTGTTAGCTTTGTCAAAACGCTCTTCCTCAAAATTTTGATTTGAAAATGCGCGTATAACCATCATGCCGGAGAGACTCTCTCTGCTAACAAGGTTTAACTTGTCCACAAGTGTTTGCATTATTTTGAATTTTGGCACGGCAACAATAAACAAGATGCCTATAATACATAGCATTACGCCAATAGCAAGTGCTAATATCCACGCCATTGACGGCGAGATTCTAAGTGCCATTATTATACCACCTATGCCCGTTAGCGGTGCAAGGAAAAGCATACGTAGTCCCATGCTTAAAAACGTTTGCACCTGTGTAACGTCGTTGGTGGTGCGTGTAATAAGGCTTGCCGTGCTAAACTTGTCAAGCTCTGCACTTGTAAAAGTTGTAACTTTTGCAAAGACATCGCGGCGCAAGTCTCTTGCAATGCTTGCACCAAATTTTGCAAGGCAGTAACCGCCCGCAATTGCGCAAACCACAATTATAATACAGAACAAAAGCATTTGCATACCGGTTATAAAGATGTAGTTTGTTTGAATTGCGCCTGTGTCTGTGTTTAGCTCCTCATAGTAGCCTTTTACAAAAACAGATGCCACGCTCTCTTTCATCATTGCGTCTGTTGCAAGTGAGGTATTTATATATTCATCAAGTGCGCTTTGTGGCATTTGCGCCAGCATAGGTGCTATGCTTTGCAAGGATGCCATGTCCATATTTGCGCTATCTTGCGTTTGCGCTGTTGCCTCGGCGCTTGCTGTTGCCTCGCCTTGTGGCATTGTCTCTGTTTGCCCCATAGCTGCACCCATGTCATTTAAAAACATCATCATGGCGTACGTAGCTGTTGAAAAAGTACTGTCAAGTTTTTCAAGCTCTTGCTCTGACAAATCTTTTACAAATAGCGTTGTCTCGTTCGCATTTGGGTACATGCTTTGTTTTTCTGCAAGCTCGCTTGACGAGAGTGTTGTGTAGCTCTCGCTTAGAAAATCTGCGTCTTCCCTTGGCACAAAGGTTGATATAAGCTCAAAGCTTTGTGCGCTAATAGCCTTTGGCGCTTTTTCGGTTATGCCGGAGTTTTGTATACCGACATTAACAATTTCGCTCATTATATTTGGTAGCTCAAGCGAGGCAAGAGACTGCCCAAACACTAAAAGCACACCAATAAGCAGTAAAGCCATGTACGGTTTTGCGTATTTTTTCAATTTTAGCATGATTATCTCCGTTTCGTTGCGTATTTGCGTTATTAGAGCGTTTCAAATTGCCACAAATTTGCCACTTTTTTTTGAACTATATTAGAATACACCCTTATAACGCAAAAGGTCAATGTATATATTATGAACAAAATGCAAAATTATATCACAAATTTACTGCTTGCTAACTTCATCTAAGATAGAGCGTGCCATTGCATCGCCCACTGCCCACAGAGCATCTTCACTAACAATGTCCTCGTACTCATTCGGGTTAACCATAAAGCCGCACTCCAGTAGTACCGACGGGCAAATAGTGTTGCGCGCCACATAGTAGTAGCCCCATTTTGCACCCCTGTCAGCCCTGCCTGTTGCGCTTACTATGTTTGTTACAAGAGATGCCGCAAGAGACTCTGCCTCGTTATAGAAATAATAGCACTCAACACCCATTGCCTCGTTAGCATCAACAGTGAGCAAAACGCTGTTGTGGTGTATAGATATAAAAAAGTCGGGTCTTAGCTCTGTAATTTTAATGTTGCGCTCTTCGAGAGACAAGAACGTGTCGTCTGTTCTGATAGTGTGCACCGTTGCGCCAAGTTGCTCCAGCCTGTATTTTGCTGCCACCATAACGGCTAAGTTTGCATCTTTTTCACTCGGCCCGTCAACGCCCACAACGCCCAGTGCGCCTGTGTCATCGGCACCGTGCCCTGCGTCAAGCAAAACGCTAACGCCTTGCAGTGGCTTGCTTGCATTTTCTGTGCTTATCTGCGGTGTTTTCTTTAAATAAAGTTGTGTAGTGCCGTCTGCATACTCAATACTGTGCCCAAAAAGAGTGTCCGCAAATGTGAATAAAATTTCAATTCCACCGTCGTCCATTGTGTTAACGGCTGTGCTAAACACCATTTCACTGCCCGAAACAGTAAACTCAGGTGCAACGTGTGTGTCGTACATTCTAACGCTAAGTGTATTATCCACAACGCTTGTATATGCCATGGGTGTGCCTGTGCCTGTAAAGGTAAGCAACTCGCCCTTGCCATCGTCAATAGGCTGTGCACTTGCACCTGTGAAAGACGGCGTTTCCATACTAGTTCCAATGTAATTTGTGTTGTATGCAAGTATATAATCGCCGCTTGACAGCTCATAAGCCCAGGTGCTTTTGTAATTGCGGTATGTTAAAACACTGTTTACCACCATTGCTGTGCCACCACTGCGCACAGTCTCGTTTATATTGCTGTCAGACGAGGGGTCGTACAAAAGGCTTGCTATCCAGCCCGACACAGACACGTAAGTGCCGGGGGCAACCTCGCTTGTATTGTCGCTTGTTGTAGTGCCGGAGCTAGAGGAGGAACTGCCCGAAGACGATGAGCTCGACGAGTATGAATTACGTGTTACCACATATTCAAGGACATTCCCGCTCTGCTCAAAAGTCAGCGTATTATCGCCCGAGTCTAGTTCCACAAGCACACCGAAAGCGCCTGTATCTGTGTTGCGCATAACCTCTTCGCCATCAAGTGTGAGCGGCAAGGCAGGGTCAGACGTGCCCATTACAAAGCAAGTGTCTGTGTAAATTGTTGTGCCCTGTGTGGGGTATGTTACACCGAGAACAGGCTGTATTTGGTAGCCCAAAAGTGTGGGCACACCTGTGTCGTTTTGAACTGCACTAACCATAAGCGCGTACTCGTCACTTAAAGTAATTGCTGTGTCGTAGTCGTCAATAACCATGCCTGTGTAAGAGCTTGACAGTGTGTGCAAGAAAAGCTCATGAGGTTCCGTCCAGCTTTGCGGCGAGGTGTAAGACAAGCTGTCGCCCTCTGCCGAAGCTAGTGTGCCAATGCCCTCGCTAACTATGTTTTTGTAAAAAACACCTGATATAGCGTAATTATTCATAACAGCGGCGGCGCTGTTTGCAATAATTTTGTCTTCGCTTGTAGGCATGTCGAACAAGGCATAAACCAAAAGCCCTTTTTGTGTTGCGGCGCTTACAAGGTACTCCATGGCATCGAATTTATCAAAAAAAGAATCGTTTGCACTTATATTTGCCATTGTGCCGGCAGAGCGCTCGCGCCCAAAAACGGTTGGCTGTTCGCCACCTGTTTGCAGATAATCTACAAAAATGCTGTTTAGGTTGCTTGCAACAGCAAAATTTACAAAGTTATCAAGAAATTGCTTTTGCTCTTCCACTGTTGAAATATTAGCAAAAATATTTTCGCTTTGTGTTGAAAGTGTCATGCCTTTTACATTGCCCTCGGGCAATTTGTATGTGCCCTTACTGCTTATATTATTAAAGAGCAAATTGCTGTTAAGTAGCAAAATTGTAAGTGATGCAACAAGCAAAATAAGCGCCACAGCGCCTATTGCAAGCAATATACCCCCTGATTTTCTACGGTTAAAGTGCATAAGTTACCTCCCTGTGTTTGGAGCTACCCACAAAGTTGCCTTTACAAAAAGCGCCCGCAAAATTTCCGTCGTATTTCACAAAAATACTCGTTAATACACACAGTATTGCCTGCGTTTTTTGTTTCATTCGGCAAAAAATTTGCTCTAGTTTTTGCAAAGTCTTTGTTTAAGGGTAGTTCCATGTTTCAAGCCATTATAATAAAGCTTTATATTTAATTATACCACAATTCGTCAAAAAATTGTATTATTTTACAAATAAAAGCCTGTTAATTTTTCGCAATTCGTGTTATGCTATGTGTATTATATTCCGAAAGGACAAGAATTTATGCTAAAAGTACCAGATAAAGGATTTACACACGGAGGGCGCTTTCACGCAGACGACGTATTTAGTGCCGCACTATTAAAAATAGTGAACCCAAACATAGTTATTGAACGTGGTTTTACAGTGCCTAAAGATTATGATGGCATTGTGTTTGATATTGGCGACGGAGAGTTTGACCACCACCAAAAAAACAGCCCGATGCGTGAAAACGGCGCACCGTATGCAAGTTTCGGGCTTTTGTGGCGCGAGCTAGGCGAAGATCTGGTGGGCGAGGAGCAGGCGGCACGCGTTGACCGCCACTTTGTGCAACCCCTTGATATTGACGACAACACGGGAAGTGGCAGCCAAGTGGCACAGCTTATAGGTGCATACAACCCCACATGGGACAGTGAGAAGGACCCCAAGGAGTGTTTTGAGCACGCTGTTGAAATAGCAAAAGACTTGCTGTGGCACAAAATTGAGGGTTTGCGTGGTATAGCGCGCGCGGCAGACCTTGTTAACGAGGCACTAAAGGGCATGAAAAACGGCATTGTAATTTTAGAAAAATACGCGCCGTGGAAACAGCAACTTATACCAAACGAAGAGGCAACTTTTGTTGTTTATCCCTCGCAACGTGGCGGCTACTGTGCACAGGGTGTGCCTGTTTCGTTCAAGGGCAGTGAGCTAAAAGTGCCTTTTCCTGCAATGTGGGCAGGGCTTGACGAGAGCGAGCTTGTGGCATGCAGTAACATAGACGGGCTAAAATTTTGCCATATAGGGCGCTTTTTAATAACAGCAAAAACAAAAGAAGATGCGCTAAAAGCATGTGAGGCGGCGTTTGAAGAATTTGCTGAAAATGAGTGATAAAAGGGCTAAAAATAGGCAAATGGCTTTTTTAACTAAAGCAAAAGCACAAGATGATAGCTTTGAGGAAACAACAAAAAAAGAGCAACCTGCTAGTATACAAGAGCCGAAAAATGCAGTGCCCCGAAAAGCATATGTTTACATTTTAAAATGCAGTGATGGTACATTTTACAGCGGCTTTACGTATGATGTTGAGGCAAGAGTAAAAAGGCACAACGCAAAGCTTGGCGCAAAATATACAAGAGGGCGCACACCGGTAGCACTTGTTTACACAGAAGTTTGCACAGACAAAAGCACAGCTCTAAAAAGAGAGCGCGAGATAAAAAAGCTGACGAGACAGCAAAAAGAAGTGTTAATAAATAAAGGGCTATGACGATAAAAAAGAAATTCAGCATTTTGGCTGAAAATCACAATTTCGTCATAGCCCCATAATTTTTTAATTTATGTGCCTCGTCACTATATTTTAACTGTTTTAAGTGTGTATTAAAGCGGCTTTGCAACACGTGAAAAAGCTGTTTGCAAAGCCAATTTTTAGTGTTCTGTACAAGTTTACCTGTTTACCACTTAAACTCACGCAACTCGCCCATGTCTTGCAGTCCTACAAAATTGTTTTGGCGTAGCACCTCATACGTTGCAATTGCCACAGCGTTAGATAAATTTAAACTGCGTGCATCCGACAGCATAGGTAGCCTTACGCAAGTTTCTTTGTTTTTGTAAAGCAGCTCTTCCTTAAGGCCTGCATCCTCTCTGCCAAAAACAAGGTATGTGTCGTTTTTATACGTAACGTCGCAATAATTATTCTGCGCCTTAGTTGTAAAAAAATAGAATGTACCGCTGTTTTTTGCAAAAAAATCTTCAGTGCTTTCGTAATATGTTATGTCTAACAAGTGCCAGTAATCAAGCCCTGCACGCTTTAGTTTTTTGTCGTCCACCTTAAAGCCCATAGGCTCTACAAGGTGTAAACGAGCGCCCGTTGCGGCACATGTGCGCGCAATATTGCCTGTATTTTGTGGTATTTGCGGCTCTATAAGTACAATATTTATGCTGCTCAAAAAATCATCTCCGTTGTTGTGTTTTGTTTGTGTTAATTTTAGCTGATGTAAACCCTCGTGCTATGTACATGCCGATTTATATTGTAATTTGGGCTAATTATACCATATGAACACGTAACATAGCAACCTACAAAGCAACGTGAAAAACCTATTATTGTAGGGCTAATTATGAAAGATTGTTTTTAAATTAATTTTTTTATTTAAGCTTACAACTTAACACAGTATAGAAAAATGAATAGAGTAAAAGTAAAAATATTTCAAATGATACTGTAAAGATGTGGTGAATTATAAATGCTGTACTCTAAGCCGCACTCACAAAAGTGACGGCGGAATTTGCGCCATATATCACAAAAATGCTAATTAATAAATTTAGCTTTGCACAGCTTTTTGTTTATTATGATAAAACTGAAATAAAACTCTGTTTTTGCAAAGCCTCTGTTTTGGGCACCTAAATTATTACAAACTATTGCATTAGCATTTAGTATAAAGAAAGCAGGTTATAACACAACCATTACTCTTAAAACTGCCGAAAAGTTTAAAACGGTTAACCAAAATGGCTAACCGTTTTTTGACATTCTGCTTGCAGTGCCTGAAAACCAGACTACTGCAATGTAAACTAATCTTTATAAACTTTATTGAGCAGTGTTTTAATTTTTTCATGTGGGTTAATTATACTGCCAATCGACATATCGTGGTTTAGTGAGGCAATAAAATATGCTATGTATTTCGAAACGTCAACTTCGTGGAACCACTCGCGCTGTAACAGCTCAGGCGTTCTATAAGTAAGGTTAGTGCCAAAAACGCCTGTTATAATGCCATCTTTGTACGCTTTGTCAAATTCATCAAGCCCGTTTGTAAATATAGCATACGTTGCGTTTGCAAAAATTCTGTTAGCATTTTTGTTTTTTAGCTCATATGCAATGTCAAGCATACTCTCACCGCTTGAAATAATATCATCTGCAATAAAAATATCTTTACCGCTTACGCTCTCGCCAAGATATTCGTGCGCTACAATAGGGTTGCGCCCATTTACAATTTTTGAGTAGTCGCGCCTTTTGTAGAACATGCCAAGGTTAACCTCAAGCACAGAGGCATAGTACATGTTTCTGTTGAGCGCGCCCTCGTCAGGGCTTATAACCATAAAGTTTTCTCGGTTAAGGTTTATGTCTTTAAATTCCCTCAACATGGTTTTCATAACTTGATACGTTGGCATAATATTGTCAAAACCCATTAAAGGAATTGCGTTTTGCATACGTGGGTCGTGTGCGTCAAAAGTAACAATGTTAGAAACACCCATTGCTTGCAGTTCTTGCAAGGCAACAGCACAGTCAAGGCTTTCACGGTAACTGCGCCTGTGTTGCCTGCTACCGTAAAGAAGTGGCATTATAACGTTAATTCTATCTGCTTTTCCGCTTGCTGCCTGTATAAGACGCTTTAGGTTTTGGTAGTGGTCATCGGGAGACATACAGTTCTCGCGCCCGAAAATATCGTATTTCTCGTTATAGTTGCCAACATCAACAATCATGTACAAATCATCACCGCGCACGGTAGATTTAATTATACCTTTGCCATCTCCCGAAGAAAACCGAGGGCACTCGCTCTCAATAATAAACGAGTCATGAGCTTGCCCTGCCTCATTTGCCCAGCGCATTAGGTGCTTGTTGATTTTTTCGCACAATTCATTTGCTCCGGGAACTGCAATAAGCCCAAGACCCGCCGTTGTATTGTCCATCCCGAAAAAATCTTTGCCGCGTTTTATTGGTTTAGTCATGATACACGCTCCTATAATTTAACACAATATATTAAATATTTCACAATATCGCAAAATAAATTAATATATACAATTTACGACATTAGTTAATTGTATTAGCAAAGCTAATACAAATTGGCATGTGCAAAGCACCACCATAAAATAAGAAATAAATAACCTGTGTAGGATATATATGGGCTATTTATAATTATTGTACCATAAAATTGTATTAAACGAAATATTTATTTGTAAATTTTCTGTTTTCTACATTTTATAATCATATTTTTATATAATTATGTTGCATAGTATGAAACGTAAAATATATACGCAAAAAAAATATGTTGATAGATAGTCAAACCAATACATATAAAAGGCGGTAAAAGTTAATATGTTTGTGAAATCTGACAAAAAAATACGTATTATTTCTGCAAAACGCCTATTTTTTTGTTTTTTCTGAAATTATAAGCAATTTTTCGCAAACACTGCGCCATGTAAAATGGTTGCACAGCCTATTATAAGCGTTATTACGCGCTTTTTCTGCCCATACTTCATTTTCAAGTGCAAAGTTAATAGCTTTAGCTATTGTATCTGCATTATTGTCCGGCATAATTGTGCCATGATTTTCATTAATTAAAAGTTCAGGGCTACCGCCTGTGCTTGTTGTTATTACAAGTGTTTTTAGTGCAGCCGCCTCTAACACAGTGGTGGCAAACCCCTCGGAAATTGTGGGCAAGCAAAATATGTAAGCTGCTTTTAGCATTGCAAGATTTTGCTCATACGAGAGCATACCCACAAGATACGTATTCTGTGGCATGTTTTGCTTAATATCATTTAGTTGAGGGCCGTCTCCACCCAGTAAAAGCACTGTATTTGGGTGTTTTTTTTGTATATTTTCAAAGGCTTTTAAAAGTGGTAACACACCTTTGCCCTCTATAAACCTCCCGCTGAAAACAATAACTTTCAGCATTTCTTTGCCTTTAGCAAGCTCTTTAAGCCTGCTAATTTCTGCTTTGCCATATTTTTCATTTATTAAATTCATTAAAAACTGCTCGCTCGTCATACTGCTTATTAGTGCACTATTTGCTAGTTGTTCAAGGCACACAGGGTCAACTGCATTGTAAAGCACTTTGTCTGTGTTAACATTAAAGTGCGAAAGCCACTGCGTACACGCTTTGCTAACACCATAAAACTCTGCGTTATAACGCTTTAAAATTTGCATAAGTATGTGCTCGTATACACTGCAACAATAGCCAACCACACCATTTGGTATAAGGTGTGTGGTGCTGTGGTCTATAATAATAAATGGTATTTTATTTTTTTTAGCAAATTTTGCACCCATTAAACATAGGGGATAAAGCCTTGTTTGCACCACAATAAAATCTATTTTTAAACTTTTCAGCAAGTTTTTTATTTTGTGCCATTTAAAAAGCGGCAAAGCAAATGGCAAGCGCCTATTTGCAAAAAATAGCGAGGGCACCCTGTATATTGAAATATTATCTTGCTTTTCTGTAAAAGGAAAACCTTTCACAGAGCTTGTTACAACAACAACCTTGTGCCCTTTTTTTATAAGCTCTTTTGCAAGGCTGTTTGTATAGCGCTCCACCCCGCCCACGGTGGGGATATATTGTGCGCTGAAAAAACAAAATGTCAAGTTTTGTTACCCCCGAAAAAGTTTTAAAAATGTTTGTACACATTAAGTATAAACTAAAGTTTTGCAAAGTGCAACAATAAAAAAGCACAGCAAAATTACTGAATTTTGCCGTGCTTTGTGCTTAATTTATTTAAACTTCTATGCAATTTTCCTTGCGTATTGCAACATAAACTTTGTGCCCGTTTTCAAGTATCATACTTCTTCTGAAAAGCACATCAACGTCAATTTCAACACCATCACATTTAACCTTATAACGCAAAATATTGCCGTGTGGTAAGCTATCTACTATCTCGCCTTGCCACTGTGTATAGCCGTCTCTTACAATAGGGCTGTCAGATATTTCTATTGTCTCAGGGCGAAATGCAACTTCTTCGCTCTTAAACTCAGTATCTATAAGCTTGCCAAATTTTTTAGCATCTACTATGTTGTAAGAGCCAATGAAATTAGCCGCAAAACGGCTTTTGGGCTGTGTATACATAACAGCAGGTGTGGCAGATTGCTCTATGTTGCCGCCGTTCATTAAGTGGATAACGTCTGACATGACCATTGCCTCGTCTTGGTCGTGCGTTACGAAAATAGCAGTCATGTTAAAAGCTTTTTGTATGTTGCGTATTTCTATTTGCAGTGATGAGCGCAGCAGTGCGTCAATTGCTGAGAGCGGCTCATCTAAAAGCAATACTTTTGGCTTTGTAACAAGTGCACGTGCAAGTGCTGCACGCTGTTGTTGCCCACCGGAAAGCTGTGCAGGGTACTGTTTTGCTTTTTCGCTAAGCCCCACTGTTTCGAGTATTTCTTTAACTTTGCTATCAAGCTCTTCTTTTGTGGGTTTGTCTGTGCCTTTTTTCAGCTTTAGCCCAAACGCCACATTTTGCTCAACACTTAGGTTTGGGAAAAGGCTGTACTGCTGAAAAACCATGCCAATATCCCTGTTTTTTGCATTAACGTGCGTTATATCTTTGCCGTCCACATAAACTTTGCCCGAGGTTACCTCCTCTAGCCCTGCAAGACAGCGCAGTAGTGTGCTTTTTCCGCAACCACTGGGGCCGAGAAGCGTTACAAGCTGCCCTTTTTCAACCTCTAAGTTAATGTTTTTAAGCACCTCATTATTGCCAAAGCTCTTGTATAAGTTTTCAAATTTTATATAGCTCATAAAATGACTACCCCTTCTTCACTTTGTGTTTGCCGTCGCGGCTTTTAATAAACAGCACAAGCGCGCTTATAATAAATGTTGTAAACATAATTATTACAAAAACCGCTGCCGCCCGTGTGCTGGAGCTCTTCATCTCGAGGAAAAGGAATATTTGTACGTTTTGGAAACTTGTGCCGGCAATGTTTCTAATAAGTACATAGTCGCCAAAGATGATGCCCACAGCTAATAGTGACGAAACAGTTATGCCCGAGATAATATTAGGTACAATTACCCTGCAAAAACCGTAAAATTTAGATGCACCGAGTAGCTCACAAGCCTCTAAAAGCACAGGCATGTTAACGGCGTGCATACTGTTGCGTATGCCTTGATAAATGTATGGCAAAATAATTATGCAGTATGCGCCAATTAGCATAATAATGCGGTTGCCCAGTATTGTGGGAGAGCCTGCATAAAGCGATAATATACTAACAGAGAGTATAACACCCTGAATTGTATACGGAATCATGCAGAGAATTTGCACGTATTTTTCAAGTTTTGGAAAGTAAACGGTAACTGCGAACATCGCGAGCAAAACAAGTGTAACGGTTAGTAAAATTGGCACAATGCTAATTAAAATTGTTCTGAAAAGTGCCGTTAAAAACGCCTCTTCTGTTAAAAGTGTGGCATAGTGGGCAAGCGTAAAGCCCTGTGGTAAAATGTCTGTCCAGCGCTCAAAAACAGAATAAATTAGCGTGCCAAACAAAGGAGTAAGCAAGTACAAAACTATAATAACTATAAAAGCCGATGCTGCTATATTGCGTTTTTTCATGCTTTACGCCCACCTTTCGACACTGATTTTGTTATAAAGTTTGTGAGTAAAATCATGGCTACCATCAATAGCATCATGACAACAGACAGTGCGCCACCCATGCCCTCTCTAATTGTAACGTCGCCCACAAACATGCCCGAGATATTAATTGGAAGTAGCGCGTAGTTGTTCATAAGCAGTGCATACGCTGTTGCATACGCTGCAAGTGAATTTGCAAAAAGTACGCTGAAGGTGCCGAGAATTGAGGGCAAAAGCACCGGTATACCCACCTTGCCCCAGAAAATGAATTCTCCGCCGCCCAGCAGTGTGTTTGCCTCTTTCCACTCTTTTCTAATGCCGTCAAATGCAGGTATTAAAAGCAGTGTAGACAGCGGTATTTGGAAGTAGATGTAAATTAAAATCAAACCCTCTGTTGTGTAGAGTTGATAATCTGCAAGGGCGCTAATGCCGAGCTCTTGCCCTATTGCTATGAGCACACCTGAATTTCCGAGTAAAATCATATATGAAAACGCAAGCGGTACACCTGCAAAGTTTGAAACCATGTTTAACACCGTCATAAATGCGTTTTTAAACTTGCCGCTTGCCTCGTTTGCGGCTTTTGCGCCAATAAACGCAATAACAATGCCGGCAAGTGAGGATATAATTGAAATTTGCAAGCTGTTTTTTATTGCTACGGTGTAAAGTGGCTTGTCTATAATAGACATATAATTTTCAAGGGTGAAACTGCCGCCACCGTCCGGCAAAAAGCTGTTTACTACAATCATTATTAGTGGTATAAGCTCAAACAGAAAAACCACGAGTAAAAACGGGCATACTGCCAAAAGATAAATTAAGTTTTTTTTGCTTTTCATAACATACCTACCGATTTCTATTCAAAACAAGAAAAAGTAAACCTCCCGTATTAGAAAACTGCCTAAAAAGCCACCTTCTGCAAAAGCTCTGGCTTATATACTGTCATATCTTACAAAAATTATAGCTACTATACTTAATTTTGCTTGTAAACTTTGTTTAATATGACAATAATATAAGCTCTGTGCTCTTGCAATATTTTTGCTTTTTGGTAGCTCACATTTGCGGTAAGCCTACTTTTTTATTATGAATGTCATTTTTAAAAATGCCGTGCCAATTTAAATTAGCTCATCAAAGGTATAATTTCCTCTTGCCATCTAATTGCTATTTCCTCACGGATAGCATCGTAAGCATTAGGGTCAGTTACAGGGATAGCGTTCTCGTATTGGTCAGGTGTGAAAGTAGCCTCTTGAATTTCAACAGGAATTTCCACGTCTGTACGTGTTGGGATACCACCTGCCTCTGCAAGGTTTGCTTGTCCTGCATCGCTAAATATGTACTCACGTGCAAGCGCCGCCGCATGTGGGTGAGGTGCATATTTGTTAATAACAGATGCGTAGCCGCTCATGATAGCGCCGTCTGATGGGACTGCAATATCAAATGTGTAGTTAGGTGTCTCGTCGCGGTAACCGAATACGTTAAAGCTCCATGTTACACCAACTTCAACTTCGCCTGCTTGTATGCGTTGCAATAGAATATCGCCTTGGTCAATGCGTCCTGCCTCTGCCATTTCTGCCCAGAACTCAAATGCAGGGTCTAGGTTGTCCATGCCGCCGCCAAAAGCGTATGCTGTTGCCAAAACAACACCTTGACCTGTTGCGCCTGTTACAACGTCGCCTATTGTCATTTTGTAGTCACCGTTTTTAACATCTTCCCAGCTTGTTGGTGCGTTGTCAACAATGTCCTCGTTTGTAATAAACGATGTAACACCTGTGTATGCCATCATCCAAAGGCCGTCGGGGTCTTTTGCCCAGTCTGGCACGCTGTCCCAATAGCTTGTTTTGTAAGATTGCACAACACCCATCTCAACTGCTTGTGGGCCAAAAGCGTGGCCAACGTCGCCAATATCTTTTGTAGGTGCGTCTTTCTCAACTTCAAACATGTTTAGCTCTTCAGCACTGGACATATCTGTGTCGTTGTGGTCAATGCCGTAGTCTGCCTCAATTGCATCCCAAGTAGCTTGCCAGTTTGCCCAGCTGCCAGGCATACCAACAGACTCTAAAGCGCCCTCTTCTTGTGCTTTTGCTGTTATCTCGTCAAGTGTTAATGCGTTTAAGTCCACCATACCATCGTCTGCCGTCTCTTCAGCAGTATCAGCTACAGGTGCATCTTGTGTTTCAGCCGGTGCCTCTTCCATTGTTGCGGCATCTTCAGCGGCAGGTGCACATGATGCAAATACCATTGCAATGCACATTATAAGTGCTAAAAATAAAGCTAGTCTTTTTTTATTCATTATGTTTCACTCCTCAATTTTGTTTGTAGAAAATTGTCGTAATATCATAGTATCATAGTTTTTTGTAAAAATAAAGCGGTGTTTGGTTACTTTTGGTTATATTGTCGTAAAATATCGGTAAAATTTACAACAATTTACTGTTTTTTTGTCTTATTTTTCAAAAAAATGTTGTTTATATTGCCTTTTTACACTTTTCGAGAGTTAAATTGCCAACTAAAAAAGGAAGCGACAAAATCGCCTCCCAATATTTACAGTTTATTCACATCGTATTAACACAAAAAAATTATGAATTTAATATAATATAACTACAGATTAAAGGAAACCGCAATCCTTCAATTCTGTACATGATTCCTCCTCACACAAAAAATACCCCACGAGACACCGCTATTTTTAAATAGCGGTGTCTCTATTTTTGTATATATAACTAAATGTAGGGTACCATTATTAGAGGTGCCCTACATTTTAATTAATTTATTAACCCACAATCTCAAACAAATTATCAATAAATTGAGCGGAGCTTTGCATAGTATAATTTTTGTTGCCAACTGAAATTTCATCGTCATAAGCAACAACAATTGTGCCAATATAGTCGCTTTTGTCATAAACAGTTATGTAACAGTAGCCCTCACCGCCATTGCCCGACATCGAGCCGTTTGAAAATAGTGTGCCAAAATTGCGAGTGTATCTATACTCGTCAAAAAGTTTTAGTATTTCTGCTTTTTGAGGCTCTGTAACTTCATTATAGTTTGTGTTTTCGTTATCAATTTGCCCATTGTTAACGTGCATGTCAACTTTTGTTATATATAAGGTGCTATTTTCATTTGCGATATTCGCAAGGCTCTGCGGTGCAAAATATATTGCCGAAAAAACAGCAAGTAAAAGCACAACAATAACAACAAAAATTAACTTTTTGTTTAGTTTTCGCAAAACACACCTCTAAACTTTCTGTATAAATTACTCCACACTCAACATATAGTAATAAACAGGTTGGCCACCAGGAATTAATGATACCTCAATACCCGACGGGCATTTTGACTCTATAAGCTGTGTAACTTTTTGTGCATCTTCGTCATTTACATCTGCACCGGAGAACACTGTAATAAAGCTTGTATCTTTTTTACACATACTGCGCGCAAGCCTGTACGTTGTTTTTGCAAGGTCTGTGCCAACAGCCGAGAGCTTGCCGTTTTCAAGTGCTAAAATCTCGCCTTTTTTAATTTTCTTGCCGTCAAAATCACTGTCTCTTGCAGCAAATGTTATAAGCCCTGTGCTTACATTGTCGGCGGCGTGCATCATATTAATGCTGTTGTCTTTCTCGCTTGAATCAGGGTCAAAAGAGAGCATTGCAGTAACGCCTTGCGGTATTGTGCGTGTTGGCAAAACAACAACATTTCTGTCTGCAATTTTCTTTGCTTGCTCTGCCGCCATAATTATATTTTTGTTGTTAGGTAGTACAAAAACTGTCTTTGCAGGCACACTGTGCACTGCCTCTAAAATGTCTTCTGTGGAGGGGTTCATTGTTTGCCCACCTGACACAACTGCGTTTGCACCAAGGTCTTTAAACACCTCGCTCAAGCCCTCACCAGCCGAGACAACAACAAAGCCAAAGTCGTTTGATGAGTCAACAGCGGCGTAAACAAACTTGTTTTCACCTGCGTTTTTCTCTGCTTCAACTTGTTTTTTTAGCCCACTTGCCTCTTTTTGACGGCTTAAAAATTGCTCGTGCATATTTTCAATTTTAAAGCCTGTCAAATAGCCGTGCTCTAGTGCTTTGCTTATAATTTTGCCGGGGTCTGCTGTGTGAACATGGCAGTTCATAAGCTCGTCGTCCTCTATTATAACAACAGAGTCGCCGTGAATTTCCAAAAACGCGCGCAGTTTGTGGCTGTTTGCATTTTCGTTTTTATTAACAAGAAATTGTGTGCAGTAGCCATTAACAATATCTTCTACGTGCATTAGCTCGTCGCTGAAAACACCCTTACCTGCTGCCTCACTTGAAAGCTTTGAGCTGCGGCTGTCTTGCTCTTCGCGCTCAATCATTTTACCGTCTGTAATAACACTAAGCATACCCTCAAATACATACAAAATACCTTGGCCACCTGCGTCTACAACGCCTGCTTTTTTTAACACAGGCAATTGCTCCGGTGTGTAATCAAGTGCTTTTTGCCCCTCTTCGCACACAAGTTGCCACAGTTTTGCAACGTCTTTTTCATCACTTGCAACTGCATGCTCACCTGCCACGCGTGACACTGTTAGCATTGTGCCCTCTGTTGGTTTCATAACAGCTTTGTATGCCGCTTTTACACCACTGTCAAGAGCCTGTGCAAGGTCTTTTGCCTGTGCTGTTTTTTTGCCCTTCATTGCCTTTGAAAAACCTCTGAAAAGCAGGCTTGTTATAACACCGCTATTGCCACGTGCACCTCTAAGCATTGCACTTGCCGCAACATCTGCCGCTTTTTCAACTGTGCAATCATCGCCCAAAAGTGCAAGTTCGTCACAAGCGGCACCAACTGTCATGCTCATGTTAGTGCCTGTGTCTCCGTCCGGTACAGGGAACACGTTAAGCTCGTCAACACTTGTTTTATGGTTTGCCAGCTTATTTGCACCTGAAATGATGCTGTCTCGTAAAATTTTGCCTGTTATCATACAATAAAAATCTCCACTTCAAAAATAATTTTCGCCAAAATTACAATTAAACGCTAAAAAATCATCTAGCCAAACCGAGGCTATTAAAGCCCCGAATTACACCAAACCGCCTAAACTATGTCATCTACAAATACATTAACACGCTTAACTTTTAAAGATGTTGCATCTTCCACAACATACTTAACTTTGTGCGTTATGCTCCTAACAATTGCGGCTATGTTTAAACCGTATGTTACTTTTATATGCAGCTCAATACAAAGCATTCCGTTTTCTTCTGTTACGTTAACGCCTTTATCTGCTTTGTTTGTGCCAAAAATAATACTTCGTATGCTATCGGTAGCAGTGCCGCCTGCCATGCCAAAAACGCCATAACAACTTTGTGCGGCAACGCTTACAAGGCCCTGAAAGTAGTCGCCCGTCATTATTACCTTACCTAGTGTGGTGTGAAGCTGAATCAAGCTAATCGCTCCTTTACTTTTATAAATTAAAGCCTACTGAATAACTCGCTATTTAGTGCAAGATTGCGCATTTGCACAAAGCACACTTTTAATTGTATTTTGCAGGCTCATGTTGATGCTATCTGCTGAATTTTCGCATATGCAAAAATGAAACACAAGTGGTTAATTATAAAATATTAAACACATTGCACTCCACCAGTGACAAAACAGCTTTCATGGGTTTGATAAGCAGTTTTTTTGCTTATTCAGCAGACATTATTAATAGTATTATACACTTTTAAAGCGCAGTTGTACAGTGTATAAGCTTTTTAAATGCAAAAAATCATATAAAAAACTATAATTTTCTTTTACATAGCATTATTTTTATGTTTTTAATCATGTAATAGAGTAATGTTTAATAAAATAAGTTTTAACATGCAGTAAAATATATGAATTTGTTTTTCATATTATTTGTGTTATAATATTTAAATGAAAAAGATTGCGTGTAGTTTTCGTATTACCAACAAATTGTAAATGAATGGGGAGTTTTCATGTATAGTATACTTACATTATTATGTGGTTTTGTAATTGCCGTTATGATTTTAATAAATGGGCAGCTAAGTGCCGCATACGACATTTTTGTTGCCACAGCAATTATACATATTGTTGGTGTTGTTTTCTCTTTTGCTGTCATAAAACTAATGGGCAGAAAGATAAAATTTGTGAAAGGTTTGCCGTTTTGGGTGTACCTCGGCGGTGCTTTCGGCATTTTAACAACTGTGTTTAACAACTACTCCTTTGGCAAAATAAGTGTTACAAGTATTGTTGCAATGGGGCTTTTCGGCCAAATGGTAACATCGCTTTTAATAGATACTTTCGGGCTATTCCACATGCCAAAATACGCCTTTAAAAAGTCGTCGTTAATAGGGCTTTGTTTTTCGCTTTTCGGTGTGTTTATAATGTTTGACAGCTCTGTTACCACGGGTGTTGTAGCTGCCGCGTGCTCATTTGCGGCAGGTATTTGCATTATTTTAACACGCGTTGCAAACGGCGGGCTGTCAAAACACATAGGTGCACTTCAAGGCTCTTTTGTCAACCACCTTGTGGGCTTGCCCATATCAATTGTAATTGCCGCAGTTTTCAGTGGTGGTGTAATTGCAAGTTATAGTTTTGTACCACAACCACTTATTTATATTGGTGGTGCGCTTGGCGTTACAGTGGTGCTTTTGTCAAATTTAACTGTGCACAAAATGCCGACGCTTAAAATGACGGTGCTCATGTTCTGTGGGCAAATTTTTACAAGCATTGCACTTGATTTACTTGTGCTAAATACTTACGACACAAGAAGCCTTGTAGGCGGTTTGCTTGTGAGCATGGGCTTTCTTGTGAATTTGAGGAAGAAAAAAGTGTAGTTTTTACTACCCCTTTATTAAGGCAACAGCCTTTTTAAAATCTGTAACCCAAGGCATGTATTTTTGCATGGGTTTTGCAAGCAAGAAGTAGCACAATGCCATTGTGATAACGGCTTGCATTAGCATAACTGTGCCGCCGGCATCGCTAACTGTGAGCCCCACTGCACCAAAAATAAGTGGAAACAGGGTTTTAATAACTTGTTCAAGCCCGCAAAACATTAGTGTATACTTACCGGCATTGCACAAAAAAGGCAAGTTTTGCAAGAGCATGCTCAGTGCTACAACACACCAAGTGCCCACAATTATGTACAAAAATTGCTCTGCTGCAAGCATGAAAAATGTCGGCTGTGAAATACCCAATAAACTGGGGATATATCCAAGCCCATAGTAAAAACCAAAATATGAAATTACAGCAAATACAAACGTAATGGCAAGCATCATTGACTTTGCTATTGCGTTCCAATTTTTTATGGGGAACTTTTCTAGCATATGGTGGGCAAAATCTCCCAGTGCGTAGTAAATCATAAACCTACCTGCCATGTCTATACCCCAAGGCAAAACGGGGTCCTCGCGCACAAATTTTACACAGGCACTTATTGCAAAGCAAACTATTAAAAGCAAATACTTATTTTTGATGTACTTTTGCAAAATGTGGTAAAATATCGATAGAAAAAATAGACACGGCAAAAACCATAGCGCTGCCACGGGCACAGAGTTGCGTGAGCCGTAAAGCGCACCGCGCAGCCATTCCAGTATCTCGGAGAGCTGCATCTGCATTACAAAAATGCGCAAAACAAGGCTTATGGCGCAAAATACAAAGTAAGGCCACACAATTTTTTGGAGTTTCAGTTTAATAAAACTGAAAATGCCGTCGCTTTCATGCCTAAAGGCGGTAAAACCCGAGCAAAAGAAAAAACATGGCACAAGTAGTAAGAAAAAGTAGAGACCATAGCGCCCCATACCGGAATAATGCACGGAGTAAACAAAAAACATTGCTATTAATTTCATTACATCAATAAAGTTGTAGCGTGTTGCCTGTGGCATATAAATCTCCTCTCATACCATTACATCGGTTTGGCTAAATTAACGCATACCGCAAATTACACCACCACCCACAACCAGTGTGCCTTTGTAAAACACAAGCGATTGCCCAGGTGCCGGCGCGCGCTGCGGCTCTTTAAATTCAAGCGTTATAACGTTATTATCAGTGCTTTTAACAATACATGGCGAAGGGTTTGCACGGCTGCGTATTTTTGCAAAAAGTTCATCGCCAACGCAAAAACTCTCGCTGTTTGTGCTAACAATGTTGTTTATATCAACTTCACTGAAAAACTCACTGCCGGCTGTTGCAAGCTCTATGTTGCCATCTTGTAAAATGCGCTTTACAAAAAGTGGCTCGCTGTATGATATGTTAAGCCCTTTTCGCTGGCCTACCGTGTAATACAGCACACCTTTATGCTCACCAAAATCCTCACCCTTTGGCCCTATAAAACGGCCTTTCGGGCAGTTGTACCCTCTGTTTATTATATAATTTGCATAGTTGTTGTCGGGTATAAAACAAATTTCCTGGCTGTCGGGGGCGTCTGCGCTAACAAGTTTTGATTCTTGCGCCATCTCGCGTATATCGCCTTTTTCAAACTCGCCCACAGGCAGGCACAGGCGAGACAATATCTCTTGTGGCAACCTGTAAAGCATATAGCTTTGGTCTCTGCTTTCGCTTATGCCTTTTTCTATATAATACACGCCGTTTTCCTCGGTAACACGTGCATAATGTCCGCTTGCAATAAGCTTTGCGCCCACGCTGTCTGCCACTTTTGCAAGTGCATTAAATTTTACAAGTGGGTTGCACATAACACATGGGCTTGGCGTTATGCCCTTGCAATATTCCTCGCAAAACGGCTTTATTACAAACTCATCAAATTGCTCTGTGCAATCGTAAATTTGTAGTGGCACATTTAATTGCTGTGCCACGTCTCTTGCGGCTTGCAGGCTCTTGTCGTGCGCAGGAGAAAAACGTACAAACACCGCAATAACCTCAAAACCTTGCTCTGCCAATATTTTTATACATACCGATGAATCAACACCACCAGAGAGCCCCACAACTATTTTGTCGCGCTCTTCATACGTGCTAAAACCATCACCAACACAAATTTCATCGCTCATTTTTTCACCATTTCTTTTTAAACTATACTTTTACCACTTTAAAATTCAAACAAAAAGCACCTGTTAAATTTTGTTTATCTAGGCACACAATTAAAGTAATACAGCTGTATTACAATTGGCAAAAGTGAAGATAAGCGAAATTAAAGCAGCTAAAATTTATAAATTTTAAAGCAGTTTGACTATATAATATCACAATAATGTATTAAAGTCTATATTTTTGCATTTGAATGAGTTTGTGTATTGGAGCTGCCCCCAAAGTCGCCTTCACAAAAGAACGCCTTTAAAATTTCCGTAATATTTCACAAAAATGCTCATTATACAGACAGTATTGCCCGGCTTTTTGTTTCATCTGACAAAAATTTTGCTCTGGTTTTTGCAAAGTCTTTGTTTTTCAACAGCTCCGTATTGGAGGTGCCTCAAAAAAACCTTGCACTATTCTCATTTTTTTGATATAATGCAATATGATTATACACATATATAAAATCATCCGATGAAACGAGGAATAATAAATGAAGAAAATGGTTAAATTTTTAAGTGCAATTGCAGTTTTTTGCACAGTGTTTTTGGCGCTTGGGGCTACTGCGTTTGCAAGCAGTGGTGTATTTGTTTCGGGGGTCAACTTGGTTCCCGGCTCTTATTATCTTGTAACAGGTGACAGGGAAAAAGGCTTTAGCCTTACAACTGAATTTGCACATTCGGACAACTACAACGTAACGTATAGCAATACCGGTGGGTTTAAAGGTTTGTTTTTAAATAATTATATCGGTGGGCCTATTGAGATATCTGATTCTGTTACAGCCACTGAGCACACTATTACATTACTACTTAGCACCTCAAGTTGCACGGTATGGGGCACTAGTTCAGCCCCTGCTATAAACAATAAAACCACAGGTGATTTAATTTTAACTACTCCTTCAAACCTTTCTTTATCAGTATGCGGCTACAACGCAAGCGGTGATACAGGAGCCGTTAATGGCGGTGATGCCATTATAAGTTCAGGAAATATTAAATTTCAAACAGGCAATTTTAATGTTTTTGGCGGTGCATCTTCTGAAACAGGAACATTACAAGGTAACGCAATTGCAACTTCAAACATTGCCACCGGTGACATAACATTTGAGCCGGGTACAAAGGTTAATGTAACCATGCAAAATAGTGCTTTTGATCCTGCACAAAAAGATAACAATGCAGTATACTCCGCAAGAAATGTGATAATGAACTCCGATAAAAGTAGCGGGCCCAGCAGTTTGATAATTGATGGCGGTGGATACGCAGTTTATGCAGAACACACCATTACAATAAATGGTGGCGTATTAAAGAATACAACTTCTTACAACGGTATACGTTCAGATGGTAACATTGGTATTCAAATACTTGACTATATTGATGGAGATTATAAACAATACAGTAATGTAAACGTTTCAGGTAATTTTGACCCTTCAATCGGTAGCGATACCTATGCAGTATATTTGGGATCTTCGGACATAACAATAGAGGGCAACACTACATTTATTGCCGAGGTAAAGTATTCTCCGACTTTAAATGCTCAAGCTATACGTGGAGATTTAATAGACAATTTAGCAATTGATTATATACTTATAGGAAAAAAACCTAATTATAATAGTGAGGAATATTACATCACAGCCGATAACGATTATTACATATTAGTAAAAACTATACCATTTACTGTAACACAAGGCGATGTTACTTATAACGGTAACACATCACTTGTAGACCCTGTGCCAATTATAAAAGTAGCCACAGGGCACAGCATATCATACTTATATAGTGGCAGAGACGGTACAGTTTACGATTCAAGCACCGTAAAACCACTGGATGTTGGCAAGTACACCTGTACCACCCTATATCATGGAGGCACAGCAGGCTCCGGGCTGACCCTAGCAAGAACAACAACTAACTTTGAAATTACACCTTTGGAATTAACATATAATATTGACGACACCTCACCTATCACAAAACCATACGATAATACAACATCAACAACTGGTGTAACGGCAACTTGTGTAACTGCAATGCCATCGGGCGCAGCTGCCCCTGATGTAACAGTAAGTAACGCTGCATATACAAGCGCCGGTGCCGGCAATAATAAAACAATTACAGCAGACATTGCATTTGCCTCAGGTAGCAACCCCAATGGCAACTACACTTTAAGCAATACACAAATTACAAGCACAGCAGTGCATAAAATAGAACCTTTACAGCTTACATGGGCAACAAATGGTATAGCTAATTCAAAAAAATACGATGGTACAACAGTGGCAACACAGCTAAGGGCACCAACACTGGCTGGCATACTAAGCACAGAGACAAATGTGCCAACAGTTAAACAGGGTACACTTAATTTTGCAAGCACAAATGTTGCGCCCTCTGTGCCGATAACAGCAACAGGCTACACGGTAGAAAACTTAAACGGCAACTACCTTGCACCTACATATCAACCTAGTTTTGATGATTCAACTATAGAACTGGCAATTTATCCAAGCGCCGGCACAACATTGACAGCCAGCGGGGAAAAAGGCAAAAACGGCATAGTTAGCTTGCAAAACTGGTCAAGCCTACAAGGCGCATCTTTCTCAAGCGTACAAGCAACCGGTGCAAACATTATATTAGACGGCGCACCAACAATAACAGGCACAGGCAGCAATGCTGTCTTAAACTTTAAGCTACTTGATGACTCCAGCCTTATAGGCACTACAACAAGTGTTACTTTTATAGTACACTCAGATAACTATGAAAGTTTTATAGTAACAGTAAACATAACCATGGTAAACAGAGAAGTACCTGTGCTTTATATTAGTAATCACTTCAAAGAATATGACGGAAAAACTTTTACAAACAACGACATTGAGGGCACAGCAAAAGACGTAAACGGTAATGTTATTGAGGGTGCGTTTAGTTTTGCAACTGCACCAACCATAAAAGACGCTGAGGGAGTTACGTATGTCGATGTAATTTTCACACCGAATGACACAGCAAAATATGAAACGGCAACAACTCACATAGCCCTTAGTATATATAAAAAAAACCTATATGTAACAACTACATTAAGTGCACTTGAAATAAACGTAGGGGAGGCATTGCCAACAGTAAGCTTAACCTACTCCGGTTTAGTAGACGGCGAAACTCTTACACCAACACTGCAACCTATATTTAGTGGTATGCCGGCAAACAGTACCACAGGTGGCACTTACCAAATAACACTTGCAAACCTAGCACAAATGCAAGCAGAGATAGAAAAAATGCCGGATGCAAAAAACTACTCTTTATTTTACAGTAATACAACTGCGACTTTTAAAATAGTAGATACAACAGGGCTAAACGAGTTCCCCTACAACCCACAAGGCAATATTAACAGCGCAGGCTCTACATTGCCACAAGGGGCAAGGTTGATAGCAGGAATAGTGAGCGATAACGCACTTGCAAGGATGAAAGACAAAGCGCACAATTTGGGGCTACAAGGCGAAATAGTTTATATTGCAGACTTATTTATGGTAGATAGTAATGGCTATGGTTTGGAACCTGATGCAAACACGCGCATACGCATAGACGTACCCGGCCTAAAACCATACGATGTAGCATGGGTTTTGCACCTAAAAGCAGACGGTACAATTGAAAAAATACCTGCAACGTGCTATACAGATTACGTTGAGTTTACACCAACAAGTTTTTCACCGTACAGTGTTGTGGTGCAGTGGAATTCACGCGCAACAAGTGTGAGCCCTGCGGTAGCACCACTAACGGGTACAAGTGAATAAACATTTTTGCAAAATTATATTTTTTAACTGTAATAACAAAGGTGGGGCATTGCCCTACCTTTGTTTTATATATGATGCAAAACAACGATATTACCAAATTATGAAAAACACTAAATTTTGCTTAAATAAACATAAATAACACAAAACCGCATAATTATTTTGCAAATACTATTAAATATGGTATACTAAAACAAACCAACCAAAAAAGTTTTGTATACCAATATACAAAACTAAAAAACAAAATAATTAGGCAAACTAAAAACCACAACAAAACAACCATGTTTAAAGTTTTTTGCCAAGCTTTTTTTCAAAAAAGCGGGGAGGGTTATGAGGAAAATTATAGATTTAACTTGCATTGACGCAAATAAAAAAACAGCCGTAGCACTTGGCTACTTTGACGGTGTGCATATGGGGCACAGAGCAGTGCTGACAGCGTGCACAAACACAGCAAAACAAAAAAACATTAACAGCGCAGTGTTTACATTCAACCTGCCGCAAGAACTCGCACACGTAAAGGGCAGTAAAATACTAAGCGATATAGAAAACGAAACCCGTATAAAAAACCTAGGGCTGCAATACTACTACTGCCCCGAATTTAACACGTTTAAAAACCTATCTCCAAAACAATTTGTGCAAAAAATACTAGCCGAAAACATGAATGCAAGCGAGGTTTTCTGCGGCGAAAATTTTACGTTTGGCAAAGGAAAAAGCGGCGATATAACACTGCTAACAAAGCTTTGCGCACAGCAAAATATAGCGGTAACAATAATACCCACACAAAAGTATAACGGCAAAACAGTCTCATCAACACGCATAAAAGAGTGCCTTGCAAACGGCGATGTAAAAAGTGTTAACGCAATGCTATGCACACCTTATACGGTGGATTTCAACGTAATTCACGGCAAAAAAATAGGTGGCACACTGGGCTACCCAACAGTAAACCAAGTATACCCCGAATGTATGACACAGCCCAAAAGCGGCGTTTATATAACAAGCGCAGTTATAAACGGCAAAAAATACGCCGCCGCAACAGGGCTTGGCAACAGACCCACTTTTAACGGCACACACGTAACGTGTGAAACATTTATAATAGACTTCAACGAGCAAATTTACGGAGAAAACGTGGAGATAACCTTCCACGAATATCTAAAACCCACAACTAAATTTGAAAACAAAGATGAACTTGTACAATATATAGAAAGTGCGGTTAATTGCAGTAGAGAATACCATGCAAAATCAAACACTTCAAACGGAGGAAAAAATGAGCAAAATTAACGCAGAACGCAACCTTACACTGCTTATGGACTTTTACGAGCTAACAATGGCGGCAGGCTATTTTGAGCAAGGTTATACGGAAAAAATTGGTGTTTTTGATATGTTTTTCAGGCGTGTGCCGGACGGCGGCGGCTTTGCCATTGCGGCAGGGCTAGAGCAACTTTGCGAGGTTATAGACAGCTTGCACTTCTCAAAAGAAGACATTGACTATTTGCGCGAAAAAGAGTGTTTTTCCGAAGAATTTTTAAATTATCTTGAAAATTTTGAGTTCCACTGCAACGTGTACGCAGTGCCGGAGGGCACGCCGATTTTCCCCACAGAGCCAATTGTGGTGGTGGAAGGCCCCATGATTGAGGCACAGCTTATCGAGACACTTTTGCTAGTTACAATAAACCACCAAAGCCTAATTGCAACAAAGACAAACAGAATAATACGCGCGGCAAAGGGTAGGCAGGTTTTTGAGTTTGGCAGTAGGCGCGCGCAAGGCTATGACGCCGCTGTTTTAGGCGCACGTGCGGCATATATTAGCGGTGTAGACGCAACTGCATGTGTGCTTGCAGACAGAGAATTTGGCATACCCGTAGTGGGCACAATGGCACACAGCTGGGTGCAGGTTTTTGACACAGAATACGACGCATTTAAGGCGTATGCAGAAAGCTACCCCGATAAATGCGTGCTTTTGGTAGAC
This sequence comes from uncultured Bacteroides sp., assembly GCA_964371675.1. Classification (GTDB taxonomy): domain Bacteria; phylum Bacillota; class Clostridia; order Oscillospirales; family Ruminococcaceae; genus Ruthenibacterium. The sequence goes on along the minus strand of CAYJNL010000020.1, from coordinate 21,854 downwards.
ACATATAACGTAACTAAAAGCGGTATACCAAACGCAATAAAAGTGTTTGACGAGGTTTTAAAACCCATGGGAAAACGCCCGAAAGGTGTGCGAATCGACTCGGGCGATATAGCTTATTTATCAAAAAAAGCACGCAAAATGCTAGATGCGGCAGGCTATGATGACTGCCCTATTTGCGCCTCAAATTCACTTGATGAATACATTATAAGAGACTTGCTTGTGCAGGGCGCAGAGGTGGACAGCTTCGGAATAGGTGAAAACCTCATAACAGGAAAAAGCGACCCTGTGTTTGGCGGTGTTTATAAACTTGTTGCCGTAAAAAGTGGCGATGAATATATGCCCAAAATTAAAATTAGTGAGACAGAAGAAAAAACAACGATACCACACTTGAAAAAACTATACAGGATATACGACAGGCAAACAAACATGGCTATGGCAGACTATATTACAATGTATAATGAAAATATAGACGAAAATTTACCAAACGGAATTACACTTTTTGACCCTATTCAAACATGGAAACAGCGCACGTTTGAAAACGTTTATGCAAAAAGGCTTGACGTTGAAATATACAAAGACGGCAAGAGAGTTTATGCACCAAAAACAATTGAACAGGTGCGGGGAAATTGCCAAAATGAACTGAAAACAATGTGGGACGAAGTAAAACGTTTCGAGAACCCACATAAATATTATGTAGATTTATCAGATAAATTGTGGGAAGCGCGCAGAGATTTGCTAAAAAAACTATCGGGCACACACAAATAGCAAAACAGCTTTTTTAAGGCGATAGGCTTAACTTTATAGGAGTTGCCGCAAAATTGCCTTCACAAAAATGCTTACTATTGTAGCACAGTATTATGCAACTTGTTTTTTCTATTATAGTAAGGCTACAGTAAGGCGGAAATATTGTTCTGGTTTTTGCAAAGTCTTTGTTTTTTGGCAGCTCCCTTTTGAAATAATCACCTCTAACCTAAAAACCTAAAACATTGAAAAAGCTTAATAAAATTTTAAAATTACCCAAATAGAACCGAGCGCTTATTAATATTTTTTGAGTGTGTTTGCGCTGAGTATATGTTAGTCTCAACTAAAAGCACATCTTCGCCAACCTTTTTAATGTCGCTCCACGGTATAAAAGTGTCGTCCTCTCTACCCAAAAAGCCAAACAGCTTTAATCTGCCGTAAATTACAATGTGCGATATTGTGGCTGTGGTCTCGTCAAAAACCACGTCGTCTACATTGCCAAGATTGTTGCCACCGGATATGTTTATTACACTGCGCTCACAAAGCTCACTTACCGTCATAAAAAATCCTCCTAACTTAAAGGCACATAGTTTAAGATTACTGTTATATATATATACGCTATAACGTGCTAAAATTATGCACAAATTATAAAAATGTTTACAAAAAACAAAAAAAAGTATATAATAAAGGGGGGCTACCAAAAAAATAGTCTTTACAAAAAGCATTGGCAAAATTAATATCAAATGTTACAAAAATTTTCGTTAATATGCACAATGTTGCTTTGAGTTTTGGCATTATTAGCAACAATTTTGCTCCGTTTTTTAATATGGTTATTTTGAATAGCTCCAAGAGGTGATATGATGTACAAAAATATTATTTTTGACCTTGGCGGTGTTGTGGTAGAATTTATACCACGCGAGTTTTTGATGGAAAGGCTACTAAACGAGGAACTTGAAAACGAGATTTTCAACATAACTTTCGGCAGTAAAGCATGGAGAGATATGGACTGCGGCCTTATTACGCGCGAAGAGGGCAACAAAATAATGATGGCAGATGCAAAAGAAATTGGCCGTGCATACGAGGTAAGTATGCTAATTAATGATTGGGAAGACATGCTTCGTTCAAAAGAAGACACAGTAAGGCTAATGGCAATGCTTGCACGCAATGGATATAATATTTATTATCTGTCTAACATAGCGCACGATATTTTGGCAAAGCTAAAAGCACGCAGGTTTTGGCCTGTTTTTAAGGGTGGGGTGGCATCTTGTGATGCAAAACTTGTAAAACCGGACCCGAAAATTTTCCTCGGTACAATGCGCAAATTTTCTTTAAGTGCAAGCGAGTGCATTTTTATTGACGATACGCTTGCAAATGTGAAGAGTGCAGAAAAAGTAGGTATAAAATCTCTGCAATTCACATCGGCATCGCAACTGGCGCGAGATTTAACGGCGCTTGGTGTGCAGATAAGGGTAAAAAAATAACAGTTAATTAACGCCGTTTTGTGCGAGTTTAAAGTTATTAAATTATAATAAGAAATTAATAGCGCAAAAACGCTATATAATATAACAAACATATATTTAGGGAGGTTCACTATGGGTTTAATTAAGGCATTAACAGGTGCGGCAGGTGGCGTTTTAGCCGACCAATGGCGCGAGTTTTTCACATGCGACTCTATGGACAGCGACGTACTTCTCACACGAGGTACAAAAAAAACGGGCGGTCGTTCATCTAACACAAAGAGCGACGACAACATTATAAGCAACGGCAGTGTTATAGCTGTTGCTGATGGTCAATGTATGATAATTGTAGACAACGGCAAAATTGCGGAAATTTGTGCAGAGCCGGGCGAGTTTACATATGATTCATCAACAGAGCCTACAATTTTTTACGGTGGGCTTGGCACAGGCATCATAGACAGCTTTAAAAACCTTGGTAAAAGGTTTACTTTTGGCGGTGAACCCCCACGTGACCAAAGAGTTTATTACTTTAACACAAAAGAAATTAGGGGCAATAAATACGGCACACCTAATGCAGTGCCGTTTAGGGTTATTTATGAAAATATTGGGCTTGATGTTGAAATTGGCGTGCGTTGTCACGGCGAATTTTCGTACAAAATTATTGACCCAATGCTGTTTTACACAAACGTAAGTGGCAATGTTACAGAAGATTTTATGCGCACAGAGCTTGACGGTATGCTAAAAACAGAGCTTGTTACGGCACTTCAACCGGCGTTTGCAAAAATTTCGGCAATGGGCATAAGGTATAGCGAGCTAACAGCTCATACAGACGATATTGCAACGGCCTTGAACGAAGTTTTAAGCACAAAATGGTCACAGTTAAGGGGCATTAAGGTTTTCTCATTTGGTGTTGCCATTAGTGTTAGCGACGAAGATATGGCTATGTTGCAAGAAGTACAGCGCAATGCAACATTCCGCAACCCCAAAATGGCGGCGGCACACCTTGTTGGTGCACAAGCAGAGGCAATGCGCGACGCGGCTAATAACCAAGGTGGCGGTGGTGCATTTATGGGCTTTGCCGGCATGAACATGGCAAACGGCGCAGGCGGTATGAATGCACAAAATCTTTTTGCCATGGGGCAACAACAGCAGCAAGCACCTGCTCAACCGCAAGCACCACAACAAGCACCGCAAGCTGCACAAGCACCTGCGGCAGGCGGCTGGGACTGTGCGTGTGGCAACAAGGCAAATGCAGGTAAATTCTGCAACAATTGCGGCAAACAAAAACCTGATGACGGCTGGAAATGTGAATGCGAAGCAGTTAACAAGGGCAAGTTCTGCCAAAATTGCGGCAAACCAAAACCCGCAGGCGCACCGCTATATCAGTGCGATAAGTGCGGCTGGAAACCGGAAGACCCCAAAAACCCACCAAAATTCTGCCCTGAGTGTGGCGACGGTTTTGACAGCAATGACGCTAAGTAATATAGCGTAGCGTGTAAATATTTTTTGTAGCCTCGGGCGCCCACACAGGGGCGCCCCTACAAATTGGCGCACAAGGTGGGTTTGAGAAAACCTTGCGGACGACCACAGGTTGCCCCTACAATTTTGCGCACAAATTAAAATTTGCGCAAACCTTTTTATTGACATATTTACATTTTGATTGTATAGTATTATAATAATACTATACAATCTTGTTTTGCTAAGCTTTTTATAAAAGCGCAAAGAACAAAGCCAAGCAAAACATTATTAAACAAACCAACCAAAAAACAAAACCAACCATGTTTTAAGTTTTTTGCTAAGCTTTTTTTCAAAAAAGCGTGGAGGGAGAGTAATATAAATGGACCCCGATGGTCTTAACATTTTAATATTAGCGGCAAGTGGTGTATTATCGCTTGTCTTAACTTGGTGTGCCGGGTCACTATACGCAAACGACAGTGAGAAACAACAGCAACTAAACATAGGTTTCTCATCACGTTTTTGCGGCGTTGTCCTTTGCACACTTTTTTCATTGGCGGTTTTCATATACGCACTATTGGAAATATTTAAAGAGCCAACACATTTAGTTTTCGCAATAATAAGCCTTGTAGGGCTCTTTATATTAGGGGTGATAACAGCATCTTTCGGCGCACTCCATGGCAAAGACGAAGAAGAAAGTTTTGCACTTTTTCGCCCTGTGGGTGCGGTTTTTTCATCACCGGCACTGCTTATATTTAAAATGCTAAACTTTAAAGTAGTAGAAGACGTAACAGAAGAAGACTTTTTAAACTTGGTAGACGACGTGGCGCAAGACGACGTTATAAACGAACAGCAAAAAGAAATGATAACAAACATAGTAGAGCTTGACGACGTTACAGCAGGCGAAATAATGACACACCGTAAAGAAGTTATTGGCGTACCGGACACAGCAACAGTAAACGACGTAATAGTACTTGCGGCAAAACACGGCGTAAGCCGCTTACCGGTATACCACAAAACAATGGACGAAATAGAAGGCATAGTATACGCAAAAGACCTTTTTGCAGTGTGGGACGACGATGAAAAAGCAAACTTGCCTGTAACAAATTTCATGCGTGATGCAATGTTTGTACCTGAAGCAAGACCGGCGAGAGAACTGCTGATAGACTTTAGAACAAAACGTATGCAGATAGCCGTGGTAGTAGACGAATATGGCGGCACAAGCGGTGTTGCATCAATGGAGGATATTCTGGAAGAAATTGTTGGCAATATCCAAGACGAATTTGACGACGAAACAGAAGATTTCCAAAAGCAAAAAGACGGCAGTATTATAGCAACAGGCAGTGCAGACCTTGAAGAACTATTTGAACATTTGGGCATATCACTCACAGACGACGAAGAATTTGACTTTGGGGTAGACACAGTGGGTGGCTTTGTATTCGACAAATTGGGGCATATTCCGGAAAAAGACGAAAAAGCTTGTGTGCGGTTTAACGACATATTATTCACCGTGCTAAAAGCAAGCGACAGAATAATAGAGAGTGTACACTGTGAGATAAAACCCGAAGAAAGGAAACCGTAAAATGCCTCATTTTGAGAAAAAACTAAGCAGTGAAAATATTTTTGATGGCAAGGTAATTAAAGTTACAAAAGATACAGTGGAACTTGAAAACGGCAGCACATCTTTGCGAGAAGTTGTACACCACAATGGCGGTGCAGGTGTAGCCGCTATTGATGACAATGGTGAAATATACCTTGTGCGCCAATACAGATATGCACTGGGAAAAGAGCTAATAGAAATACCGGCAGGCAAGCTTGAACTTGGCGAAGACCCATTTAACACGGCAAAACGTGAACTTGCCGAGGAAACCGGGATTATTGCAAACGATTACAAAAGCCTTGGCACAGTTATACCAACTTGTGGCTACTGCAACGAAATAATATATATTTACGCCGCTAAAAATTTGAGCAAAACACAGCAAAACCCCGACGAGGACGAGTTTGTATCTGTTTTCAAACTGCCTTTGGAAGATGCCGTAAACATGGTGTTAAACGGTGAGATAACAGACAGCAAAACAGTAAGCGCTGTGTTACAGCTTAAAATACTGCGTGAAAAGGGCGAATTTTAATATTTGCATATTATAATTAAAACATAAAAATATGGGGATATCACACATGTGTGATATCCCCATATATATTTTCAACAATGCTTTTAAGTAAACTTAAAACTATGCTTTGCCTTGTGAGCCAAATAAAGTAATTTTCTCTTTAACAGTATCTACAATAGCAGATGTGCCAGGTGCTAAAAGTTTGCGTGGGTCAAAGCCTTTGCCTTGTTGGTCTTTGCCTGCCTCAATGTACTCTCTTGTAGCTGCGGCAAATGTTAGCTGGCACTCTGTATTAACATTAATTTTTGATACGCCAAGGCTAATTGCCTTTTTAATCATATCTTCAGGTATGCCTGTGCCACCGTGTAATACAAGCGGAGTTGTGCCTGTTGCGTTGTTAATTTCCTCAAGTGCATCAAATGCAAGGCCTGCCCAGTTATCAGGGTAAACACCGTGGATGTTACCAATGCCTGCTGCCAAGAAATCAATGCCAAGCTCAGCAATCTGTGCGCACTCTTTAGCATCTGCAATTTCTCCATTGCCAACAACGCCGTCTTCCTCGCCGCCTATGCTGCCAACTTCTGCCTCAATTGAAACACCTTTATCGTGAGCAAGTTTAACTAGCTCTTTAGTTTTTTCTACATTTTCCTCAAAAGAATAATGGCTACCGTCGAACATTACAGAGCTGAAACCTGCCTCTATACATGCAACTGCACCCTCGTAGCTACCGTGGTCAAGGTGTAGTGCAACCGGTACTGTAATACCAAGAGAATCCACCATTGCATCTACCATTGCGGCAACTGTTTTGTAACCTGTCATATATTTGCCGGCACCCTCTGATACACCCAAAATAACAGGGCTGTTCATCTCTTGTGCGGCTGTTAAAACTGCCTTTGTCCACTCTAAATTGTTAATGTTAAATTGACCTACTGCGTATTTGCCCTCACTAGCTTTTTGTAGCATTTGTGTTGCGTTTACAAGCATTTGCAAAACCTCCAAAATTTATATAAGTTTTTGTTTTCGATAATAACAGTATACACCAAATTAGGTGTAAAATCAACACCCGTGTTATTGTGCATTTCAGCTTTGTACAATAAGCCCTGTTTTATAAGCCTCCACAAGTTGCTCTAGGTCATATATCTTGTTTGTGATAGCCTCGCCCACATCTGTGTCGGCAATAGTCATGCGCCTATTGTATTCTTCCACAAGTATATTTTTTGAGTGCATATCGTCGTCGTTTTCAATAACTTGCTCAACACCTTTAAATGGGTAATGTTCAGAAATAAGCAGTTGATAACTGTTTGAAATTAGTGTATAGCCCGAGATGCCCGTAACTTCTTGGTAAGCTTTTGCAATGCCGCCATCAATAATAAGCACCTTGCCACCTGCTTTTATTGGAGATTCTCCCTTTTTAATATTTACAGGCACATGCCCATTGACAATGTGGGAACAATCAATGTTCATACCAAACTCGTTTAAAATTCTATCGGCAGTTTTAGACAATGTTATGTGGCTGTAATATGGGTCTTTCGGCTCTTGCCATGTTGATTTGTCTTTTATAAAAGTGCGCTCAAACGTTGTCATTTTTTTCTTGCCGTTAAGTGGCGAAACGGGCCCGCACCACAAATACCACATAAAGTCAAGCCCAAAGTCTCTTTCCTCCCCTGTTGCATGTTGTGCACTGCGGCACAATTTATCACTTAAACTTAGTAAATTTTTGCCGTAATACTGCCCGTTTTTACTGTTAAATTTAGTAAAAGAACCGTCCTCGTTCATGGGAATACACCCGTGGTACAGCAAATTACTGTTACATATTTTGTAGATTCCACCGTTTTTGTATAAGAAATTAACATGTTTTTGCAACAGCTTGCTGTGCATGAAAGACAACTTTAACTGTTTCATAACACTTTTCTCTTCCGCGGTTAGTGCATAAACGTCATTTTCGTTTACTGTGGGTAGTTTGCAGTCGCAAACGTCGTATGTTTTGCCGTCAATTACAACTGTTTTTAGCTCTGTGTTTATTTTGTCAAGCAATAACCTGTCTTGCATGTTAAACTCAGGGCGGTTTTTTATTATTTGTCCCTCAAGTTTAAGCTGAATTATTGTTATTGCCTTGTTTATTTTTGCGGTAAGCAGTGCGTTTTTCTTGTCAATGCTTGTTTCATGCTCGTTTTCGCCAAGTATTTTTGGCATAAAGTTTTCACACTCGTCGTCTGCATATTGCTGCATTGCAAAAACAGCCAATGGGCGTACATTTATGCCGTAGCCCTCTTCAAGGCTGTTAAAGTTATTGTACCGTATGCTGTTGCGCACAACGTTTGCTATGCTTGCCGTGTGCCCGTGTGATGCCGCCATCCACACCACGTCGTGGTTGCCCCACTGAAAATCTACATTATTATGGCGCATCAAGTCTTCTAAAATTAAATGTGCACCAAAACCTCTGTCATAAATATCGCCTATAATGTGCAGCCTGTCTACCACAAGTTTTTGCAAAAGGTTAGATATTTCTATAATAAAATGGTCTGCTCTATCTATATCTATGATTGTGTTGATGATTTTAGAAAAATACTCTTGCTTATTTATCTCAAAGTTATCGGTGTAAAGGAGCTCATCAATTATGTATATAAAATCTTCGCTCAAGGTTTTTCTCACTTTACTGCGCGTGTATTTTGATGTTACAACACGGCAAATTAGCACAAGCTGCATAAGTGTTTTTGTATACCATTCTTTTGTGCAAAAGCCGCTTGCCTTTAAATAAGCAAGTTTTTCTTGTGGGTAATATATAATTGTTGAAAGTAGTTTTTTCTCTTGTTCACTTATACTGTCTTCAAAGCATGTATCAATTTTACGCTTTATTGAGCCCGAGGCGTTTTTAACTATGTGGGTAAAAATTTCATACTCGCCATGCAAATCGCTTATAAAATGCTCGGTGCCTTTTGGTAAATTCAGTATTGCGGAAAGGTTTATTATCTCAGTGCACGCAGCCTGTATGCTTGTATAGCTTTGAGACAAAAGTTGAAGATATTTTTTTTGTTTAAAAAGATTTTCTTGGTTGTACATTTAAAACCCTCCATAAATTTTTTGTGCAGGAATAGTGTGTATGGTAAATGACTTAGTCATAAACATGTATAAACTGCATACTACGCATCGGCTTGGCTAGCCTTAGTATAAAAATTAAAATTTTAAATTTAAACCCTCAACAACTACTCGGTTAAGTGCAACCATTAGCTTAACATTAAATTTTGCCACACCGATTTTTGTATTGCTTTAACCAAGTATTTGCTCAAAAATAGCCGAAGAATTCTCATAAACAGCTGCTTTTTCACCGTCTTGCTCAAGCTGTGTGCCCTCGTATACTCTCATTGCAACAGTGTAGTTTTCAAAAAAGTCTTGTACAATATAGTCTGTGCCCATGCCGTCAGAGATAGTGCCAAGTTCTAGGGTTTTAAGCATGTCGCTATCTTCCCACGCAATGCCAATCTCGTCCACTCTGCTTAAATCCCCGTCTTCGGGTGCTGTTTTGTCGTTATATGCAAACATTCCATACGCTGTCTGGTATTTTTCAATGTCGTCCGCTATAAAAATCATGGTGTCGCCCGCTTGCAAGTCCACTGAAAGCTGTGTTACAGATGCCATTTGTACGTATGGGTCTTGCGCTGTAGCCGCTTGCTGTGCAAAATCATCTGATGTGCTATCGCTCTGCACTTCTTGCTCACTTTCATCTGTAAGTGTAACATTGTACTGAACAACACTTAAAATTGTTTTGCCATCACCATTTATATCGCTCACAAGTGGTGTAAGGCTTGCCTCAAGAGAGTGCAGTGCATCCTCCGGCAAGGCTTGCTCTGACAACACTGCAATTTGCATATCAGGGTGCTCTACATTTAAAATATCATGGAGCATAAATGCTACAAAAATAAGTGTAATTGCGCCTGCTATAAAATACCATTTATGATAATGCCAAAAGTTATCAGCTTTTTCTTTTTTTGTTAATTCCCTTTTTACCTCGGGCTCTTCGGGCTGTATGTTCAATGTATATCTTGGGCTTGCCATTTACAAAAAATCTCCATTCTGCCGACTTTGTTTTTGCTCATTTTAATGTGCAGTAGTCTCCGACATCGGCTCAGCGGAGACTGTATCTATATAGTATACTACAAATTTAAGAATATTTTGTGAATAGTCAGTTATTTTTTACTTGATTATTAAAAAATACTGCCAATAGAAAAAACAGCAAGCTTTTTATGCGCTCAAAACCTTTATAAAATTGACTTTTTCAACGCATACTGCTATACTTATAGGGCAAATTTACCGGAGCACCCCCCGGTTAACCCTCACAAAAATTGCGGGCAAAATTTCCGCAGCATGTGACAAAAATGCTCATCAATACATGCGGTATTACCTCGGTTTGGCTAATCAGGAATTTCTTTCGGTTTTTGCAGGTCTTTGGTTGGTTGAAAATTTCTTAACTCAAAGGCAAACACATTTTTTATGAAAAAGGAGACGTAATTTGCAGTTTACATCTGTTTTATATCTCGGCTTTTTTTGCGCAGCATTTGCGCTTTATTATATTTGCCCACAGAGGTTTAAATGGGGCGTGCTACTTTTGGCGTCACTCATTTTTTATTCGCTCTTTGGTTTTGGTATGCTTGCAATTTTGTGCATATGCACAGTTGTTTCTTTTGTGTTAGGCTTGCTTACCTCGCAAAAAAAACGCGGTAAATTGTGGCTTTTCTTTATTGTAACAATATCATTAACTCCGCTTTTATTCTTCAAATATGCTGACAGTGCACTTTTGCTTTTCGGGCAAGAAAGCTTTTTTTCGCGCCTTACACCACTTGGTTTAAGCTTTTTTACATTTAAAATAATTGCATATCTTGTTGACGTTTACAAAGGCAACATTACAGCGTGTAAACACTTTGGAAAATATGCAGTGTATGTTACTTTTTTTACACAAATTACCTCAGGGCCTATACAAAGGCCAAAAGAGCTTTTAGAACAAATTGAAAACCCCATAAAAAAATTAGACTACAACAAAGCAGTAAACGGCGCACGCCTTGTTTTGTTTGGATTATTTAAAAAATTGCTTATAGCAGACGCTTTAAGTAAGCATATAATAATTGGTTTTGAGAGCCACTTCGTTATTACAGGGCCTGCCGTAATTTTGGCGGCAGTGCTTTACTCCGTGCAAATTTATTGCGATTTCTCGGGCTACAGCGACATATCAATAGGCTGTATGAACTTGCTTGGTTTTGACGTTGCACAAAACTTTAACAGCCCGTATTTCTCCACATCTATTAAGGATTTTTGGGCAAGGTGGCATATATCACTGTCTACTTTTTTGCGTGATTACGTTTATTTTCCACTTGGTGGCAGTAGGCGCGGCAAGGTGCGCACTTATGTGAATATTATGCTAACCTTCCTTATAAGCGGTATCTGGCACGGCACCGGCTTTCAATTTATTGTGTGGGGGCTACTGCATGGCGTTTTTCAAGTGGTCGGTAGGCTTACAAGCGGCATAAAAAGCACGGCTCTTGCTAAAATTAAGCTTAAAGAAAGCTCTTTTATTGTAACGTTTTGCAAAATAGTAATAACTTTTGTGCTTGTAACGTGTGCGTGGGTATTTTTTGGCGCAAGCAGTTTACAGCAAGCACTTGGCATGTTCAAACAAATGCCTGTTGGGTTTTCACTGTCGCAGTCGTCTTGGCTTTTTGCTGTGGCGGTGTTGGGCTTTGAAAATTTCGAGATAATACGCATATTAATGTTTACAGCCCTCGCGATGTTTATTGACTTTAAGTGCAAAGACAAAGGCTTTGTGCAATGGGTTAACTGCTTAAAACCACCCGTGAGGCTTGCGCTTTGCTACGTTTTATTATTTGCTGTAATTATTTATGCACCTCTTGGGGCAACATCTTTTATATATTTTCAATTTTAAAGGGGAAAAATCTGTATGCACCGTTTTTTGAAAAATGTAATATTATTCCTCTTGCCTGTTTTGCTTTTTTGCTTATTTTTTGTGTTTATTGCAGTAAAAAGTGGTGAGCTAACTCACACTTCAACTGTTGTAAAGAGCACAATGAGCGGCGAAACAGAGCTTTTCGGGCTTGGGTTTAGGTATGAAGATTTCTCATACAAGCACGCTATGACGGCAGAAAAAGGCGCAGAGTTGCTTGTTTTCGGCACTTCGCGCAGTATGCAACTTCGTGGTGAGTTTTTTGATACAGACAGCTTTTATAACGCTGGTGGTGCACTGCCGTATTTACCACAGGGGTATAATTTTTTGAGCAAACTGCCAAAAGAGTCTCTGCCTGAAAAGCTTGTTTTAGTGCTAGACCAAAACCTTTTTAACGGCAACACATACGAGTTTGACAAAGAGCGCGACACGCTTGACTATGAGCACGGGAAAATTGATATCAGCGAATATTACTCCGTAACGCGCCAAGTTATAAATGCGTTTGGCGAGGGTAGAATTGACTTGCAGCGTACACTAACAGCACCGCAAAGCCTTGTTGGAATATCTGCCGTGCTAAGGGACGCAGGCTTTACAAGCGACGGCTCTTATTTAAATGGCACAGACGTACTAGAGGGTGAAAAAGTGCCGCTTGAAAACGTGCAAAACGTTTTGTGGCGCATAGCAAACAATACAAACCACTTTGAGTATGCAGATTTTATAAGCGAAGATTCTGTTGCCGAGATTGATAAAATTTTAAAGTTTTGCAAGGAAAACTCCATAGAGGTTACAGCATTTTTGCCACCCTATGCGCCTACAATTAACACGCAACTGATAAATAGCGGAAATTATGTGTACATGCAGCTTATTTATCCTACGTTACTGCCAATTTTTGAGCAGTACGGCTATGAGCTTTTTGACTACACACACCTACAGGAAACCACAGATGAGATGTACCTTGATGGTTTTCACGGTTCTGATAGGGTGTATGCGTTGATTTGCGCAAAACTTGCGGTAGAAAGCGATAATTTGGCAGAAGTTTTAAACGAAGATTATTTACAGGGTTTATTTAATGCGCAAGGAAACCCGCTGACGGTTGATTTTTAAGGATAGAGGTTTAGAGTGAAAAATCACGCTAATTAATTATTAAAATGGCGGGGCTACGCACATGCCAATTAATCTCCGTTCTGTATGGAGATTTTCAAAACTATTTGTGCCCTTGCACAGAATGGAGATTAATATGCAAAAATTAAACTTAACAGCAGAACTTTGCGCCAATGAATACCCCGGCCGCGGCATAATTACAGGCAAAAGCGCATGTGGTGAATTTGCCGTTATGGCGTATTTTATTATGGGAAGAAGCGAAAACAGCCGCAACAGGGTTTTTGTTGAAAACAAAAACGGAATTATTACAAAAGCTGCAGACGAGAGCAAATTAACCGACCCATCACTTATTATTTATGCGCCTTGTAAAGTTTATAAAAAAACACATATTCTCACAAATGGCGACCAAACAGATACGATATATAATGGCTTAAAGCAAAAAACAAGTTTCTCCAAAAGCCTGCGCATACGCACGTTCGAGCCCGACGGCCCGCATTTTACGCCAAGAATAAGCGCAGCCGTTAAGGTGAAAAACGGCGAAATGAAATGTAAGGTAAGCATTTTAAAAACCAGCATGGGAAATGAAAAAACAACTGTGCGCAATTTTTACGAATACAGCAATTTTGAAAACGGTGAAGGGCGCTTTATTCACACATACCGTGCAAACGAAGAGCCATTGCCAAGCTTTTGGGGCGAACCGCTAACAATTGAAATTAAAGGCGATATAAATAAATTTGCAAACAATATTTGGAAAAGCCTTAACGAGGAAAATAAAATTAGCCTTTTTGTTAGATATATTAATTTAAAAACAGGCAAGTTCGAGCAAAAAATCATCAACAAATACAAAATAGTTTAAAGGGGTATGAAAATGATGCAAAAAGAAATTGCGCTTAAATACGGCACAAACCCAAACCAATTACCGGCCGGAATTTGCATGGAAAGCGGCGCTTCGCAAGCGAATTTGCCCGTTAGCGTTTTAAACGGAAAACCCGGTTATATAAATTTTTTAGATGCGCTTAACGCATGGCAATTGGTAAAAGAACTTAAAAGTGCAACAGGCTTTGCGGCGGCGGCATCTTTTAAACATGTAAGCCCTGCCGGCGCGGCTTTAGGCTTGCCTTTAAGCGATGTTTTAAAACAAATTTATTTTACCGCCCACGTGGAAAATATAAATGAATCGCCCATTGCATGTGCATACGCAAGGGCGCGAGGCGCCGATAGAATGAGCAGTTTTGGCGATTGGATTGCCCTTAGCGATGAATGTGATGAAATTACCGCGAAATTGATATCGCCCGAGGTTAGCGATGGCGTTATTGCGCCCTCTTACAGTGAAAAGGCGCTTGAAATTTTAAGCGCAAAGCGCAAAGGCGGCTATAATGTTGTGCAAATTGATGAAAATTACATCCCGGCAGACGAAGAAAAACGCACAATATTCGGCGTAACATTTACGCAAAAAAGAAACGATTTTAAAATTGATGAAAACACATTTTCAAACATAGTTACAAAAAACAAACAGCTTACAAAAGAACAAATTAGGGATTTAAGCGTTGCCTTAATAACGCTTAAATATACACAAAGTAACAGCGTTTGCTTTGTGCAAGACGGCCAGGTTATAGGCGTTGGCGCAGGCCAACAAAGTAGAATTCACTGCACACGCCTAGCCGGCGGCAAAGCGGATATTTGGCAACTTAGAAAGCATCCAAAAGTGCTAAATTTACCCTTTGTAAGCAATATAAAACGTGCCGATAGAGATAACGCAATTGATGTTTACATCAGCGAGGATTACCTTGATGTAATAGGCGATGATGTGTGGCAAGAAAAATTTACACAGCAACCAAAAGCGCTTACAAGCGAAGAAAAACGTGCTTTTTTGGCAAATGTTACGGGCGTTTGCCTTGGAAGCGATGCGTTTTTCCCGTTTGGCGATAATATCGAGCGTGCACATCGCAGTGGCGTTAGCGCTATTGTTCAGCCGGGTGGTTCTATTCGTGATGAACATGTTATTAGCACATGTGATAAATATAATATTGTTATGGCGTGCAACGGCTTAAGGCTGTTCCACCATTAAAAAAGGGGTATAAAATGAAACTTCTTGTTATAGGCGGTGGCGGCCGTGAACACGCGATAATCAGAAAGTTAAAAAAAGATGATCCTGCGCATGAAATTTTTTGTGCGCCCGGCAATGGAGGCATTTCTTATGATGCGGCTTGCGTTCCCATAAAAGCAACAGAAATTGATGCCCTTGTTGATTTTGCCAAAAACAACGGCATAGAATATGTTGTTGTTGCCCCTGATGACCCGCTTGTTTTAGGCGCAGTTGATGAATTTTCAAAAGCCTTAATTCCGGCATTTGGGCCAAGCAAAGCGGCGGCACAAATTGAGGGCAGCAAGGTTTTTAGCAAAAATTTAATGAAAAAATACAATATTCCAACCGCGGATTATTTTGCGTTTGATGACGCGAAAATCGCACTCGATTATATTGATAAGCTTGAAACATTCCCTGTTGTTATCAAGGCCGACGGCCTTGCGCTTGGCAAAGGCGTAATAATTTGCGAAGATAAAAATGAGGCGCAAATTGCAATTAAAGAGATAATGCAAGAGGGCAAATTCGGTGCATCGGGCAACAAAATTGTTGTTGAAGAATTTTTAACAGGGCCAGAGGTTAGCGTTTTATGTTTTTGCGATGGCAAAACGCTTGTTCCAATGCTTAGCAGTATGGACCATAAGCGAATTGGCGATTGCGACACTGGCCTTAACACGGGCGGCATGGGCACAATTGCGCCAAACCCTTATTACAACGAAGAAATTGCAAAAACATGCATGCAAACAATATTTTTACCAACAATTAACGCCATGAATAAAGAGGGGTGCACCTTTAAAGGTTGCCTTTATTTTGGCTTAATGCTAACGCCAAACGGCCCTAAAGTTATAGAGTATAATTGCCGCTTTGGCGATCCTGAAACGCAAGTTGTTCTTCCGCTTTTAAAAAGCAATTTGCTTTGCATAATGCAAGCTTGCACAAATGGCACTTTAAGCCAAATAAATGTTGAATTTGAAAGCGCACATGCGGCCTGCGTTGTGCTTTCCAGCAAAGGCTACCCCGAAAAATATGAAACAGGCAAGTTGATAAACGGCCTTGAAAACGGGCAAGTTTTAAATGCAGATGCCACGGTTTACCACGCAGGCACAGCGATAAACAGCGATGTTTTATCAACAAGCGGCGGGCGTGTTTTAGGCGTTAGCGCAAAGGCAACAACGCTTAAACAAGCCGTTGAAAAAGCATATGAAGCCGCAAATAAAATAAAGTTTGAGGGCGCATATATGCGAAGCGACATTGCGGCAAAATGCCTGTAAAAAAACAACCCAATAAAGTGTGCAAAACACATGTGTTAATAAAAAACAGTAAAAGTGAAAAATTACGGCCTTGCAAAGCGCCTTATCTAGGGCGTGTTGACACTACCACTCATAGCGCATCTTTTGGCAGATTTTACGTCTGCCTTTGTTGCAAAAAACAGTAGCAACATGCCTTGATAATTTTTAACTATTCAATCTTAACATTTCACTTGCCTAAAATTTATTATTTAAAGGAGAATAACATGGTTCATCGCATTTATGTAGAAAAAAAACAAGAGTACGCCGCTAATGCGGCAGATATTTTGCATGAAATTCGCTATTTTTTGCGCATAGAAAGCGTGAAAGCTCTGCGTGTTTTAAACAGATACGACGTTGAGGGTATAAGCGAAGATTTGTTTTTAAAATGCGTTGATATTGTGTTTAACGAGCCGCAGGTAGACGAAGTATACAGCACATTGCAACTTGCCCAAAACAGCGATGAAAGCAAAGCGAATATCATAGCGGTAGAATTTTTGCCCGGCCAGTTCGACCAACGCGCACAAAGCGCCGCCGAGTGTATTCAGCTTATAAGCTGTGAAGAGCGACCAAATGTAGCCTATGCCAAAATTTTCTTGCTATACGGCGATATTTCCGCAAAAGAGCTTATGCAAATTGAAAAACATTTAATTAACCCTGTTGAGGCAAGAAAGGCAAATTTAAGCGAAAAACAAACGTTAAAAACGCAATATCCAATGCCGAAAAATGTGCAAATTTTAAACGGTTTTATTCAAAAAAACAAGCAAGAATTATCGCAAATGCGCGATGAATTCGGCCTTGCTATGGACGATGCCGATTTACTATTTTGCCAAAATTATTTTAAAAGCGAAAACCGTAACCCAACAATTACAGAAATTAGAATGATAGACACCTATTGGAGCGACCATTGCCGCCATACCACTTTTGGCACGGTTTTAACCGATATTGAAATAGAAGACGAAACTATAAACAATGCATTTTTACAATATAAACAATTGCGAGAGGAAATTCACGCAAATAAAATTGATAAAAAACCAATAACGCTTATGGATATGGCAACCATTGGCGCAAAATATCTAAAAAAGCAAGGCATACTTAAAAATTTAGACGAAAGCGATGAAATTAACGCATGTAGCGTGAACATAAAAGTAGATGTAAACGGCAACGATGAAGATTGGCTACTGCTTTTTAAAAATGAAACGCACAACCACCCAACGGAAATAGAGCCGTTCGGCGGTGCGGCAACATGTATTGGCGGCGCGATACGCGACCCATTGGCAAACCGTGGATATGTATACCAAGCAATGCGTGTTACAGGTGCGGCAAACCCCCTTGTTCCTGTTAATCAAACATTAAAAGGTAAATTGCCTCAGCGCAAATTGGTGCAAACTGCGGCGGCAGGGTATTCAAGCTATGGCAACCAAATTGGCCTTGCAACAGGCCTTGTAGACGAAATTTACCACGATGGATATATGGCAAAACGCATGGAAATAGGCGCTGTTGTGGGCGCGGTTCCGTTAGATGCCGTGCGAAGAGAAGAGCCGTGCGAGGGCGATGTTGTTGTTTTGATAGGCGGCGCAACAGGGCGCGACGGCTGTGGTGGCGCAACGGGTTCCTCGAAAGCGCACAAGCTAGAAAGCCTTGAAAACTGCGGCGCGGAAGTGCAAAAAGGCAATGCCCCCGAAGAGCGCAAATTGCAACGCCTTTTTAGAAACAAAGATATTACTTTGCTTATAAAACGCTGCAACGACTTTGGCGCAGGCGGCGTTAGCGTTGCCATTGGTGAGCTTGCAGACGGCCTTGTTATAAACCTAGACAAAGTACCAAAAAAATACGATGGCCTAGACGGCACAGAGCTTGCAATAAGCGAAAGCCAAGAGCGAATGGCCGTTGTTATAGAGGCTAAAAACACAGATGAATTTATAAAAGCCGCACAAAATGAAAATTTGAACGCCTGCGTTGTTGCGCAAATTACAAAGGAAAAACGCCTTGTTATGCACTGGAACGGCAATGTAATTTGCGATATCAGCCGTGAATTTTTAAACACAAATGGCGCAGATAAATTTGCAAAAGCATGCATCGAAAAGCCGCAAAACAGCGATGTGCAAACAATCTATCCGCAAATTGCAAACGCACAAAAAGCGGGCAAAAATTTGCAAAATTCGCTTTGCAATTTAATGGCAGATTTAAACGTTTGCAGTAAAAAAGGCCTTGCAGAGCGTTTTGATTCAACCATAGGTGCTGGCAGTGTTCTTATGCCTTTTGGCGGCATTACACAAACATCGCCCACGCAAAGCATGGTTGCAAAACTGCCTGTTTTAAACGCAAACACAAACACATGTAGCGCCATGGCGTTTGGATACGACCCATTTATCAGCACGCAAAACCCTTATAACGGCGCATACTATGCCGTTGTTTTAAGCGTTGCAAAGCTTATTGCAACAGGCTTTAAAACAAAAAACATGTATTTAACTTTCCAAGAATATTTCGAGCGCCTTGGCACGAATGAAAAACGCTGGGGCAAACCGGTAAGCTCGCTTTTGGGCGCACTTAGCACGCAGCTGCATTACGGCGTTGCCTCCATTGGCGGAAAAGACAGCATGAGCGGCACTTTCGAACAAATAGATGTGCCGCCTACATTGGTTAGTTTTGCCGTTGCACACGGCGATGCAAACCATGTAATTTCGCCCGAATTTAAAGGCGAAAATAGCGTTGTTGCGTTAATAAGCCCAAATATAAACAAAAACGGCTTACCATGCGAAAAAAGCCAAAATGCGGTTTTTTCGGCGATAGAACAATATTGCGAGCAAAAGCTGGCTAAAAGCGCATGGGCGCTTGATAGCGCCGGCATTGCCGCCGGAATAATAAAAATGGGAATGGGCAACCGAATTGGTTTTACAGCTAATGAAAACGTGAATAAAATTGATGTTTTACAAACACAAATTGGTGGTTTTATATTAGAATTTGAAGATGAAAACGCATATTTAAATGCCGTTCAAATTTTAAATAAACAATGTAATAATTTAAACGAAAATGAATTACCGGCACTTAAAAACATCGGTAAAACGTCTAAAAAATATATTTTCACAATAGAAAATGAATTTGCAGATTTAGACATAGTACAAAACGAATACGAACAAAAATTGGCAAGTGTATTCCCGTATTATTCAAAAGATGAAAAACCCATGGCGGGTAAATTTGCACATTCTTCATTGTTCGACGAAGATGCGCGAAAACAGCTTACAACAACAACCATAAGCGCGCAAAATACAGCCGATGCACGCAAATATAAAGGCAAAGCTTATAAGGCCGATGAATTCGCAAAACCGCGCGTTTTAATTCCCGTGTTCCCCGGCACAAACTGCGAGTACGATAGCGCAAAAGCTATGCAAGAAGCCGGCGCAGTATGCGACATTTTTGTTATAAACAACCTTACGCCCGAGGGAACAAAGCAAAGCGCCTTAGCTTTGCAAAATAAAATAAACGAAAGTCAAATAGTGTTTTTGCCGGGCGGTTTTTCAGGCGGCGACGAACCCGAGGGAAGCGCAAAGCTTATTAATGCATTTTTTACAAACCCATCAATTAAACAAAGTGTGCACGAGCTGCTTAAAAACCGCGATGGCCTTATGCTTGGAATTTGCAACGGTTTTCAGGCGCTTATTAAACTTGGGCTTGTGCCTTTTGGCGAAATTGTTAAAACAGATGCCAGTTGCCCAACGCTTACTTTTAACACAATAGGCCGCCATCAAAGCATGCTTGTTCGCACAAGAATTGCAAGCAATTCATCGCCTTGGCTTAGCAATACAAAAGTTGGGGATATTAGCACGGTTGCCATAAGCCATGGCGAGGGGCGCTTTGTTGCCGATGAAAAAACGCTTGAAAGGCTTATAAATAACGGGCAAATTGCCACGCAATATGTAGATTTGAAAAACGAGGCAACCATGGATTTGCGCTTTAACCCAAACGGCAGTATGCTTGCGATAGAGGGTATTCTTAGCCCCGATGGCAGGGTTTTTGGCAAAATGGGCCATCGAGAGCGCGCGGGCGAACATTTGTACAAAAATGTGCCTGCAAACAAAGCGAACAGCGTGTTTAAAGCCGGCGTAGATTACTTTAAATTATAAAATTTGCCCAAAATAGGTTCAAAGAATTTTTTATATCGACAAAAGATCTAAAACAAGAAAGTGTGCCGAAGTAAGGCTTTCGCCTTACTAGGTGCACTGCCACAGTTTTTGGGCTTTTGGCTAAATAAAAAACGGGTTCGTATTATTCCTTAACGGCTAAGAGGAGGAAAAATGAAACACTCTTTTGTGTAATGTAAATTTTGACGATATTACAGAGTAAAAAAACAGCCAAAATTTGCCGATTAAACACAATTTTCGGCATTAGCTAATACATAACAAGGATTAAAATATGCAAAAATTAGATATAAAAATAAAAAAAGTGCGCGAAGGCGCAAAAATGCCACTTTATGCAACAAGCGGCAGTGCCGCAGCAGATTTACATGCGGTTTTGCAAAGCCCGTGCACAATAAAGCCCGGCGAAAAAGTTGTTATTCCAACGGGTATTTCAATTGCTTTGCCAAACGAGAATTATGTTGCGCTGGTTTTTGCGCGTAGCGGCCTTGCAATTAAGCACGCAATAACGCTTTCAAACGGCGTTGGTGTTATTGATAGCGATTACAGGGGCGAAATTTGCGTTGGGCTTGTTAATTTATCAAGCGAAAGTTATACGATAAACAATGAAGATAGAATAGCACAGCTTTGCATTATGCCTGTTGTAGGCGCTAATTTTATATTAA
Organism: uncultured Bacteroides sp.; assembly: GCA_964371675.1. Taxonomy (GTDB): domain Bacteria; phylum Bacillota; class Clostridia; order Oscillospirales; family Ruminococcaceae; genus Ruthenibacterium. The sequence continues at coordinate 872 of CAYJNL010000020.1, read as the reverse complement.
CAAATGAACTGGATACAACCCAAAGAGGCGAGGGCGGTTTTGGCTCTAGCGGAAGATAGGGGATAGGTTTAGTGCAGTGTTGTTTTAAGATAGCCACTCTGTTTGGCTTTTAAACAGGGTGGCTAAACGTTACAATTTGTTTTTAGGTGGTTATATTCTATATTAGTTTTATTGTAACGCTTGTTTTATTGTAACGCTTGTGCATTGTGTCATGCTTCTTTTCAGCGTGAAAAAAAGCAAAAGCACTGGGGATTGGCAAAAAGCCTAAGTGCCGCCTTTGGTAGTTTGTATTTTTTAAGCGGTTGTAAAGTATAAAGGTGGTTGCGTTGAAACCTT
>CAYJNL010000020.1:0-526 GCA_964371675.1 uncultured Bacteroides sp. | reverse complement strand
GAAATCTATTTTTTATGCGCCTGTAAACATAAGGGCTGCTTGCAATGTGTCCTTCTTCTTTTCAACGTAAAAAGAAGCAAAAGCATTGGAAATTGGCGAAAAGCTAATATGTCTTTTTGAGCAAGGTGTGCAGTTTGTTTTTTAAGCAATTTTTAATTTTCAAAGCTACTTGCGTTGTATCGTTCTTCTTTTCAGCGTGAAAAGCAGCAAAAGTACTGACGATTGGCAAAAAGCTAATATGTCTTTTTGGGCAAGATGTGCAGTTTGTTTTTTAAGCAATTTTTAATTTTCAAAGCTGTTTGCATGGTGTCGTTCTTCTTTTCAGCGTGAAAAGAAGCAAAAGCGCCGGGGATTTGCGATACCCCCGGACCCCCAACGCCGTGCCCATTGTCCGCAACAAAGAACAATCACAATCGCTCGCTAACAGTTAGAATGACATACGCTCACGATTACATTGTTCTAATGTTGCTAAAGGGTGTTGGTTTTTAGGTTAATTTATCCTATATTAGTTTTGTTTTAAAGCTTG
>CAYJNL010000019.1:0-55571 GCA_964371675.1 uncultured Bacteroides sp. | reverse complement strand
TCTTTAAAGCCGTTTACATCATAGCCCTCGGCATCTACACCTTGTGCGTTAAAACCAGCTCTGTTAAAACCTGCCGCATTGTAGCCCTCTGTGTTGTAACCCTCACGGTCAATGCCGTCTTTAAAACCGTCTACGTTATAACCCTCGGCATCTACACCTTGTGCGTTAAAACCTTGTCTGTTAAAACCTGCCGCATTGTAGCCCTCTACGTTATAACCCTCACGGTCTACCCCGCCTACATTAAAACCGTTTGCATCATAGCCCTCGGCATCATAAATGCTTTCTGCAAATGAAATGTAACTCACGTTTGTCATAAGTAACGCAAACGAAAGAACAAGACAAAGCAACTTTTTCAGTAGTATTTTCTTATTCATACTATTCTCCTTAACCATATTCCGTAGTGTGTGCTGCTGTTGAAACAAAATAATTTTCTTTCCAAAAGCATTTTATGTTGATATTATACAATACAAGGGTTACATTACGGTTACGTGTGTTTTTTTATTTTAGTAATACAATAAAAAAAGCTGTGGCAAAATTTCACCACAGCCTGTTTTTAAATTATCTGCAAATAACATAAATAGAAATTTACATAGCTACACTATGCTATATTATATATAGTACAAATTTGAGGCAACCTTAGGTTACCAATTTGTTGATAAAATCCACTTATCAAGCAAGCCGCATTAAAATTCCATTCTCGCTCAAATATTGTTTTAAGTCGGTAATCTTAACCTCATCAAAGTGGAAAATGCTTGCCGCAAGCCCTGCATCTACACCTTTTAGCTCAAACAGTTCTTTAAAATGCTCCATATTACCGGCGCCACCGCTTGCTATAACTGGTATTTTTACTCTGCTCGTAAGCTCTGTAAGCATCTCTTTGTCAAAACCGTTTTTCACACCGTCAGTGTCAATGCTGTTTAGCACAATTTCGCCTGCGCCATTTGACTCACCGTTAACAGCCCACTGCATTGCATCAATGCCTGTGTCCTCTCTTCCTCCTTTTGCAAAAAGGTGGAATTTTCCGTTAACTCGCGCTACGTCCATTGAAAGCACCACGCATTGGTCCCCATATTTTTTTGCTGCCTGTGCTATTAAATCGGGGTTTCTTATTGCGCCGGAGTTCACACTAACTTTGTCTGCACCTGCCTTTAGCACTCTGTCAAAATCATCAACCGTGTTTATGCCACCACCTACTGTAAGCGGTATAAAAATTTGCTGTGCCACTTTTTTTAAGATGTCTGTAAAAAGCGCACGCTGCTCAAAACTTGCTGTTATATCGTAAAAAACAAGTTCATCCGCGCCTTGGCTGTTGTATATTTTCGCAAGTTCCACGGGGTCTTGCACATCTTGCACACCCTTGAAGTTAACACCTTTTACAACTCTGCCGTCTCGTATGTCAAGACATGGTATAATTCGTTTCGCAATCATTTTTTCGGCTCCGTTTCTCTGTGCAAAATTTTGTGCATTAATATATTATTTTTGCTTTTGGGGCAAATCATTATAAAACAATTTTGTGTTTTTTCTATGTGCTTGCTATTTTTATAACTTCTTTCAAATTCAGTGCACCTATATAAATTGCCTTGCCCACAATTGCACTGTGCACACCCATATCACGCAGTTTTTCAATCTCTTCCATGCTTGAAACACCACCGCTTGCCGTGATATTAAGCCCTTTTATGTCTTGCAACACCTTGTAAATTTCAAGGTTAGTGCCCTGCATAAGCCCGTCACAAGCTATGTCTGTGTAAATAACATTTTTCACGCCAATTGCGGCAAGCTCTTTGCAAAACTCAACGCCGTTTACTTTTGTAACGTTGAGCCAGCCGTCTGTTGCCACAAAGCCGTCTTTGGCATCTACACCTACGGCTATTTTGTCGCCGTATTTTTCAACGGCTTTGCGCAAAAATTCAGGGTTATTTATTGCGGCTGTGCCAAGAATCACACGCCCCACACCTATATTCAAGTATTGCTCAATTCTGTTTAAATCGCGTATGCCACCACCAATTTCCACAAACATATCTGTACTCTTTATAATCTCTTCCACAACATCGTAATTAGACAGTTCACCGTCTTTTGCACCGTCTAAATCCACCACGTGCAAAAATTTTGCACCCTTGCTTGCAAAGTCTTTAGCAACGCTCGCGGCATTATCGCTATATGTGTCCACTTTGTTGTAATCGCCTTGAACAAGGCGCACAACTTTTTTATCTTTTAAATCTATCGCAGGGAATATAAACATGTTTTTCTCCGTTCTAACGTTATAAATTACTAAATCTCAGCAAAAGCCTTTAATATGGCAAGCCCTTTTTCTCCACTTTTTTCCGGGTGAAATTGACAGCCGTAAACATTACCGCAACTCACGGTTGCAGTAACGTCTATGCCGTACTCTGCCGTTGCCACAGTGGCATTTTCACAGTTTTTTGCATAAAAAGAGTGCACAAAATACACACTGTCGCCATTTTGTGAGTTTTTCATTATAGAGCTGTCTTGTTTCTTTATGTCTAAGTTGTTCCAACCCATGTGCGGTACTTTTAACTCAAAGCCGTGCTCTTTTAAATCGTCGGCAAGTGGGTGCACCTCACCTTTTATAAACCCAAGCCCTGTGTGCTCGCCGTATTCAAAACTTTTTTCAAACAAAAGCTGCATACCAAGGCAAATGCCAAGCAGTGGCTTGCCCTCGTTTACCTCTTGTTTTATTGCAGGTATTATGCCTGTTTTTTCAAGCTTTTTTATTGCATCTCCAAAAGCGCCCACACCCGGTAAAATTATGTGGCTTGCACTTTCAAGCACTTTTTCATCGCGCGTTACCGTAGTTTTGTAGCCCAAAAATTTTAGCGATGACGACAAACTAAACAAATTACCCACGCCGTAATCAATAATTGCTATGTGTGCCATTACAGTATTGTTCCTTTCGTGGACGGCTTTTCGTCTTTGTATTTCTCGTCAATTTTAACAGCAATTGCAAGTGCGCGCGCCACTGCTTTAAACGCACCCTCAATTATGTGGTGGTTATTTTCTCCAGCAAGCTGTTGTATGTGCAAACTTGCACCAAGACTGCGCACAAAAGCAGTAAAAAACTCCTGCACAAGTTCCGTGTCAAAAGTGCCAACTTTTTGCGCTGTTATGTCAAGTTTATAGCCAAGTACAGCGCGTCCGCTTATATCTACCGCGGCTAAAATAAGCGCCTCGTCCATCGGCAGTGTAAAGCTGCCATACCTTTGTATACCCGCCCTGTCGCTAAGTGCGTCACTAAAGGCTCTGCCAAGGCAAATTGCTATGTCCTCTGCTGTGTGGTGGTCGTCCACGTGTGTGTCTCCACTGCAATTTACATCAAGGTCAAATCTTCCGTGGTGCGCAAAAAGCTCAAGCATATGGTCTAAAAAGCCACATCCTGTTTTTACGCTGTATTTTCCGCTACCGTCTAAATTTAGTTTTAGTGTTATGCTCGTCTCATTTGTTTTGCGCTCAATGCTCGCTATTCTGTCAGGCATAATTTTCTCCTTTTTATTCAGCACTTTTCAGTATACTTTTAGTAACCTGTAAAAACTTGTCCATTTGCTCATTTGTACCAATTGTTATGCGCACGTGGTTTTTTGTTCTCGGTGTGTTAAAATGGCGTACTATAATGTTTTTTTTGCGCAGTTCGTTGTAATATTGCTCTCCTGTGAGCTTTTCTGGTGGTTGTACAAATAAAAAATTCGCCTTGCTTTCAGTAAGTGTAAAGCTCATAGCTTTTAGCGCTTCAGATGTGCTCTCGCGCACTTTTATAATTTGCTCACAGCACATTTTAAAATAGAGCTCGTCCTCTATAGCGCAAGTGCCTACCAAAAGCGTTAATCTATTTACATTATATGGGTTAAAACTAAATTTCACAGTGTTGAGGTCAGCTATAATATCGCTGTTTGAGATAGCATACCCAAGGCGCGCTCCTGCAAGGTTTCTGCTCTTTGAAAAGGTGCCTATTACAAGCAAATTGTCAAATTCCTCCACAAGGCTAACAGCACTTTGTGCACCAAAATCAACATATGCCTCGTCTACCACCACAAGGCGGTTTTTGTTTTGGTTCAGCAGCTCTTTTATGCTTTCAAGTGGCAAGGCAATGCCTGTTGGCGCATTTGGGTTTGCTATAAAAACAGTACCCTCTTCTTTTTCATACTGTTTTATGTCTATTGTAAAATCTTCTTTAAGTGGGATAATCTTTGCACAAACACCGTACAGCTGTGCGAATACAGGGTAAAAACCATACGTAATATCGGGGAAAACCGCGCCATTCTCACATAGCGCGTTAAAGGTAAAGGCAAGTAGTTCATCTGAGCCGTTACCCACGGTTACCATGTTTTTTTGCACACAATATGCCTTTGCCATAGCCTCAATAAGTGCGGTGCACTCGGGGTCGGGGTAAAGGCGCATGTCGTCTAAATCACATGTCATCAGCTGTTTTTTTACGTGTATGCTCGGTGCAAAAGGGCTCTCGTTCGTATTGAGTTTTATAAGCTTTTTTAATCCTTTCGGCTGCTCACCCGGGGTGTACGGCACAAGCTCGCTAAGCTTTTTGTCAAAAAATCTACTCATCTTCAAACCTCACCGAAACTGACTTCGCATGTGCTGTGAGCCCCTCGCTCTCTGCAAGGCGCACAATGTCATCTTTCGCCTCAGCAAGCGCCTGTTTTGTGTAGTAGATAAAGCTGGATTTTTTAATAAAATCATCTACCGAGAGCGGCGACGAAAACCTTGCCGTACCGCTTGTTGGCAGTGTATGGTTTGGCCCTGCAAAGTAGTCTCCAAGTGCCTCAGGTACATTTTTGCCAAGAAAAATACTGCCTGCATTTTTGATGCTGTTTAGGTAATTAAACGGCTCGTCCACACAAATTTCTAGGTGTTCGGGTGCAATTTCGTTCGATATATCAACACCTTGCATGAGGTTCTCGGCAACTATAATTTTGCCGTTATTGTCAATTGACGCCCTTGCAATCTCACTGCGAGGCAATTGCGGTATTTGAATTTCAAGCTCTTTTGATACGTTGTTCGCAAGCTCTTCGCAATCGCAAACAAGCACAGCAGTTGCCATTTTGTCGTGTTCTGCTTGGCTTAGCATGTCTGCCGCAATATATTTTGGGTTAGCTGTTTTGTCCGCAAGTACAAGTATTTCGCTCGGGCCCGCTATCATGTCTATGTCCACTGCGCCAAAAACAAGCTGCTTTGCCGTTGCAACGTATATATTGCCCGGCCCCACAATTTTGTCAACTTTTGGCACGCTCTGTGTGCCGTATGCAAGCGCCGCAATTGCCTGTGCGCCGCCCACTTTTATTACAGACGTTACACCCGCAATTTTTGCCGCTGTTAAAATTTCATTTGGGATATTGCCATCTTTATTTGGCGGTGTAACAATAACAATTTCGCTAACTCCTGCAATTTTTGCAGGTATAGCGTTCATTAACACGCTTGACGGATACCTTGCCGTGCCGCCAGGCACATATAGCCCTGCGCGCTGAACTGGCATAACTTTTTGCCCTAAAATTACGCCTTCTTTTTCATTTACAATAAAATTTTCACGCTTTTGCCTTTTGTGAAAATCCTCAATATTGCTTGCAGCCTTTTCAAGCGAGGCTATAAAGTCTTTGTCTGCGCTGTTGTAAGCCGCTTCAATTTCGCTTTGAGTAACACACAAATTCTCGCAATAAACACCGTCAAACTGCTCTGTATATCTTTTTAATGCCTTGTCTTTGTTTTTCTTAACATCGGCAATAATTTTTGATACATCGCTAAAAATTTTGTCATTCGCGCTCTCTTCTTCTCTGTTTAAAATATCATTTATGTCAATTTCACTGCATTTTAAAATTTTAATCATGCTTAAAATTCATCCTTTCCACTTTGCCATATGGTCTCAAACACTATCTTAAAAGCATTATACTCTTTTTTCAAGCTCTTTACAAATTTTTGTAATCTCGTCTGCATAAAATGGGTACGCCGCTTTGTTTGCTATCAGGCGCGCACTACTTTGTGCTATATCGGCAAAAACGCTCAAATTGTTCTCTTTTAAGGTTGTGCCCGTCTCCACAATGTCCACTATAACGTCTGAAAGCCCGAGTATCGGCGCAAGCTCTATGCTACCATTTAGCTTTATTATCTCAATGCGCCTGCTTAGTGAGTCGTAATACTCACGCGCAACGTTGGCATATTTTGTGGCAACTATAAGCGGAGAGCTAAGGTCTTCCTGCCAGCCGTTTTTTGCCGCTACTGATAAACGACACTTGCCTATACCGAGGTCTAATAGCTCGTATACATCGGGCTTTGTCTCAAGCAAGGTGTCTTTGCCAACAACTCCAAGGTCTGCTGCGCCGTGCTCTACATATATTGCAACGTCGCTTGGTTTTACAAGCAAATAGCGCACACCTTTTTCTGCGTTTTCAAACACAAGTTTTCTGTTGTCCTCTTTTATCTCGGGGCACTCGTAACCAATTTGCGCAAACAAATCATACACTTTGTTGCCCAGTCTGCCTTTTGGCAATGCAACATTTATCATTGTGTCACCTCGTTTTTGTCATTAATGTAAATTGTGCTCTGTGCACTTAAATTAAGCGGTTTGTGCGCTGCGCTTATTGAAAAAACGCTCTTGCCCTCTTTTTGCAACTCTTTTACTGTTTGCATAACAGCTTTTGGGCTACTGTTTTCGCTATAAATAACAAGCGTATCAACGTCAAATTCCGCAGGTTTTGCAAAGGCACGGTTTAGCGCTCCAAGGTATACTGCAAAGCCGAGTGCTTTTTGCGGTTTGTTAAAGCTCTTCATTAAATTATCGTATCTGCCGCCCACAAGCACGGCACTCGGTACGTCTTTAACATAACCGTGCAACATTATTCCATTATAATAGTCAACGTCGCTTGTAATTGAAAAATCAAGGCGCAGTTTATCTTGCTCGCACTCATTTGCCAAAACTTCGTAAATATCGCTCAAAGATTTTACGGCAAGTTCCATCTCCTCGTTGCACACAAGTTTTTTTGCGCGTTCCAATGTTGCTTTAAACTCACCCGAGAGCTGCACAAGCTGTGTTAAATTTTCAACTTGCTTTTGCGTGCAATTCGCGTTTTGCGCGTGCATTTTGAGCTCGTGCGCATTTTTGTTCCTAATTGCCTCTCGCATCAAATTTCTATTTTCAGGTGTAGTGTTAATATCATTTAAAATGCCTGTAACAAACCCCATGTGGCTTAAATCTAGCATATAGTCTGCGCTAATTGCGGCAAGGCTCTGCTTTGCAAGCTCTACCACCTCTGCCTCGGAGTAAACGTCGTCACAGCCTATAAATTCAATGCCCATTTGCTTAATTTCTTTTATACTATCTGCATGGTTAAGCGCCCTAAAAACGCTCTCTATATAAAAAAGTTTGCTTGCTGTATCTGTCTCTTTTGTGTTTTTCACTATGCTCATTGTAACGTCGGGTTTTAGCGCTTTTAGCTTGCCTTGCACATCTGTAAATGTTATAATTTTGTTGTTATTAAGAAAACTTTTGTGGTTAACATACATGTCATAGCTCTCAAAATTGCTCATCTCATACCTGCGGTAACCATAGCGTGCAAACAAACTGCGCAGTGCGTCTGTAACTTGCTCTTCTACCGAGTCCGCATTCATATTCTTGTTTTGCTCCATGCTCAATTCTCCTTGATGTTCTTATACATTTTTATTGTACATTTTATTGGTTCTTTATATCATACACCATATAGCACACTTTAGTCAAGTAAATTGATAAAGTTTTTATTTATTTTTATACTTGACATTTAAAATGTTTATGATATTATATTAATATACAATAATAAATGCTGTGACAGGGAATAAAAAATGCTTTAACCGCGCTTTAGAGAGCTGTTGTTTGGTGCAAAACAGTGCCGGTGGTATTATACTCGCCCTTGAGCTTACACCTGAAATTTTTAAAGTAGGCGTGTACGGGTTCGGTTCCGTTATAAAATCGGGCTGTTAGCGTTTTTTTCGCAAGACAGCGCAAAGCGGTTGCATTTGCAACAATAAGAGTGGTACCGCGTGGATAGTTTATCTTCGTCTCTTAGCCGTAATTTGGCTATGGGGCGTTTTTTTATTGCTTTTTTAGCCTATAAAAATTGTTTAAAGGAGAAAATAATGAAAAATCATCAAAAATACAAACACGGTTTTTACAACCCACCCGTTAAAGATTTCAAATGGGTAAAAAAAGACAAAATTGAAAAAGCACCGCAGTGGTGTAGTGTTGATTTGCGTGACGGCAACCAAAGTTTAATTGTGCCAATGAGCCTTGAAGACAAGATGGAATTTTTCAAATACCTTGTAAAAGTTGGCTTTAAGGAAATAGAGGTAGGTTTCCCTGCCGCAAGCGAGACGGAATACGACTTTTTGCGTGCACTTATAGACAATAACCTTATCCCCGGTGATGTAACTGTGCAAGTTTTAACACAGTGCCGTGAGCATATTATAAAGCGCACTTTTGACGCATTAAAAGGCGCACCAAGTGCTGTTGTTCACTTTTACAACTCCACAAGCGTTGCGCAAAGAGAGCAAGTTTTTAAAAAGTCTCGCGATGAGATAAAAGAAATTGCCGTAAATGGCGCAAAGCTTGTAAAACAGCTTGCAGAAGAGTACGAGGGCAACTTCCGCTTTGAATACAGCCCCGAGAGCTTCACAGGCACAGAGCCCGAGTACTCGCTTGAGGTTTGCAATGCCGTTTTAGATGTGCTGGAACCATCTGAAAATAACAAAGTTATAATTAACTTGCCTGCAACAGTTTCAATGAGCATGAGCCACGTTTATGCAAACCAAATTGAGTACATGTGCGACAATTTAAAATACCGTGAAAACGTTGTTGTAAGCTTGCACCCGCATAACGACAGAGGCTGTGGCGTTGCAGATGCCGAGATGGGCTTGCTTGCAGGCGCAGACAGGGTTGAGGGCACACTTTTTGGCAACGGAGAACGCACAGGCAACGTGGACCTTGTTACACTAGCTATGAACATGTACAGCCAAGGCATAGACATTGGGCTAGACTTCACAAACATGCCGGAAGTTGTATCTCAATACGAAAAATACACAAACATGCGTGTTTATGAGCGCGCACCATACGCAGGCGCACTTGTATTTGCGGCGTTTAGCGGCAGCCACCAAGATGCAATAGCAAAAGGCATGAAATGGCGCGCAGAAAAAGAGCTTGATATTTGGAACGTGCCGTACTTGCCAATTGACCCAAGTGACGTTGGCAGAGAGTACGAAACAGACGTTATACGCATTAACAGCCAAAGCGGCAAGGGCGGCATAGGCTACTTGCTAGAGCAAAACTACGGCTACGACTTGCCTGCTAAAATGCGTGAGGTTTTGGGCTACGTTGTAAAAGATTTGTCTGATAAAATGCAAAAAGAGCTCTCACCAAGAGACGTTTACAGTGTGTTTAAAGAGCAATTTTTGAACAAGAACACACCGTTTGATATCCCCGAGGCGCACTATATCCAAAAAGAGGATGCAAACGAGCGTATATACGCAATGGTAACTGCTGTTGAAGACGGCATAACAGTGGAGTACACAGGCAAGGGCGAGGGCAGGCTTGAGGCTGTTGTTAACGCAATAATTAACGGCAGTGGGCGAGATTTTACTATTATAAGCTATCAAGAGCACTCGCTAACTTCAGGTAGCAAGAGCAAGGCTGTGTCTTACGTTGGGCTAAAATGGGCAGACGGCAAAGAGACATGGGGTGCAGGTACTGACAGCGATATTCTTGTTGCAAGCGTAAAAGGGCTTGCAAGTGCAATTTGTAATTATTAAGGTAATAATTTTCAAAAAACGGAGGGTATAAAAATATGGGTATGACTATGACACAAAAAATACTTGCCGCACACGCAGGTATGAGCGAGGTAGCGCAAGGAATGCTGATAATGGCAAACCTTGACATGGTGCTTGGTAACGATATAACAAGCCCCGTAGCTATAAACGAGTTTGAAAAAGCAGGGTTTACAAGCGTTTTTGACAAGGAAAAAATAAGCCTTGTTATGGACCACTTTGCACCTAACAAAGACATTAAAGCGGCACAGCAGACAAAGCAAAGCCGTGAATTTGCAAACAAATACGATATACTTAATTTTTACGATGTTGGCTCAATGGGTATAGAGCACGCACTTCTACCTGAAAAAGGCATTGTAGCCGCAGGCGAGTGCATTATTGGTGCAGACAGCCACACTTGCACATACGGTGCACTTGGTGCATTTAGCACAGGTGTTGGCAGTACAGATATGGCGGCAGGCATGGCAACAGGCAAATGCTGGTTTAAAGTGCCGGGCGCAATACGTTTTAATGTAACGGGCAAGCTATCAAAACACGTTAGCGGTAAAGACGTTATTTTGCACATAATAGGCAAAATAGGCGTTGACGGTGCGCTTTATAAAAGCATGGAATTTGGCGGTGAGGGGCTAAAAAACCTTACTATGGACGACAGGCTTTGCATAGCTAACATGGCTATTGAGGCAGGCGCTAAAAACGGCATTTTTGAGGTTGATGACATAACTTTAGAGTACATGAAAGGCAGAGTTGAGCGCGAATTTAAAGTGTATGCCCCTGATGATGATGCTGTTTATGACGAGGTTATAGACATTGATTTATCAACAATTTGCCCGACGGTTGCATTCCCACACTTGCCTGAAAACGCACGCACAATTGACACAATAGGTGCAACTGAAGTTAAGATTGACCAAGTTGTTATAGGTAGCTGTACAAACGGGCGCTTATCTGACATGCAAATTGCCGCAGAAATTTTGAAAGGGCAAAAAGTTGCAAAAAATGTGCGCGTTATCATAATCCCTGCAACACAGCACATTTATAAAGAGTGTATCCGCCTTGGTTATCTCGACATATTTATTGATGCAAACTGCGTTGTTAGCACACCTACATGTGGCCCATGTCTTGGCGGTTATATGGGTATTCTTGCAGAAAACGAGAGATGCGTTGCAACAACTAACAGGAATTTTGTAGGGCGCATGGGGCACACTGACAGCGAAGTTTACCTTGCAAGCCCTGCTGTTGCCGCGGCAAGTGCAATTACAGGCTACATAGCAAACCCAGAGGAGGTAATGAAATAATGCAAAACAAAGTTACAGGAAAAGTGCATAAATATGCAGATAACATTGACACGGACGTTATAATCCCTGCGCGCTACCTTAACACGCCAAACGCAAAGGAGCTTGCCACACACTGCATGGAGGATATAGACAAAGACTTTGTTAAAAATGTTAAAGAAAACGACATTATTGTTGGTGGCTTTAACTTTGGTTGTGGCTCCAGCAGAGAGCACGCGCCACTTGCAATAAAAACTTGCGGTGTATCGTGTGTTATTGCAAAATCTTTCGCACGTATTTTTTACAGAAACGCAATTAACATAGGGCTTGCAATACTGGAGTGTGAACAGGCTAGCGAAAACATAGACAAAGGCGACGAGGTTAGCGTTGACTTTGACACAGGTGTTATTACAAACCTCACAAAAAACGAGACATACCAGGCACAGCCTTTCCCCGAGTTTATAAAGGACATAATTGAAAAGGGAGGCTTGTTAAATAGTTTACACTAACCCCGAATAAAAATATAGCCAAACTCTCGATTCTTTTCGATTTTGTCAATATTTTTCAATCGGGATTAGTATTACGTGACAGCGACAAATAAATTGAACGGAGACTGTAATCATGCAAAAAAATATTACTGTTTTAAAAGGTGACGGCATAGGACCCGAGATTGTTTCAGAAACAATAAAAGTGCTGGATGCCATTGCAAAAAAATACAACCACGTGTTTGAATATACATATGCAGACATTGGCGGCTGTGCAATAGATAACCACGGCGAACCCTTGCCACAAGCCACAGTTGAGGCTTGCAAAAGTGCTGACAGCGTACTTCTTGGCGCAGTGGGCGGCCCTAAGTGGGACACACTGCCGGGTGATAAGCGTCCCGAAAAAGGGCTGCTTGGCATTCGCAAGGCAATGAATTTATACTCTAACATACGCCCTGCTAAGATGTTCAAACAGCTTGCAAGTGCAAGCCCTTTAAGGCAAGATATTGTTGAAAAAGGCATCGACTTTATGGTGGTGCGCGAGCTAACAGGTGGTGTTTATTTTGGCGATAAATTAACACAAGTTGTAAACGGCGAGCGCGTTGCAACAGACATAATGCCGTATAGCGAGAGCGAGATAAGGCGCATTGTTAAAATAGGTTTTGAGACTGCGAAAAAGCGCGGCAACAAACTCACAAGTGTTGACAAGGCAAACGTGCTTGAGACAAGCCGTTTATGGCGCGCTGTTGCAGACGAAGTTGCAAAAGATTACCCCGAGGTGGAGTTCAGCCATATGCTTGTTGACAACTGCGCAATGCAAATTGTAAAAGACCCGTCACAATTTGACGTTATTGTGACAGAAAACATGTTTGGTGACATCTTAACAGACGAGGCAAGCATGATTACGGGAAGCATAGGCATGATACCGTCGTCCAGTTTATCTGACGGCACATGTGGGCTTTATGAGCCTATACACGGCTCTGCACCCGACATTGCAGGGCAAAACAAAGCAAACCCAATTGGCACAATTCTTGCCGCCGCAATGATGCTTAAATATTCTTTTGACATGGAAAAAGAAAGCGATGCAATTGAGAGCGCTGTAAATACAGTTTTGGAACAGGGCTTGCGCACAGGCGACATGATGAGCACAGGCTGCAAACTTGTAACGTGCAGTGAGATGGGCGATGCAGTTGTGGGTGCTATTTAAAGCGCTTTGATGTAATTGTAATTATGTGCAAAAAAGTAGGGGCAGTCCTGTGTTAGTGCCCGAAACCATTGGTTTTACTGCTAGTTTCGGGCGAACACATAGGTTGCCCCTACTTTTTTTGCGTCAATTTAATAAGTTTTGTTTTATTGTGCCACAGTCTCTTGTAGTTTGCATGCTAAGCTCATAACTCTTGCATACCACATCACATTTCACACTAAAGCAAAATTTTTATAATATCAAAAATAAAAATTATCGCTAAACAAGCCAGCACACCCCACAAAACTTTATGTCCAATTGCAAAAACCATTGCACAAACATAATAAAATGGTGGTACTTTTTGATTTTTGCCTTTTTGCCTTTTATAATAGTTGTTAAATAATTTAGGTATGAATTGAGAATTAAAGATTAGGATACCAAAACAGCCTAACCATATTAAAATATCAATTGCATCATTCATTTATATACCTTACCACTGTAAAAATTATCTATTCTGCAACCTAACAAGTGCTAGTTTTGCACCTTGAGCTTTAAACGCTGCAATTATAGAGCCAACGCTACCAATAACTGCAAAGAGTGCTATCATGCCAAGGTTTGCCATGTAAGAAGTTTCGTCTGCAATAGAGCTCACAAGTGAAAACGCATCAAAAACATTTATGCCAAGTTCTCTTGCCACAAATATTGCCCAATCAAGGTGGTTGCCAAAGAGAGTCATCGCAATCATAATTGCAAGGCTGATAATTATGCCTTTTTTAGTCATCTTACCCGCAAACATCTCGTAGCCTTTAAGTGTGCAAATTGCAAGCAAAAAGCCTGATATCGCCGCAACATAGCCGAGCTGACCAATAATAACTATTGCCGCCACACCTATTAGCGAGCCAAGTAATGCACCCACAGCGCCAAACATAATTTTTTCGCTCTTTGCGGTGTGCTCTGCTTGCTTTTCTGCTATATTATTTGCAACACTCACACTGCAATTGTCGCAAAGTTGCAGTGCATTACCACTGTATACGTAAGAGGCTGTGTTTTTGTTAACATTACACCCATAACAGCTATTGCCAAGTCCTCTTGCCTGCAAATAAGGTATAAGCGAGTTTAGTGCTGTTTGTAAGTTGTCAAAAGAACCTTTTGCAGAAACTGCTGCGGCTGTTACTTCAAAAGCAACAGCGCCATTACCGCTAACAATTGCCTTGTTAATTTTTTGTGTTTCGTTTTTAATGTTGCTAAACATCTGCTGTGTAACAGCGCCTGTAGGACCCTCTAAATTCATAAAAATAATGCAGCACCCCGTTTGATAATTTTGCCCAACAGTTAAGTTGTAACCTGCCGCATTACCAAAAGCCATTGACTGTTCATTGTCAAAAGCAAAATGGTTATTAATTGCAAATTCTTTTAGTTTTGCAACCGCAAAGCTTTTTGTCATTTTTAATTCTCCTCGTATTACTCTATTTTTATTGTACTATGCGCCATAATGTAAATGTGGTGACAAAACCCTGAAAGGCTCAATTGCAACACAAATATAATTTGTAGCACACAGCTTTTAATTATACTATTTTTCCAGTTTTTCTGCAAGTTTTTTAATATTTTTTTTAGTTTTACACCACATAATTATCAATGCCAAAAAATGTGTTTTATGTTAAATAATTTTCTACCGCATTTTTCACGTATTGCTGTTAAATTAAATTGACTTTTTTTAGTTTTTATGATATACTAAACTACGGTTAGAAGATGCTAACCGTCAAGGATTATTTAGTTTTTTCAAAATAACATCTTATTGTTATGGTATCTGGTTAAAAAATTTATACCATAAATTATTATTAATTAAAAAACAAATATACCTTACATTATTTAGTTAAGCCATATTTTATATTATGGCAGAATGGAGAATAAAATGAAAAGAATTTTAGCATTAATGCTTGTTTGCTTTGTTGCAATATTTGCATTTTCAGCTTGCACAGCACCTGCCGAAGAGAGTGCACCTGCACCGGAAAACACAGTAGAAGAAACAGAAACAGCAGAAGAACCTGCACAAGAAACAACAGAAGAGCCTGAAGCAGAGCCAGTCGATGTATCGGTAGTTGCGCTTAACGGGCCTACTGCAATGGGTATGGTTAAATTTATGAGCGACGCAGAAAGTGGCGCTATAACAAGCAATAACTACACATTTTCAATTGAAACAGCAATAGACGTTGTTACACCGATGATTACAAAAGGCGAGGTAAGCATTGCAACTGTGCCTGCAAATGTTGCAAGCGTTTTGTACAACAATGCAGACGGCGCTGTACAAGTACTTGCTATCAATACACTTGGTGTGCTTTACGTTGTTGAGAGCGGAGAGGCAATTCAAAGCGTAGCTGATTTAGAGGGCAAGACAATTTATGCCAGCGGCAAAGGTGCAGTACCTGAGTATGCACTAACACAAATTTTGGCTGCAAACGGCTTGCAAGATACTGTAACGGTTGAGTGGAAAACAGAGCAATCTGAAGTAGTTGCGGCAGTTAATGCAGACGAAAACGCAATAGCAATATTGCCACAACCTTTTGTTACAACAGCACAAACACAAAATGAAAATATACGTGTTGCTCTTGACCTTACAGAAGTTTGGAATACCTCGGGCATAGACGGCACACTTATTACAGGTGTTGTTGTGGCAAACACAAACTTTGTTAACGAAAACCCCGAAGCTGTTGCTGACTTTATGGCAAAATACGAGGAGAGCGTTAACTTTATAAACAGCAATGTGGAAGAAAGCGCAGCTTTAGTTGGTAGCTATGAAATAGTACCTGAGGCTGTTGCAGCAATAGCAATACCGGAATGCAACATAACTTATGTTGCAGGCGATGAGATGAAAGAAATGCTTTCGGGTTATCTAAATGTTTTGTTTGAACAAAACCCACAAGCAATAGGCGGCGCATTGCCGGACGACGCATTCTATTATGCAGGTTAATAGTAAAAAACAGACTGTAAAAAAAGAAAAACTGCCAATATGGGTTATCCTTGTGTGGATAGCCCTTTGGCAGTTTTTCAGCATTTTGGTGGATGAGCAAATTTTGCTTGCCTCACCTTTGTCTGTACTTGAAGAGCTTGTTTTTCTTGTACAGCAAGGTTATTTTTGGCAATCAATTTTCCAATCAATTTTGCGCATTAGTTTAGGCTTTGTGTCAGCAGTATTCTTTGGCACGGTTTTTGCTGTAATATCGCACAAAGTTTTAGTTTTCAAGCAATTTATAAGCCCGTTTATACTCATATCAAAATCAGTGCCCGTCGCCTCTATAATTATACTTATTTTAATATGGGTATCATCAGATAATCTATCTGTCTTTATAAGTTTTATTATGGTTTTGCCTGTAGTTTACACAAACATTTTAAGTGGCATAAAAAATTTAGACATGCAACTTGAAGAAATGGCGCAACTTTTCAAAATTAACAACTTAGCAAAATTGCGCTACATTGTTGTGCCACAAGTTATGCCGTTTTTTGAGGCGGCATGTATGGTGGGGCTTGGCATGTGCTTTAAGGCAGGCATAGCAGCAGAGGTTATAGGCTTGCCCGACAACTCCATAGGCGAGAACTTATATCAGGCAAAAGTTTTTTTAGACACTCCTGCCCTTTTTGCGTGGACTGTTGTAATAATTTTAGTTAGCCTTATATTTGAAAAGCTGTTTGCACTGATTATAAAAAAGGCCTGCGCACAGCTTGGGAGGGTGCACATAAAATGATTATATTTAAAGACATTTGCAAAAAATACGGTGACCTCATAGTTTTTAATAATTTTAACCTGGAGCTTAACAAGGGCAAAACTACGTGTTTTATGGGGCAATCCGGCAAAGGGAAAACTACATTAATTCGGCTATTAATGGGGCTAGAAACTGCCGATAGCGGAAAAATTACAGGCATTAAAAACGCAAAGTTCAGCGCTGTATTTCAAGAAGATAGGCTTTGTGAAAACCTTGATGTTTACGCAAATATAATGTTGCCACACCTTTACAAAAACAGCAATACACCTATTACAAAGCAAAAGATTGACAGTGCTTTAAAAGCTATAGGGCTTGAAAACTGCGGCAAACAATTTGTTAATACATTATCCGGTGGCATGAAAAGGCGCGTTGCAATTTTGCGTGCACTTTTTGCAGATTATGATATTCTACTTTTAGACGAGCCTTTCAAAGGGCTTGATGATGAGACAAAAAAAAGTACAATGCTTTTTTTACAAAGCGAGATTAAACATAAAACCGTTATTTATATAACACATGACAAATCAGAGCTGGAATTTATGGCACCCGATGCAATTGTTAACTTAGCACCGGTTAACAATTAGCAACTTCAAATTTTAATACACACAAGTGAATAAACAAAAAAATCAAGGCGTGACATTAAATAGTTTTCACTATAATGTCACGCCCTGTATGCGTGCAATTAATTATTTTAAAGGGGGGCCCTACAAAGATAAACATCAATGGAAATATCCATCTCCATAGGGCCAATAACATTTATTATAGGCTCTATACTATCATTTAGCCCATAGAAATTGTCGGTGTTGCGCCGTCTGCGCCCATGTTGATATCAACAATTGAAGATGCTGAGAAGTTTGCACCTGAGAAAACAACCTCTGTGCCTTCCATATCAACAATTAGAATATCCCATGTAGCATCAGCAGTACCCACTGCATCTGTTGTAAACTCTAAAGATGTGTCAGCAGGGAATGTGCTCTCGCCCAAAAGGTCGCTGCCAAAATCTTCTTGCTCTGACGGTGTTATGTAAAGCTCATAAATCTCTACGCCTGTGCTGTTTGTAATTGTAACGTCTTGGCTGAAATACTCTTCTTCAGCAACTTCTTCTTCAGCTGTTTCTTCTGTTGCTTCTTCAACAGGAGCCTCTTCAGCAACCGGTGCTTCCTCTGTTGCTGCCGGTGCTTCATCAGCTGTTGCAGGTGCCGGTGCTTCCTCTGCGCCGCAAGCTGCAAGTGTGAATATCATTGTTAAAGCTAGTAGTATTGTAAGTAATTTTTTCATCAATTTTCTCCTAAATATCTTATCAGTGTAATAATTTTTCGAATTATTAATTGCATGTGCATTGATAGCTATTATAGAGAAAATTATCAACTTTGACAACTATGCAAACGGCTAGGTTTTAAATTTTTTTTCAATAATTTGCTTTTTGCACGCAATATTGCCATATTTTCAGTTATAAAAACCCTTTTTCATGTGCAACATTTATTATTAAGGCTCTTGTACCCACATCAAATTTGCGCATAATATTTGCAATATGGAATTTAATTGTGCCTAAATTTATGTTTAATTTTTCGGCCATTTGTACATTTGTTAGCCCTTTAGCCAGTAATATTAACACCTCTTTTTCTTTCTTAGTAAGTTTCACCTGTGTATCATCTGTCTTCAAATAATTGGGGTAGTATTTTGCAATTTTTTGTGTTTCTTCAATTAGCTCATCCATATAATTTTCAGCAAACCCATACATTTGGTAGTCAAATTTTTTAAGTATTGGCAAAATTGCATTGCCCTCATCAGCAATAACTCTTATAAGTGTATATCCACTTGCCACTTTTAAAGCCTGCACAAAATATTTTTCCCATTTCTCGTTTTGCCTAAAGTGTATTATGCTTTTTAGCATGTTTAATTGTATTAATAAATACTTTCTATCACAAATATTTGCATAATGTTCTAAAAGTCCTATTATATAAAGTGCATCTAAATACTTGCCCAGTGCAATATAAACTTTTGCCTTTGTGTAAAGCTCATACCTTAAAGTAATATAGAAGTTTAAAAACTCATTCGGTGCTTTTTTTACAAGCCAATCTGTGTAAAAGTGTGCATCGCCCTTTAAAAGTGCAAGGCCCACAAGCGTTGCGTCAATGTTTGGCAAAAGCTCTGTATACTTTTCATCTTGTGCCTTTTTATGAAAAATATTGAGCATCTCACTTGCCTTGTCAATGTTGTTATCAATACAAAACAGCCTTGACATAACGCCCGTTGCAGCGTACTGAACACGTATACTGCCGCTTTGATTTGCAATTCTCAAACCTTTTGCAAGCTCTTTCAGAGCCTTTGTCATCTCATTTTTTTCTAGGGCAAACTCCCCTACCATTGTTTCATAAGCACCAATAAACTCAAAGCCCACAACATGTTCTGCGGCTTTTTTCATTATACCATGGTATATTAAATTTAAGCTTGTCAGCGGCAAAAAATCCAGCCCACCGTTTAAAATAGTTGGCATGTTGCCTGTTAGCATTATATGTTCAAATTTCATGCCGTGCTTAATAATATATTCTGAAAGCGGAATTAAAGTTTTTTTCAAATTAACCGAGTGCCCGATAGGGCTTGCAACACTTGTGCGGACATAAGCATACATAGCATCTTTATTTTTGCTGTTTGCCATCTCCTTTAGCTTGTCTAGGCATTCAATGCTCTCCTCTTTTTTAAGACAATATGCCGCTATAAGCGTTTTTGCCCCAAGCAAGCGCGGATTATTTGTATAATAGCTTTCGGGTATTTGTTTTAAATATTTGTCTCCTATTGCCGCAAACTCACAACCGTCTGCATTTTCACTTAAGAAAATTACAGTATCTATCATTTTTTCGTAATTTTTTTGTATACTGTAACATCTTAGTGCCGCCTTGTAGTTGCGATTTTTCTCGTAAACATCAGCGGCAATCTCAAGGTATTTCTCTTTTTCAAGTAGCTGTGTCTCGCTTAAGAGTTCCCACAAATATCTATAAAAACTTGCCTCAAACACGTATGTTTTTCCATCAACAGTTTCTATAATACCATAATTTTGCATTAGATATTCAACAAACTGTGTGCAATTATCACAAAGCACTTTTTGTGCCATATCCATTGTAAATGTTTGAAATACGCTTAATTTCAAAAGTGATATTTCGTCTTGTGCATCCTTATATTTTATGTTGTAATCAAAAAACGCATTTAGGTCATTTTTTGCAAAAGCGCCGGCTAGTTCATGGTTGCATTTATGTTCAGATAAGCGCTGTAAATAGGCAGTAACAGCTGTTGCGTAGCCGTCACTGAAATTCAAGCAATGCCCCGCATGGTTTTTCAATTCAATATCACTTAATCCTGCAAAAATAGAGTAAAGGCGCATTGTGCTTACAACTTCTTCTATTCCCAGTTTTAAACATTGTTTATCAAAAACCGCAAGTTTTTTGCTTAATTTTAAATTTAAAAAATAGTTTGGCAACGTACCATTGCTTAGTAGTATTATTTTAGTGTTTGAGTCATCCTCGCTAAAATTTGAAAGTAATTGCAAAAACTTTTTTTGTTCTTCTTTGTCTTGAATCTTGTGAATTTTATCAATAATAATTGCATTTTTAGCGTTTACTTTTTTATAAAGCTCAATTTGTGCTTCAATTTCACATAAATAATCGCTACTGCAAGCGCGATAAGTTGAAACGTTTGCAAAATATTTTTTTACAAACGTTTTACTCTGCGCACTTTTGCCATATCCCTTCATAGCATGTACATATATAATTCCACAGCGTTCTAATTCTGAAAGCCATGCTTCACAAGTGTTTTGTGACATAAAAACATTTAGTTCCAATTATTGAGTCTCCTTAAATAAAAAAACAAAAACATATAAGTTTTATTATTTTTATAATATTTAGTAGGACAAACCTAATATAATTTAATTATATGGTATAATATTAAGATACAAATACACCTTAATATTATACCATATTTCCAGTTAAATAACAATAAAAAACAGTGTAATAAGTTATATTATTTTGCTATAAATTCTATAATTATTAGCTATAATTTTTCAATCCATCGCAATTGCAAAGCTGGCCCCAAACAAAGACTTTTCAAAAACCGGAGCAAAATTTTTGCCTATCATAATATAACACAAAAACCGCGTCAATACTGTGTGCATTAACGAGCATTTTGCGAAATATTACAGATATTTTGCCTACGCTTTTTGTGACGGTGACTTTTTCAATAACTCCATTTTTTACAGCTTCGGTTTACATCAGTTTGTATTTTAAATATTATTAAACAGCTTTCTCTGCTTTTATTCGTGTGCTTGCCCTTGTGCGTTTGCTTGTATTGGTGCTCGCACTTTTGCGTTTGCGCTTTGGCGGCTGTTCGTTTTTATCCTTGTCTTCAATACGTTTATAAAGGTATTTTAGTGCATCTCCTATGCTACCTATACTGTCAATTAGCCCCTCTTTAACTGCTGCTTTGCCGTCTAGCACACTACCTACATCCATAACTAGCTCGCCTGTGCGCATCATAAGCTGAGTAAACCTATCCGCCGATATATCGGAATGTCCACACACAAAACCTGTTATGCGCTGTTGCATCTGCTCAAAGTAGCGCATTGTTTGCGGCACGCCAAGCACAAGCCCCGAGTGGCGCACAGGGTGTATTGTCATGGTTGCGGTGGGCACAATAAAGCTGTGCTGTGCCGAAACAGCAAGTGGTATACCAATTGAGTGCCCACCACCAAGCACTAGTGTTGCACTGGGTTTTGTAATACCACTTATTAGCTCTGCTATGGCAAGCCCTGCTTCAACATCGCCACCCACTGTATTTAAAATTATCAAAAGTGCATCTACAGAAGGATCTTCTTCTATTGCTATAATTTGAGGTATTACGTGCTCATATTTAGTGGTTTTTTGGTTTTGCGGCGCTATAACGTGCCCCTCTACTTGCCCTGCTATTGTAAGGCAATGTATAGCATGCTGTCCTTTCGTTTTAAATACTGATGCCATATCAAGCATGTATTCTTTTTCAAATTCATTTTCTTGCAGCTCAGGAATGTTTTCTTGCACTTCGGGGGTTTCGTTATTATTTTTTTTGTTGTTATTCATTTTAATTCTCCGTTCATTTTCGTGTTATTGCAATATATTATTATGCAGCATCAATATAATTTTCACTAGCTATATCTGCTGTTTGCAACATGTTTTCTGCAAAAATACCGTAGCCCCTTGTGGGGTCGTTTACAAGCACGTGCGTTACAGCTCCCACAAAGCGCCCGTTTTGTAGTATTGGGCTGCCGCTCATTCCTTGTACAATGCCACCCGTTGTTGTAAGCAAGCGCGGGTCTGTAACGTGCACTACCATGTTTCTGTTGGGGTCATCTCCCGCGTAAGAAAGGCGCTCAATTTCTACTGTGTAAAGTTGTGGTGTTTGTCCGTCTACCGTTGCAAATATTTGTGCAGAGCCAAGCTCAATTTCCTGTGAGTACGCAATCTCTGTATCCACACCCTCAAAATATGTGTTTACATAGCCATATACACCTGTCTCGCCGTTAATTGTAACTGTACCTATTGGAACATTGCTTACAAAACGCCCTTGCAATTCCCCCGGCTGCCCTGCACTGCCTGCCGTTGCACCTGTAATTTCAACATCGACTATTTCACCTTTTAACAGCGATATAGTGTCGCCTGTGTCAACGTCATGTATGGAGTGCCCAAGCCCTGCAAAACACGAGGTTATGGGGTCTACAAAAGTCATCGTTCCGATACCTGCGGAAGAGTCTCGCACCCACATACCTGTTCTATACGTGTTTGTTGTCTCGTCTTGCACTGCTGTAATAACCGTGCGCATCTCCTCGCCATCTCTTATAAAAACCACCTCAGCAGGCGTGCTCTCAAGTTTTTGTATAGCGCTTGCCACATCCTCGTTAGTTTTTGTCTCATTGCCGGCTATAGATTGTATTACATCGCCCATTTTAAGCCCTGCCGTTTTTGCAGGGTTTTGGTAGCCTGTGGAGGTATAAATATCGCTATAACCCACCACCATTGCACCGTTTGCAAACATTTTTATGCCAAAAGGCGTGCCACAAACTTGCACAACTCTTCTGTCCACAACTTGAGCGCGCACTGTTTTTATAGGTATAATTCCACCTATTGTCAGCTCTGTGTTGTACGAATTACCTGCCGATATACTCGACACAGGCTCGTCTTTATAAAACGAGGCGGTAGTTATAAACGGCATACCCGCAATGCTTATGTCCTCACCTTGTGTGACAAGAAAAGTGTCAGGCAAAACAGACGAGATATATAGCGCAAATGCGAAAACCAGCACTGCACTGCCCGAGACGATGTAACATATCCATTTGATTATTTTTTCCACGAAAAAACCCCTTTACACATACTTTAACAATAGTATGTGCAAGGGGGTTTAATTTTAGTCAGTTTTTATTTTGTGCTTTTTTTAATTTAACACGTTATTTCACATTAATTTAAACTTTCCAAATTTCATTATTGTACTGCTCAATAGTTCTGTCTGATGAGAAAAATCCTGCTTTTGCAATGTTAACAAGGCATTTTTTCGCCCATTCAACTCTATTTTCGTAGTCATCAAACACTTTGTCTTTTGCCACAATATATTCTTCAATGTCAATTAGCGCCATAAACCAGTCTTTTTGCGCTATGTTTTTGTACAGTGATGTCAAGGTCTTTTTGTCGCCAACCGAGAGCATTTCATCGGAGATAATAAAGTTTACAAGCTCTGCAACATTTGCCTTTTTCTCTAGTATTTTTGCAGGGCTGTAACAGCCTACGTCGTAAAGCTCTATGATAAAATCGCTGTTTTTGCCGAAAGTATAAATGTTTTCTTCGCCTACAAGCTCTGCAATCTCCACGTTAGCGCCATCCATTGTGCCAAGCGTTACTGCACCGTTAAGCATAAACTTCATGTTGCCCGTGCCGCTCGCCTCTTTAGATGCAAGAGAAATTTGTTCTGACACATCACACGCAGGTATAAGTTTTTCTGCTGCTGTAACGTTGTAATTTTCTACCATAACTACATTCAAGTACTTGCTTGCTACTTTATCTTTTCTTATAAGCTCGCCCAGTGCAAGTATTAAGTGTATAATTTCTTTTGCAGTTTTATAGGCAGGCGCCGCCTTTGCGCCGAAAATAAATGTAATTGGGCGCTTTGGCAATATGCCTGATTTTATCTGCAAATATTTGTAAATAATATACAGCACATTCATTTGCTGGCGCTTGTACTCGTGCAAACGCTTAATTTGAATGTCGAAAATTGACTCGGGGTCTACTTTTATGCTCTGTGCTTTTAGTAGATAGTCGCACAAATTTTGCTTGTTTGCTTGCTTAATGCTGTTCAGTTCATTTAAAAGCTCGTCAGTTACATTGTTTTGCAAGTCTTCAAGTTTTGTGGCATCTTTTTTAAAGTCTGCGCCAATTTTGCCCTCAATAAACTTTGCAAGCATGGGGTTTGCGTGTAAAAGCCACCTGCGGAATGTTATGCCATTAGTTTTATTGTTGAATTTTTCAGGGTATATTTGTGCAAAATGGCTAAGCTCGCTGTCCACAAGAATTTGCGTGTGTAGTGCCGCTACACCGTTTACACTAAAGCCATAATGTATGTCCATATGCGCCATATGCACCTTGTCATTTTTGTCAATTATAGCTAGTTTTTCATCGCTGTAAGTTTTCTTTACGCGCTCGTCAAGCTTTTTAATAATGGGTACAAGTTGCGGTACAACGTCTTTTAGGTATTGCAGTGGCCATTTTTCAAGCGCTTCTGCCAAAATTGTGTGGTTTGTGTATGCACAGCACTTTTGTACAATGTCTGCCGCCTCGTCAAAAGCTATGCCTTGTGCGCCCAAAACACGTATAAGCTCGGGGATAACCATGCTTGGGTGTGTGTCGTTAATTTGTATGCAAACGTACTCGTGTAAATCTGTCAATTTACAGCCACGGCTAATTGCCTCGCTTATTATTAATTTTGCGCCACATGCCACCATGAAATACTGTTGGTATATCCTTAGTTTTTCTCCATCTGCATCGCTGTCATCTGGGTACAAAAATAGCGTTAGGTTTTTGTCAATTTTTGTTTTGTCAAACTTAATGCCCTTTTTAACTATTTTTTCATCTACACTTTCAACATCAAAAAGGTGCAAGCGGTTTGTGTTATTTTCATAGCCTGTAACGAGTATATCATACATTTTTGCGTTTAGCTTAAAGTCTTTAAACTCAACTGTGGCTTTAAAATCTGTGTTGCAAAGCCAGCTCTCGCTCTCAATCCATGGGTTTTTCTGTTCTTCTTGCTTATTATTTTTAAATAGCTGTTTGAAAAGCCCAAAATGGTAATTTAAGCCAATGCCATCTGCATTTAGCCCAAGTGTTGCCATTGAGTCTAAAAAGCAAGCGGCAAGCCTGCCAAGCCCACCGTTGCCAAGCGACGGCTCGGGCTCTGTTTCTTCTATGTCTGCTAGGTTTTTGCCCTCGCTTGAAAGCAGAGTTTTAACCTCTTCATACAGCCCTAGGTTTATTAAGTTGTTTGAAAGTAATTTGCCAATTAAAAACTCCGCTGAAATATAGTAAGCTTTGCGTTTTTTAGTTTCTGTGCGCTCTTTTTGTGCCGCTTTCATATTTGTTAGCTCAAGTAAGGCAGTGTAAATTTCTTTGTCTGTTGCCTCGCTTATGCTCTTTTTCAAAATTTGTGTTAATTGTTCTTTCATGAAAATCTCCTTATTGTGCTAAATCATATCCAAATAATTTTAATTTTTAACAATGAGATAGACGGACGACCTGTGGTCATCCGCTTGTTAATAATACCTAATTATTTTATTATGGCATAATAACAACAAAATTAATTTGCAAAAAAGTTGGAATCATGTAAATTTTTTCAACCGAGATAAACGGACGACCACAGGTCGCCCCTAAAATTTGTGTGACAAAATTGGTTTTGTGCAAATACGCGGGCGGATATGGAATCCGCCCCTACAATTAGTGCGTGTATGTTAATTTTTTATGCTACATATTGTCAAGCACATAACACATTACAATGATATTTTAACCTGCTTTTTCACAGCTTTTACCTTGCGCACTGTGCGCCCGTAGATATTTGTTATATCTGCAATATACACACTAAGCTCTTTTGTAAATGCGCCTTTTTCTGCGCGCCAACGCCAGTTTTCGCCAAGTGTGGACGGTGTGTTAATGCGCGCCTCTTTGCCTAAATTCAGCCAGTCTGCCATGGGGATAATGCAAACATCCGCAACACTGCTCATTGCCGCACGTATGCAGGCATTTGTAAAGTCGGCATCATCTGTGATGTTGAGATACTTTTTGCAAAACTCAACATCTTCGGGGTTTGCGCTAATTTTCCAGTCCTCTGTTGTGGTATTGTCGTGCGTGCCCGTGTACACTATGCTGTTTTTGTTGTAATTGTGCGGTAAATAGTCGCTTTCCTCGCGTGAATCAAACGCAAACTGCAAAACTTTCATTCCGGGGTAACCGCTTTGTCGCAATAGCTCGTGCACACCCGGTGTTAAAAAGCCAAGGTCCTCCGCTATAATTTCAGCGCCGGGCATTGCGTTTTTAAGCGCGTTAATAAATGCCACGCTCGGCCCCATTCTCCATCTGCCGTTTTTCGCAGTGTCGTCTTTTGCAGGTATGGCATAATAGCCCTCGAAGCCCCTAAAATGGTCAATGCGCACAACATCGTAAATGCTACAAGCGTGTTTCATGCGCTTTATCCACCATTCAAAGTCTGTTGATGTGTGATAATCCCAGTCATACAAAGGGTTGCCCCAAAGTTGCCCGTCTTTTGAAAACGCATCGGGCGGGCAGCCTGAAACCTCTGTCATGTGCCTGTTATCGTCCAGTTGGAAAAGCTCCGGGTTTGCCCACAGCTCTGATGAATCGGGCGAGACATAAATCGGGATATCGCCAATTATTGCTACACCTTTATCATTAGCATAGCTTTTTAGGCTCTGCCACTGTTTGTAAAAGAAGTATTGCACAACACAGTAATACTGTGCCTCGCTCTCATAGCGCGCTTTTGCCTCTTTAACTGCCTTTTTTGTGCGCATACGCAAATTGTCTTTCCACGTGGTGTAAGACTCATCTCCGTTATCTTTTTTAATAGCCATAAAAAGCGCATAATCCTCAAGCCAAAAAGCGTTTTCTTTTACAAATTTGATGTAACTTTTATCTGTTTTGTCAAAGCGTTTTACCGCCTTTTTTAGTATAAGTTCACGCGTTTTATACAGTTTGTAATAATCAATATCAAGGTCACTGTCGCCGTAATCAAAAGAAGAAATTTCTTTTTTCGTTAGCAGTTTTTCCTTGCAAAGCATATCAAGGTCAATAAAATACGGATTAAATGCAAACGCTGAAAAGCTTTGATACGGGCTATCCCCGTACCCCGTTGGCCCTACGGGCAAAATTTGCCAATACTTTTGGCTTGCTTTTTCGAGAAAATCTACAAACTTATAAGCCTCTTTACCAAGGCTGCCAATGCCGTGTTTTGACGGCAAACTTGATATAGGCATTAAAATGCCACTGCCTCTTTTCATTAACCTTTCACCGCCCCTGCTACTACACCTTTAATAATATATTTTTGGCTGAACAAATAAAATACTATAATTGGTAAAACTGTCAGCATGATAGATGCCATCATCGGCCCCATCTCTACCCTGCCATAGCTGCCCCTAAAGTACTGAATAAGCATGGGGATTGTCCTGTACTTTCTTATGTCAAGCACAAGTGTTGGCAAGAGGTAGTCGTTCCACACCCACATTGCTTGAAGTATTGCAACAGTTATCATTGTAGGTTTTAAAATTGGGAAAACAATTCTAAAAAATGTTACAAGAGGGTTGCAACCGTCAATAACAGCCGCCTCTTCTATTTCAAGAGGTATGCCTTTAACAAAACCGCTAAACATAAACACAGCAAGCCCTGCACCAAAGCCAAGGTAAATAATAGCTATGTTAAAAGGTGTGTTTAAACTTAGCCTGTCTGATATTTGTGAGAGTGTGAACATAACCATTTGGAACGGCACAACCATGCTGAAAATGCAAAGGTAATACATGCCTTTTGAAAACACACTATTTACGCGCATTATATACCATGCGCACATGGAACAGCACACAAGTATTAAAATAACGCTTGATACTGTTATGAAAAGGCTGTAAAAAAAGCTTTGCGCAAAGCCCTGTGCGCCAAGTGCGTTGATGTAGTTTGTTAGCCCTACAAATGTTTCAGCTGTGGGCAATTCAAACGCTGTTTCAGTTGTTATTGCACGCTCGTCTTTTAAAGAGTTAAAGAATATCATCAGTATTGGATAAACATAAGCAACGCTGAGCAAGCTGAAAAATACAGTTAAAAATATGTTGAGTTTTGATTTTTGATTATCCATTATTGTTGCACCTCTCTCTTTCTTGTTGCTCTTAGTTGAACAAGTGAAATTACAACCACAAAAATAAAGAAGATAACAGCCTTAGCCTGTCCTATACCTTTCCACTGTGCGCCACTTCTGCCGTACATTGTAACGTATATGTTATATGCTATCATTTCTGTGCTGTTGTTTGGCTCACCTGCTGTTAGCGCCAAGTTTTGGTCAAAAAGTTTAAAAGAGTTTGTAAGTGTTAAGAACATACAAATTGTAATGGACGACATTACCATCGGTATTTTAATTTTAAACAGCGTTTGCAGTGCGTTTGCGCCGTCAATGCCTGCCGCCTCAATCATATCACCCGATACATTTTGCAAACCGGCAATGTATATAATCATCATGTAACCCACTTGTTGCCAAGCCATTAATATTACAAGGCCCCAAAAACCTGCCGTTGAGTTAAGTGCAAGTAATTGTTGCCCCCACATTGTGAGTGCACCGTTAATGAGAATTTGCCATATATAGCCAAGAACAATGCCGCCTATAAGGTTTGGCATGAAGAAAACAGTTCTGAATAAATTTGTACCCTTAACGGCACGTGTTAGTGCAAGTGCAATTAAAAATGCAAACAAATTTATGCTTATTGTAGACACAATTGTAAACATTGTGCTAAAGCCAAAAGCATTCCAAAAACTCTCGTCTGCAAACGCTTTTACATAGTTATCAATGCCCACAAATTTTGCATTGTCCACTGTGACAAACTCAGTAAATGACAGATAGATACCTTGAATAAATGGGATTAAAAAGCCGATACAAAAGGCTATTAATGTTGGCAACACGAAAATAGGAAAATACTTTTTCAAAGATTTTTCCATGATGATTCCTCCAAGTGATTTTTTTGATAATAAAGGGGCGAGATAGTAACTATTTCGCCCCTTTATTTGTTTATAATATTAGCCGTTAACAAGTGCGTATTCTGTTGCCCAGCCGTCTACGAAAGCTGTTTCAACCGCGCTCCAGTCTTCTGTGCCTGCTGCATATCCTGTTAAAGCACTGCCAACGCCGTTTTTCCACTCTTCGCTAGGCATGCTTGGGAAGCACCAGTCAACACTCTTTTTACCGTCGCTGATATATTGGTCTGCAAGTGCTACAAGTGGGTTTGCAGGCAAGTAGTCGCCTGTAAAGCCGTCAAATGGGCAAACAAATCCCATATCTTTTGCAAGGCTTGTTTTGCCTTCGTCGCTTGTAACTACCCATTCCATAAACGCAAGTGTTGCATCAATGTCTGCTTGTGATGCCTTATTATTTACTACCCAGTAGTTTTCACAGCCTGTTGTTAAACCTTGGTTTTCCTCGCCGTCTACGCCAATGTAAATTGGTAACATGCCGATGTTGTCATCGCCAAGCACGCTTACATCGCCGTATGCCCATGTACCGTTTTGGTAGAAAACAGCCTCGCCGTTTACAAATTCAGCAACTGCATCATCACCTGTTTT
Organism: uncultured Bacteroides sp.; assembly: GCA_964371675.1. Lineage (GTDB taxonomy): Bacteria > Bacillota > Clostridia > Oscillospirales > Ruminococcaceae > Ruthenibacterium. The sequence goes on along the minus strand of CAYJNL010000019.1, from coordinate 26,189 downwards.
TGCACTTAGCTGTGCAGGCTCAGTTGTGCTGTTGTTGATGTATAAGTCCCAAATTGCTTTGTAGTTGTCTAGGTATGTGCCTTTAATTGCATCTGTGCTACCTATGCCGTCTGCCTCGTACTCATAGTAGATAGGGATATTTGCAAGGTGAGTTTTAAATCTCCAGTCACTGCTTGCGTCCATACCTGCTGATGTGAATGCGCCGTTTACACCAAGCTCATCTTTGCGTGCTTGAATGTCTTCAGCAGCAGCTTTTAGGCTGTCAAAGCTTGTGATGTCCTCTGCTGTGTAACCTGCCTCTTCAAGAAGAGCTTTGTTGTAGATGATGCCGTATGTTTCAATAACATAGCCAACACCGTAAACCATATCGCCTTCCATTAGTGCAAAGTCGTCAGATTTTAGCTGATTGTAAACCTCTGTACCTGCAAGGTCGTAGGCATAGTCTACCCAGCTTGCAAGGCCAACAGGGCCGTTAACTTGGAATAATGTTGGTGCTTCGCTCTTGCCCATCTCTGCTGCAAGAGTTGTTTCGTACTCGCCTGATGCAGCTGTAACAACAGTTACAGGCACACCTGTTTGCTCTGTGTAAAGTGCCGCTAAAGCTTGCCATTGTTCGTCTTGCTCAGGCTTAAAGTTTAAGTAATAAACACTGCCCTCGTCTGATGCGCCACCCGGTGCACCGCAAGCAACAAAAGAAAATGCCATTAATGTTACAAGTAAAATTGCCAATAGTTTTTTCATCGATTTTTCCTCCAATTAAATTGTGTTTTATATCGGAAGTGTTGTCAAATTGTTACCCACAAAACTTTGCTGTAGTTTTGCAAGGCTTTATTTGTCAATTCCTCCATATCACTCGGCTTTTGCCGATTTGATAACTTAGTATTTTCAGAGATTGAAGTTTTTAACGCTCTCACCCTCTTCAATTTCGCACTTAATAAACATATTTTTTTGTGCCTTTCCTGTCTCAATTGCACTTAGCATCTGTTTAGCACACTCAATAGCTATTTGAGACTGTGGCTGTTTTATTGTTGTAAGTTTTGGCACACAAAACTTTGAAAGCTCTATTCCATCAAAGCCTATAATCGAAATATCTTTAGGCATCTTCAAGCTTTTTTCATAAGCTGCCCTCATAGCGCCAACAGCACAAATATCTGACATACAAAAAACCGAAGTAAAGTTTTCTCCACTCTCCAATAATTTATTCATTGCCTTGTAGCCGCTCATCATATTAAAAGAAGATTTCATGTATAGCTCATCCGGATGTTCTTTAGAAAACTTTTTACTGTAACACTTGCAAAACCCTGCATAACGCTGTGTGCTCATGTAAGACAAACTTAAATTACCGCCAATTACAGCTATTTTATTGTGCCCATTTTTCACAAGGTATTCACAAGCCATATAACCTGCCTGAATATCGTCAACACCCACACAGCTTAAATTTAAAAAGCCATCTGTATCAAACACTGTTGTTGCAACAACAGTAGGAACTTTTATGGTGTTAAACCTTGCTTTTAAAAGCTCATAGTTCGCACCCAGAAACACAAACCCAAGCGGTTTAACCTCTCTTTGTAGCTGGAGTGCAATTAGTGTTTCGTTTGCATCTTCATCAAGGTAGTGTATCTGCGTTGAATATCTTTCACTTGAAAATGCCGCTTGCAACTTTTCTACAACGCCCTCAAAAAAGTAGTTATTTACACCTTTCACAAGTATAAGTATATTTTTACTGCTGTGAGTTTTTAGTGTTCTTGCTGCATTGTTTGGTATAAAGCCCGTGTCATTTATTACAGCTAATATTTCCTTTTTCGCTTTTTCGGAGACGTTTGACTTTCCGTTTAAAGCTCTAGACACGGTAGATACCGCATAGCCGGTTTTTTTGGCTATATCTTTAATTGTCATTTATAAGAACTCCTTAAAGCATATGCGGTTAACATTGAAAAAAATTAAAATTTGTTCATGGAAACGTTTCCACGATTTTTTTTATATTATAGCGCACAAAAAAATGTATTGCAATATAAAAATACCAAGTTCGTTAAAAATGCACAAGTATTTCACTAATTATTTGTGCATAAAGACAGTACGAAAAAAAATGATGTTTTTAGCATTTACATAACATCACATAACATCGAGACATTTCAAAATTAAACAAAAAAATGATAAAACAAACATTTTTTAACATAAATATATAACACACTTCACAATAGGCAAAAAACCGTATTATGACTGTAAAGTTCTATTAAATTTTGCTTTATTATATAGACTTTTCAAATAATTTATGATATTATATTGATGTATTTTTATACATTTTTTATTTACTGAAATTTACTGAAAGTGAGCGACTTTAATTGAAAAAACTAAATAAAAAAAATAGTATAATAGCCGCAGTATTAATTACTCTATTCATTGCTGCAAGCTTTCAATTTTATCAAACAAACATAGAAAAAAATCTTGATGAATCAATAAAACTCACACTTTCAGAAGTTGCAAACCAGCAAGAATTTAACTTTGAAACTTTTGTGTCTAGCAATATGAATCAGCTTGATATTGTAGCCAAAAGCATTTCTTTAATGGCAAACGGGGATGAAATCTCTCAAATAGAAGAAGACGTTAGCATTTATATGAAAACATTGAAAAACAGCTTTGCATACGAAGAAATTTTTGTTATTCAAAGTGATGGCTCTATTTTAACTGCTGATAACACAGCACTAAATATTTCAAGCACTGAATTTTTTGAAGAGACATACAAAGCCGAACCATTAATTACAGGAATTATGCAGTCCCCCGTAACTAATAACAGATGCGTATTTTTTTCAGAGCCAATTTTAAATGAAAACGGCAAACACATAGGAACACTTATTTTGGAGGTTCCGCTTGAAACAATAAATGCCTTATTGTTGCCGTCTTTTGAAAGCAGTAGTACCACCATTTTGCTTGACTTAAGTGGGCATGTTATTGCCGTTAGTGACAACGAAAGAGGCATTAAGCACGACACTGACATGACTGAGTATTTACTCTCTATAACTTCCGATACAGCCTCTGAAAACAGTCAATTTTTTGATTCACTTGGTAGCGGGGATTTAAGTGGTTATGTGTCTTACAATGCACTTGGGCTTGAAAGCAAAATAATATTTACTCGCCTCGACAACGCTAACTGGACAATGGTTATTACCGTGCCTGAGTTAGTAATATCAAAAAACGCAAACGCAATAGTAACACATACCACACTGTTTTTATTAGAGCTTGTAATTATACTGTTTGCAATATGGTTAAGGCTAATTACAATAAACAAAAACCACATGAAAGAGCTTACACAAACTGCATATTACGACGAGCTAACAGGGCTTATAAATGAGAAAAAGTTTAAAATTGAGATGGAGAAAACACTAAAAAAACAACCATCAACTCAGTTTAGTATAATAAAGTTTGATATAGTCAATTTTAAAGTGGTAAATAAAATTTTTGGGTTTTCCACAGGTAATAAAATTATACAAGCAGTTGCGGAAAGTTCTGTTATTGCAAGCAGTGGTGAGGATACACTTTTCACAAGAATAAATAGTGATGAATTTTTAATATTTGCAAGACGTGACTTTGTGCAAGATATAAACAAACTAAAGCATATTTTTGAAATTGATATTAACAAAAAAATCAAAAAAATATGCGGTAATACGTTTAAATTTAGAGGTAGTAGATACATTATACCGCATGGAGAAACAAATGCAGACGATATTGTTGACACAATAGAGCTTACGCATAACCAAAGCAAAGGGCAACCTTGCGACATTATTTTTGATTATGATGAAAATTTAAAAACACAGCTTGTACACACAGCATATGTATGCGACAGAATGTATACAGCATTAATTAACAAAGAATATCAAATTTACTTGCAACCGAAATACCGTTTTGAGGGCGAACAGCTCTGTGGTGCTGAGGCACTTGTTAGGTGGAAAAGGCCGAGCGGTGAATTTTTATATCCAAATGAATTTATACCCATATTTGAGCAAGAGGGCTTTATAGTAGAACTTGACAAATATATGTTACGCGGTGTTTGTGAGCTTATAAACAAATTTGCCACTATGGGGTACAAACAAATACCAATATCGCTAAACTTTTCACGCATGCACATGCTTGATGAAAACTTCGCAAAAGATATTACAGAAATTGTTGATGAGTACGGTGTGCCACATAACCTTATAGAGCTTGAAATGACAGAGACATCCATGATTGATAAAGAAGAAGAGTTTAAAGAGCTTTTTGAAGAATTACATGCAAGAGGCTTTACGCTCTCCATGGATGATTTCGGTGCAGGGTATTCATCTCTTGCGCTGTTATCGGAGCTTAAATTTGACATTATTAAATTTGACAAAAGCCTTTTGGCAAAAGCACTTGATAACAACAACAGTGCCCTTGTTATATGGTCAATGGTAGACATGAGCAAACAGCTGAATTTGAAAACACTTTGTGAGGGCGTCGAGACAATTGAACAAGCTGAATTTCTAAAAAATGCAGGCTGTGATTTAGGGCAAGGTTACTTATATTCAAAACCTATTCCAACAGAAGAGTTTGAAAAAATTATGAAAATGACAAATGATATGTAAAATTCTACAACATTAAACTGTTTAAAAAAACTTTTACAATTAGATAGTGTTGACACTAGTTAAGTTGAAAACTTGTGTAAACACTATCTAATTTTTTAACAAAAAATCTATATTAAGCATACTATTAAATATAGGAGGTTTTTTATATGATTTTTAATTGTTTTAATGTTAGCCCGGAATTTCCGGGAACTAATTTACAGCTTGGCTCATATGGCAGCGAAGTTGCACGTATGCAAAAATATTTAGACGGCTTGCGCGTTGTAAAATATCCAACGCTCATCAACCTTGATATTGACGGCAGTTTTGGTGCAAACACAAAGCAGTGTGTTGAACTATACCAAGGGCTATTACAGCTTACACAAGATGGAATTATAGGCAAAAACACATGGGACGACATTGTTAAAGACTATAACGATGCCGTAGGTGGCAGTGCCGAAACATACCCCGGCATACCACTTGTTGGTGGCATGACCGGTGAGGATGTGCAGCTAATGCAAGAATATTTGAACGACCTTGCAGACCCATACACAGCAATTAACACCCAAACGGTAGACGGCATTTTCGGCACTAATATGATGCTTGCAACACAGCGCTTTCAAGCTCAATTTGGCTTAACTGTTGACGGAACAATAGGGCCAAGTAGTTGGAATAAAATTGTAGAGGTGCATGAAAAAGAGCAAAAAGTTGTAACAAAATACCCCGGCTATACAATTTCACAGGGCGACAGTGGCGACGATGTGCGCTTTATACAAAGCTACGTTAATGTAACGCGCTCTCAAAAACTGACTGTTGATGGGATTTTTGGCCAAAACACATATCTTGCAATAGGTCAATTCCAAAAGGCAAAAGGCATTAAAGTAGACGGAATTGTTGGCGAAGATACATGGGCAGACCTTGTAAAAGAATTTAACAAAACTGTTTGATTCACTTGTATGTACACATTGTGCAAACCGAAAAATAATTTGCATTGCATGCAAGCTATAACATGAGTAAAAAAATTATTTGCAAAAAAGTGTGTTAATAAATAAAAAGTGTCGAGGCAAGCATGTGTTTGCCTCGACACTTTTTTGTGTGGGGTACGAACAAAATATAAATCTTCATGTGCGTAGCACCGCCATAAAATAGAGTATAAATAATCCACACAAGATATAAGGATTATTTATATTAGCGCAAGCTAATATAAATTGGCATGTGCATAGCACCGCCATAAAATAGAGTATAAATAATCTACACAAGATATAAGGATTATTTATATTAGCGCAAGCTAATATAAATTGGCATGTGCATAGCACCCGCCATAAAATAAACTATAAATAATCCGTACAGGACTTGAGGGTTATTTATATTACTCGCCCGTCATAAATTTCTCTGCCTGATAATATTACAGTGTCAAACATTCTTACTTCATTTTCATCCGACACGTATTCATTTGCCACAAGAACATAGTGCTCATCGGCAAAAACAATGTTTATTTTGCAAAAGTCTATTGTATTGCCTGTTTGTATGAACACACCCTCTACACCGTCGAGCACTCTCAAAGCTTCTTTGTTTATTAAAAGTCCTTCGTAGTTTCTAAACTGAATTTCAACCTCAGCTTGTTGCATTTTTACAACATCACTGTTTATGTAGTTGCATGAAAGCTCTATTTTCGCAGTACCGGTCTCTTCATTTATTGCTATGGTTTCAACGTATGCGGGAAGGGGCTCATTCTCTGTCTTCGGGAAAGCTATGTCAACTTGCCTGCCTAAAACAAACTTTTCAGCCTCTTGCGCAGTTACCGATATAAACATACTCCATTTATAATCGTGAATAATCTTACCGGCAACCTCTGCGCTGTTTTGTAAAATGGGTGTTTGTGTTGCAATAAGCAAGTCATCCGGCGACATTTGCTCTAGTTGCTGTTTTGAAAAAGCACTTACGCTGCTGCTATGAGCCGCAACAAAATAGCCTGCTGTTGGCGCTGCAACAACTGCCATTGGTGTTTGGCTTATTGCAGAGACTTGCTGCATAAGCTCGGTTAACCTTTGTGTGTAGTCTGTTGCTTGTTCAGTAACAATTTGCGCCTTGTTTGCAGAAAGTTGCAAATCCAACTTATCTTCGCTTAAATTTTGTAAATTATTTTGCTCAAGTGTAGTTAAAAAGCTGTTTAAGTTTACATACACTTGGTTTATAATCATGTTTACGTCAGTGCCATCAGATGAAATTTGTGAGCTTTCAAGCGCTGTTATCTCTCTTTGTATGAGCTGTGCATTTAAACTTTGCACCATCTGCTCATACGATGAAAATACATTGGCAACAATATCACCTGTACTAACTCTTTGCCCGTCTTCTACGGTGTAGCCAATAAAACCGTTACCTGCATAGTTAATAACAGTTTCTTCGCGTGCAAATATGCCGTTGCACACAATACCGTCCGTTAACATTCCCTCTGAAATTACTTCTGTCTCAATATTGCTGTTTGTAATTAAAAAAAACTGCACTGCTACGTATCCCACAACAAGTATTACAAGAAACTTTATCCAAAATGATATTTTAAAACCTTTTTTCATTCACGCATTTCCTTTATTTTGCATTGCTAAAGTATTTTGCCGGTTATAGTTAAACCACTTAAAATTCGCAAACGATAGCTTCAATATAACCCACATTACCAAAAATAGTGTTTCGTTTTTGCTTCTATTAAAGCAAAATAGCTGCTAAAAAACTTATTGTTTCAACTTATATCCGCACTCTCAAAAAACTCTGTACTTAATTTGATTGCTCAAAAATATCCACAAGCTGCTGCACTCTGTCTGCAAGGTTGTCTCTCGCAACATCAAGCCATTTTATGCCTTCCATACGCTTAAACCATGTGAGCTGACGCTTTGCATAATTTCTTGTGGCTTGTTTTAGCTTTTCGGTGCACTCGCTTAGTGTTGCCGCGTTCTCAATATAGGCAAACAGCTCTTTGTAGCCTATTGCCTGTGCCGCTGTTATATAATCTTCTCTGTTTTCATACACAAATTGCGCCTCTTTTAATAAACCTCTTTGTATCATATCATCTACACGTGTGTTTATTTTGTCGTAAAGTAGGGCGCGCGGTTCATACGTTAGCGCTACTGTTACATCGTTATACGGGCGCACCACAGGGAGTGAATTTTGTAGTTGCCACGTCATTGTTTTACCTGTTTGCATGTATAGCTCAAGTGCACGAAGCACACGCACTTTGTTATTTATGTGCAAATTTTTAACGTATTCTGGGTCAATTTCACAAAGCTCCTTGTAAAGCTTTTCTATTCCCTCTTCTTCAAGGCGATTTTGCAGTTTTTGCCTTATCTCTCCACTTACTTTTTCGCCTGTAAATCTAATACCTTTTGTAACACCCTCAATGTACTGCCCTGTGCCACCCACAATTATTGGCAGTTTACCACGGCTGGTTATATCTTCTATGCAGTGCCTTGCAAGCTTTGTGTAATCCGCAACAGAAAACTGCTGTGACGGGGGCAAAAAATCCACAATAAAGTGCGGCACACCGCATTTTTCACTTTCAGTTACTTTTGCTGTACCAATGCTTAGCTCTTTATAAATTTGCATAGAATCTGCACATATAATCTCACCGTTTAGGCGCTTTGCCACCTCTACGCTCAAAGCCGTTTTGCCTGTTGCGGTTGGCCCGCAAATAACAAGTATTTTAGCCTTGTCTGCCAAACTGCTTTTCCACCTCTTTTTTAGTCATTTTTATAATTACAGGGCGCCCGTGTGGGCAATATGGCGGTATTTCGCCATATAATATGTCTTGAGCAAGCTTAAAAAGCTCTTTATTATGGTTTCTGTCGCCGCCCTTTATTGCCGCCCTGCAACAAATTGAGTGCATTACCCACTGTGATTTCTCGCTAACTGCGTTTTTGTGGTTAATTGACAGCTTATTACTTAGCTCCACAACAAAATTTTCAAGGTCATTTTGCTCAATATCTGACGGTACAGCACGTAATATTACGGAGTTGCCGCCGAAATCGTCCACCTCAACACCATTGTTTGCAAGAAGTTCTTCATTTTGCAAAAGTGCATCTTTTTCACTTGCCGAAAGCTGCACTGTTATAGGGCATAGTAGCATTTGACTGCTAACACTTTTGTGCGAATTAATGAGCTTTTCATATAGCAATCGCTCATGTGCCGCATGCTTATCAATAATGCAAATTTCATCGCCCACTTGCGTTATTATGTATGTATTAAAAACTTCGCCCACATATTTTAGCTCTTTTTGTACTTCTTTATCTTGCTCTTCAAAAAGCCCAAGCTGGTTTATTTCGTCGCTTTCATTTGCACTACTATCTGTGTTTTCGCTAAAATTCGTTGTATCGTTCTGCAAGTAAATTAGTGCACCTGACTCCTCGTCAATTGCAGTTTTGCTTTCAGCTCCTTGTGCGCCTGTTTCAAATGCAAAAATTTTGCCCTCGCCTTGATGATTTACTTTGTATGCAACCTGTGGGTCTGTTGCAAGTGTTTCGCCCATATCGTCTGTAAATTTTACGGGGATAGGCTCAATATCATCGACAAAAACGGTAGCAGGTTTTGCTGTTACAGGTGTGAATTTTCTTGCTGATACGTCAAGTTTATGTTGCTGTGGCTCTTCTGCATTGCTTAGCATGCTTTGAGCTGTATCTATATCTTGCAAAGTTTCTTTGGTTTGTTCAGTAAAAGGCTCTTTATCTTGTGTGCTTTGCAATTGTTGCGTGCTTACCACAGTATTTTCACTATTTAATTGCGAACCTTGCGTTTGCACAGGTGTGCTCTGTGGCAGCACTTGTTTTTCTGCACTAGCGCTTTCACCTTGCACATATTGCGGCGTTACATCACTATTTCTTGTGTAAACCTCTTGGCTACTCGCCTGCATTAAAGCACTTTTAACCGCCGCGTAAACAGCGCTGAAAACTTCTCTCTCACGTGCAAATCTCACCTGTGTTTTTGCAGGGTGCACATTTACGTCCACAAGCTCGGGCGGCATTTCTAAAAATAGTATACAACCGGGGAACTTGCTGCTCATAACCATGCCCTTATACGCCGCCTCTAAAGCCGCGCTCATTGTTGTGTTTTTCACGTAGCGCCCATTTATGTAAAAATATTGCATACCTCTGCTTGCTCTTGAGTTTTGCGGCAATGTTATAAGTCCATTTACTTTATATGCGCCGTCATTTGTTGTAACGCAAACAAGCTCTTTTGCAAAATCTTTTGAGAGCACATTATATGCCGTGCTCTTCAAATTTCCGTCTCCGAGAGACTGAAACTGCAACTTATTGTCTTTAAAAAACTTAAACGCAATATTTGGGTGTGCAAGTGCTTGGCAAACTACTACTTCATTTATATAGCTTGCCTCGCTTGCATCTTTTTTTAAAAATTTTAAACGTGCAGGCGTGTTATAAAACAAATCGCAAACTGTTATTGTTGTTCCCACCGGGCGCGCCGCCGCCTCTATTGAGCACTCGTCTCCACCGCTTATTTTATAAAGTGCGGCAAACTCATCGTCACTTGTTTTAGTTAAAAGTTCCACATGTGCAACACTTGCAATGCTTGCAAGTGCCTCACCCCTAAAGCCCAGTGTGCCTATTTTTTCAAGGTCATCTTGTGTTTTTATTTTGCTTGTTGCATGGCGAATAAACGCTGTTTTTATGTACTCGTGCTCAATGCCACTGCCGTTGTCTGCTATTTGCATAAGGGCAATGCCACCACGCTCTATATGCACAGTAATAGACGTTGCACCGGCATCTATTGCATTTTCCACAAGCTCTTTTACAACGGAGGCAGGGCGCTCTACCACCTCGCCTGCGGCTATAAGCTCTGCTGTATGTTTGTCAAGAATATTAATTACAGCCATTTATTTTTTTCCTTTTGGTGTTAAAATTTTATGCACTTTTGTTGCATTTCAAAGTGCAAACTCAACTGTTTTTCAACTCATTGAGCATGCTTTTCAGCTCATAAAGTGTGTTCATCGCCTCTATTGGTGTCAGCGTTTCCACATTGACAAGCTCAAGTTTGTCTGCAATTTCTTGAGCATATGGTTTTTGCGCATACTTGCCAACATTTTCAAAATTCAGCTGTGTTGTTGTGCTCACATTAGGTGTGCCCTCTTCCAAAACTTTAAGTACTTCTCTTGCTCTTTTTATAACGCTGTCGGGCAGACCTGCCAGTTTTGAAACCTCTATGCCGTAGCTGTCATCTGCGGGGCCTCTTACAATTCTGCGCAAAAATGTTATATCATCTCCGCGTTTTTTTGCCGCTATGTTGTAGTTTTTCACACCGTCAAGCTCATCTTCAAGTTCTGTAAGCTCGTGGTAATGAGTTGCAAAAAGTGTTTTACAGCCAAGATTTGTGCCCTTGTCTGCCATGTACTCCACCACTGCTCTCGCTATGCTCATACCGTCAAAAGTAGACGTACCTCTGCCAATTTCATCAAGTATAACAAGGCTATCTTTCGTTGCATTTTGCAAAATTTCGGCAACCTCTGTCATCTCAACCATGAAAGTAGACTTGCCTGCCGCCAAATCATCCGAGGCGCCAACACGTGTGTAAACACCGTCTACAATGCAAGTTTTACAGCTTTTTGCCGGCACAAAACTACCAATTTGCGCCATAATTACTATAAGCGCCGTTTGGCGCATGTAGGTGGATTTACCCGCCATATTAGGGCCTGTTATAATAGCCATTCTGTTGTCGCCACAGTCAAGGCGTGTGTCGTTAGGCACAAAAAGGCTCTTGCTTTGCATTTGCTCCACAACTGGGTGCCTGCCCTCTTCTATTGCAATTTCATCACCATCTACTACTGTTGGGCACACGTAATTGTTGCTCGCCGCAACTCCGGCAAAAGAGCACAACACATCAAGCGTTGCCACCGCTGACGACGTTGTTTGTATTCTCAAAATGTGGTTTGATATGTTTTTTAAAAGCTCTTCAAATAAGCGCTTTTCAAGTGTCAAAAGTCGCTCGCTTGCTCCGAGAATTTTGTTTTCAAGAATTTTCAAATCTTCGGTTATGTAGCGCTCTGCATTTGCAAGCGTTTGCTTGCGAACAAAATTTGGCGGCACTTGCTCTGTAAAAGACTTGCTAACTTCAATATAATAGCCAAAAACTCTGTTATAGCGTATTTTTAATGTGCGTATATTCGTCTCATCTTTGAGACGTGCCTCAAGCTGTGACAAAAAGCCCTCGCTGTTTTTCAATATATTTTTAAGCTCGTCTACCTCGCTGTTTGCACCAAACTTAATTATACCACCGTCTTTTAAAGTTGTGGGTGCATTTTCGTCAAGCATGCTAAAAATCATGTCTTTTATGTCTGTTAGTGGGTCTAACTTCGATTTTAAATATACAATTTCACCGCTCTGCATGTCGTCTATTAAGGTTAGCAGCTCGGGTAATTGTGTGCATGTTAGTGCAAGTGCATAAACCTCGCTTGGCATTGCACTGCCGTATACTGCGCGTGTTGTAAGGCGCTCCATGTCATATATTTTAGAGAGTTTCTCCGTTATATCGTCACGTTTTATACTGTCGTGCAAAAGTTCTCCAACTGCATCAAGGCGCGAGTTTATACTGCTTGCGCTAAGTAGCGGCTGTTCTATCCACGTGCGTATTAAGCGCTTACCCATTGAGGTTTTTGTCTTGTCCAGCACCCACAAAAGTGTACCGCGCTTTTCTCTGCCGCGCATTGTCTCGCAAAGCTCTAGGTTTGCACGTGTTACAAAAGACATGTGCATATACTGGTTTTGTGTGTAAATATTTATGTTTTTAAGGCGCTCCACACCTTTTTTTTGTGTTTCATTTAGGTAATAAATAAGTGCAACAACTGCATTTTTATGTATGCTGTCGCTTAAAATCCCTGTACTCTTCTCATAATCTTGCCCAAATTGGCGCACCATTTCGCTCTCACAGTTATCACTTACAAAAACCGTGTTGTCAATAAGCTCTACACCGCAAGCTAGCTGAAATTTAATAAAATTTGTTACTTCTTTTAAGTTTAAAGCTTGCTCATTAAACAAAATTTCTTTGGGTGAGTAGCAACAAAGCTGTGATATTATTTGCGATTGCACATCTTTGCCCGTTAGCTGTGTTACATGTGCTGTACCTGTTGACACATCTGCAAAGCACAGGCCTACATTTTCACCTTGTAAAAAAATGCTTGCTATATAGTTATTTTTATCGTCTTGCAACATGCTATTTTCAATAACTGTTCCCGGCGTTACAACACGCACCACGTCTCTGCGCACAATGCCTTTTGCAGCGCTTGGGTTTTCCATTTGCTCACATATTGCAACCTTGTAGCCTTTAGAAATAAGCCTTGCAAGGTATGTTTCATATGCGTGAAAAGGCACGCCACACATTGGCGCACGCTCTTCAAGCCCACAGTCTCTGCCTGTGAGCGTTAATTCTAGTTCTTTCGAGGCAAGAATTGCATCGTCAAAAAACATCTCATAAAAATCACCCAGACGAAAAAATAATATTTTATCCGGGTGCTGTTTTTTTATGTCGTTATACTGTTGCATCATTGGTGATAGTGCCATATATTATCACACGCCTTGTAAAGTTATTTTAAATTAGCTACAACCTGCGCAAGAAGAACAGCTACCTGCACAGCCGGCGTCCGGTGCACCTGTAACGCTCTCGGGGTCTCCGCCGTTAGAGGCTGTAGTGATAATTGCGTTTACATAATTTACAACGCTCTCAAACTCTTTTTTTGCTTCGTTATAATCTGCCATGCTCTTGTTTGACATTATTTCTGCGTATACATCGCTTACTTTTTTATTAAGCTCTGTAATTTTTTCTTGGTCTTTGCCCTCTTGTTTCATCAGCTGTGCATTTAAATCTACTCTAAGCAAGTTAAACTGACCTATTAGCTCTTGCAAGCTCTCGTCGTTGTCGTTTTTCTCGCATTTTTCAATAAAATTTGTATACGCTTGCTCCTTTTGCAGTTGCAAAGCTGCCTGTTTAAACATTGTTATTGCATCTTGCGCCATTTTATTTTCTCCATTCATTATTTATTTAATCTATAATTTCTCCCGTTAAAACAGTGCCTTTTGAGCCGTCTATTTTAACATTAACAAATTGCCCTATTATATCCTCTTTGCCCAAAAACTCAACAGTCATGTTGTTGTCAAGCCTTGCCGACACAAGCCCCTCGCCACGTCCTGTGCCCTCTACAAGCACCTTGTATTGTTTGCCAAAAAATTCTTTTATCATTTCTGCTACAATTTCTTCTTGCAAATCTATAATGCTTTGTATGCGCCTTGATTTCTCTTGCCTTGGTGTGCTATCTGCCATAAGTGCAGCCTTTGTACCTGTGCGTTTTGAATAAATAAACGTGAAAAGCTGTACATACTTTATTTGCCTTACAAGCTCTAGCGTCTTTTCAAAGTCCTCTTCTGTTTCACCGGGGAAACCTACAATAATATCACTTGAGAACGTCATATCCGGCACTGTTTGTTTTGCATAATTTATAAGTGTGGTATAGTCTGAGGCAATGTATTTCCTGTTCATTTGGCACAAAATCTCGTCTGAGCCGGACTGTACAGGCAGGTGCAAATGGTGACAAATATGCTTGCTTTGCGCAATAGTGTCAATAAGTTTGCGTGTGGCATCTTTTGGGTGGCTTGTCATAAACCTAATCCTAAAATCGCCCTCAATTTCATCAAGCATTTTTAAAAGGCCCGAAAAATCAGTTTTTTCTTCATTTGGTAAACCTTTACCGTATGAATTTACGTTTTGCCCAAGCAAGGTTATATCTTTGTACCCGCTTTGTACAAGGCCTGTAAATTCTTCAAGTATATCACTATGTTTTCTGCTACGCTCTCTACCACGCACATACGGCACTATGCAGTATGAACAATAATTGTCGCACCCATACATTATAGGTAACCATGCCCTAAAGTTGCTGTCTCTTCTTATAGGCATGCCCTCAACTATGTCGGGCGCCTCTTCAAGCGGTGCGTATTGTTTCTTTTTAAGGCTTAGCTTGTCCGCAATGAGACCGGGTAGCAAGTTAATTTTATTAACACCAAACACTATATCTACATAAGGATAGCTTTTTTTTAGCTTATCAACAACACTTTTTTGTTGCGCCATACAGCCACAAATTGCAATTATAAGCTTTGGGTTTGCCTCTTTAAGGCTTTTAAGTGCGCCAATATTGCCAAAAACACGCAGTTCGGCATGTTCACGCACGGCACATGTGTTGTACAAAATAAAATCAGCATTCTCCACTTTTTCACACATCTCGAAGCCCATGTCGCAAACTACGCCTTTTATAATCTCGCCGTCGTTAACGTTTTGCTGGCAGCCGAAAGTATGCACAAATGCCTTCGGTGTTTTGCTATATGCTGATTTAATTATATTACACGCGTTTTCGTTTTTTATAAATGTTGTTGAGCTCATTATTTACCTCTTATTTCACGGCTTATGTATAAACTTATACAACTAACATTATACATGATTTTACAAAAAATATCAAGTTAAGTGTTTATATATTTTGTTTCCAAGTCATTGCTGTAAAAATTTTCTACATATGTTTTTTTATGCGCATAATATTTAACGATATTTGCATACATTTTAGTATAAACTGTTTTTTCACATACTTACTTACAAAAAAATTGCCGATATTCTCAAACCACAAAATATATAGGAGCTGTTGACAAAGTTGCCTTAACAAAAATTTTGCTCTGTTTTTGCAAAGGCTATGCTTGTCAACAACTCCATATCTACAAGGCTTTAACTCAATATTTATAAGGAGATGTCAATCATGAGTGTTATAGGCTACTTAATTGCTGTGCCGTCAATAATTATAGGTGTGCTTGCTGTTGTGATTTTAGCTTTGCTACCCTTTGTGCTTATCGGGTATCTCATTTTTATTGCTTACCGCTCTTTCAGCCCCGATGTTGAAGATACCTAGATAGTGTCGACATTAGTGCTCAGCCGGCAGATTTTAGCGACACTATCTATTTTTTTGAGAGGCACTTCATAATTGCGCAAACTTGCACCAATTAAATCAACTCATTTTATAAGATTATTCAAATATTCCGCAATGTACTCAAGGTTAGTTAACAGTTCTTTGTGTGCTATCGTTAGCTCTTCAAGCTCCATTTTAACAGCCTCGCAATCCTCTGTATTGCCACCGCCATTATCACCAACACCATCATCATAGTCATAAGTTTCATACGGTATACCAAGCTGTGTTGCTAGGGTTATAAGCTCTGTTGCCAGTGCCTCGTCTGTTATTGGCTCTGTTGCTATATAGCCGTCTTTTACAGTGAACGCAACGTTCTGTTTCTCAAGCAAGCTACCCAGCATATCAATGTCTCCCGTGCTTGCAAACCCTATTATGTAAGCCTTTGGCTCATATGGCATTTTCCCAAAACCATTCAAACCCTCTGCTTTTATCTCTTTTTCAAAGTCTCTATAGCTTTCATTTAAATCAACATATCCACTAATACCCTGCACAACACCCTCGTTTGTATACTGCAACATGTCTGCCGGTATTGTTGTGTCGGGGTTCTCTCTGTAATCTGCTTTCCAAAGTGTCCAGTATCTGCTAAGCTTTTCATAGTCAAATTTTGCAAGTATCCATGAGGTGTATGAATAATAACCAACAAAATAGCCCTCGCTTTGTACAATTGTGCAAAATCTTTCCACTATTGCTGTAAGCTCTTCTTTGCTTAACATACTTTGCCGCTCATTGTTTTCAACGTCGTAGTAAATAGGTAGCTCAAATTGATGTCCTTTCAAAAGTTGCAAGCAAAAATAAGCCTCTTCTTCCGCACGCTCCAGTGTGTTTGCCGCCGAGTAATAGTAGCAGCCTACAGGCGTACCCTGTGCTTTAAAACCTGCGTAGTGCGCATCAAAACTTGAGTCTTTACCTTGGTTAAATGCACCCCAGTATGTGAGACCAATCCTTAAAATTACACCGTCAATATCTTTTGCTGTTTGTGCGTAGTCAACTGTTGGTTGATAGTACGATATATCAAGTATTTTAGCACTATAAGTAGGGTCTGTCGGCGGGTTTAGTGCCTCACCGTAAATGCCCACGCTGTTTGGTATACCTGCATATGGTGTAGGGTCGCTGCCGCGTGCACCTATGTAGTCTCGCACCTCAAAGTGGACGTGTTCAATAGGTGGGTCTGCATATGCGGCGTTGCCTGTGTTACCCATTATTGCAAGTGCGTCGCCCGTTGTAACTTTTTGCCCAACACTAACAAGGTTTTGGCTGTTGTGCGTAAAATACAAATAGTTTACAGCATCCGGTGTTTGGTTTGCATCAAGCTTTACACTCACGTAATAGCCCCACTCCCAGGTAAGGTCGCTTGTGTCTGTTACTATGCGAGACTGCACAACGGTGCCGCAAATTGTCTTGCCATTATAAGATGGCATATATATCGTCTTGTCGTCAAGCCCTACAATGTCTATACCGCCATGCCAAACAGTGCCGTTGCCACGCGTGTAGCCATACATGCTGTAATAAAACGGCACTTGGTTTCTCCCTTTAAAAATCATTATATTTACCCCTTTCTCACAGGTTAAATTTTTATAAAAATATTATTTGTAATATTTAATTTATTTTATGCCAAAACCTACAATTGCGTGATAATATTAAAATAAATTTTAATATTATGTTATAGTTAATCCTTTTATTCTTCGTAATTTTGTGATATTATATAGGTAATTTATGTATAAAATAATTATATCGGAGGGAAAATGGCTTTTTATATATTTTTATTTATAATTACTCTGCTTGTGTTGTTTTTTGTAGTGCTCTGTGTTGGTGCTATTAGGGCAAAAAACAGTGCTGTTAAAGTTAGCAAAATGGAAAACATGCCCGAATTTAACGCGGACTACACAAAAAACCTAAGTGAACTTGTGCAAATTAAAACAGTGTCGCACATAGACGAGAGCCTTGACGATAACCTAGAGTTTGACAAGTTTATACAAAAAATGAGAGAGCTATACCCCACACTTTTCAAACAGTGCTCACCTGTATTGTTTGGCAACAAGGCAATGCTTTTTCATATTAAAGGCGAAAAAAGCATTGCACCAACTGTGCTTATGGCGCACTACGACGTTGTACCTGTAAGCGAAGATAAGTGGACAAACCCGCCTTTTTGCGGCAAAGTTATAGACGGTGAGCTTTGGGGCAGGGGCACAATTGACACAAAAATAACACTACTTGGTATTGCACAAGCTTGTGAAGCACTTGTAAAGGGCGGCTTTAAACCAAAAAACGACGTTTACCTAGCCTTTGGCGGTAACGAAGAAGTTGCAGGGCACGGCGCACCCGACATTATTGCACATTTGAAGAAAAACGGCGTAAAACCTGCACTTGTTATAGACGAGGGCGGCGCTGTTGTAACAAATGTTATACCCGGCATGAAAAAGCCCATAGCCGTTATTGGCATTGGAGAAAAAGGGCAAATGAGTGCAAAACTTAGCATAAGCGGTGACGGCGGACATGCCAGCCGCCCAACAACGCCCAGCTTGCTTGGCAAGATGTGCAAAGCCGTTACAGCGTGCGAAAAGCACCCGTTCCCCGGGCATGTTACTGAGCCTGTAAAAGGTTTGTTTAGCAGTGTTGCACCACATGTAGGCTTTGGTTTGCGCTTAGTTTACGGCAACATTTGGGCATTTGGTGGTATTTTGTGTGCACTTGGGCAAACTATGGGTAGCGAGTTTAATGCGCTTTTTCGCACAACACTTGCCTTTACTACGGCTAAGGCATCGCCACAATTTAACGTTATGCCAACAGATGTAAGCGTAGGTGTGAATATACGCTCATTAAATACAGATAATGTTAACAGCATAAAAAAACGCATGGAAGACATTATAAATGACAAAGATATAAAAGTGACGTTTGACATGGCGTACGAGGCAAGCACATACGCACCTGCCAGCGGTGAGCACTGGCAAAAAATTGTAAACGCAATTGGCACCACTTGGCCCGATGCAGTAGCCGCTCCGTACCTTATGCTTGCCGCGTCTGACAGCCGCCATTACAACGGATATTGTGACAATATTTACAAATTCTCGGCGTTTGCACTAAGCGCAGAGCAGCGCAAACTTATACACGGTAATGATGAACGCTTGCCTGTGGGCGACATAAAAAAAGCAGTAGAATTTTACACAGCACTCACACTTCAGCTATAATGGTTATATTGTGAAAATTTAAACAACCGCATTTGATTTTTTTGCTTAAATAAAGTAAAAATGCGGTAGAATGGAGACAAAAAATGATAAATGTAAACGAAAAACTACTAGCGGATTACGCCAAATTTGCAGTACAAATTGGAGTAAACCCACAAAAAGGACAAACACTTATAATACGTGCGCCAATTGAGGCAGCACACTTTGCACGTTGCTGTGCCGCCGTTGCCTACGGGCTTGGCGTGCGTGAAGTTGTTGTGCATTATAACGACGAGAAACTATCACGTATAAAAACAGAGTACACCGACGTTGAGGTGTTAGAGGACATTAAGCCGTGGCATCTTCGCAGTTATATGGACTATGCCGAAAGCGAGGGTGGCGCTTGTGTTTTGTCAATAGCCTCGCGAGACCCCGAAATTTACAAAGGGCTTGATAGCGAAAAAATTTCAAGAGCAACAGCCGCCGCAACTAAGGCAATGAAACCGTGGCAAGCACTTACAATGTCGGACAAAATACAGTGGTGCATTGTTGCCATACCGTCAACTGCTTGGGCAAGCAAAGTGTTCCCAAACATGCCACACGACATTGCCGAGGAAAAACTTTGGAATGTAATTTTTGATGTTTGCAGAGTTACGGACGGCAACGTTGTTAGTGCGTGGCAAGAGCATATTGCAAAGACAATGGCGCGCAGAGACCGCATGAATGAGCTGAAAATTGACACACTGCACTTTACTAGCCAAAACGGAACAGACCTTAAAATAGGGCTTGCCGACGACGCTATATGGGAGGGCGCACAGAGCTCCACCCCCGAGGGATACACGTTTATTGCAAACATACCAACAGAAGAAGTATTCACAGCACCGCACCGCTTGCACACAGACGGCATAGTTTACGGCACAAAACCGTATGTGTATAACGGCAATATAATTGAGGGCTTTTGCCTAACATTTAAAGACGGTGTAGTAGTTGACTATGACGCATATCAAGGCAAAGAAATATTGAAACAGCTACTTGAAACAGACGAGGGCGCACTGCATATAGGCGAAGTGGCGCTTGTGCCTGCCTCCAGTCCTATTAACAGGAGCGGTATTTTGTTTTTTAACACGCTTTTTGATGAAAATGCGGCTTGCCACATTGCGCTTGGCAAGGGCTACCCCGGCACAGTAGTTGGTGGCACAGCAATGAGCACGCAGGAGCTACTTGAAAAAGGTGTTAACGACAGCCTAGTGCACGAGGACATCATGATAGGCTCTCCCGACATGAAAATAATGGGCATAACAAAAGAAGGCGAGACTGTTAAAGTATTTGAGCACGGAGAGTGGGCTTTTTAAAAAAGCTTAGTTTTGGTACACCGCAAAACAAGCAAAAACGGCAACACGCACTATAAAATCTGCGTGTTGCCGTTAATTTGTATGAATTAATATAGAAAAGGATTAAATTATGAGAAGAAAAGAAAGAGAAGTTACAAACGACAAAACAATAGACGAAATAATAAGAAAGTGCGAATGTTGCCGCTTGGGTTTTTACGACACTGAAAATAGTGAGGTTTACATAGTGCCGTTAAATTTTGGCTTTGAGCACGAGGATGGCGAGAGAGTTTTTTATTTTCACAGCGCAAAAGTTGGGCGCAAAATTGACATAGCAAAGCTAAATACCCGTGTTGGCTTTGAGCTTGACTTAACGCACAAAATTGTGACAGGCAACAAAGCAGACGACTACACAACACAATACCAAAGCGTTATAGGCACAGGCAACATAAGCTTTGCAGATGATTTTGACGAAAAGAAAAAAGCCCTACAAAGCCTTATGTACAGTGTAACACAAAAGCGCGACTGGGAAATAACAGACGCTATGGTTGAAAGCGTGTGTATTTTAAAGCTTGTGGTAGCAAAAATTTCTTGCAAGCAAAACATGCCGCTTTGATGTGAGGTTGTATGTTTTAACTTTATAAAATTAAATATAATTTTCTATAAAAAATAATATTTTTTATGATATGACTTTTCAGAAAACATATAAAATTCTCTGTAAGGCTTGCCATCATCATAACCCCAAACTGTAATTTTATATGGTGTTATTTCAAATAGTCTTTCATTATTTAATGAGGAATATTTTGTAAAGGAAGTATTATAATATTGTTCATATAAATTAGCAAAAAACGAATTTGTTTTCAATAACGGGTGCCCAATTTCTTTGCAAATACCCTCTATTTGAATATTTTTATATGAAAGTGCAACATTCGGGTTTTCTTTTATCTGGTCATATTTATTAAAATTAATATCTGTTTGAAAATAAAACTTTTGATCAAATATAATTATGCTCATAGAACGAGCTGAGACAATATTATTTTTAGAAGTTGCTAAACACATAACATTATGGTCTTGCATTTCATCAAATAATTCTTTACATTTTTGTACAAACATTATAGAGTCCCCATTACTTTACGGCATATTAATAAAAACAATTATAATTTCAAGGTTGCAACCTACATATACTAATCCGCAAACTCAAAGCTGTTAATTATCTCATAAAACAGCCCTGTGCTCTCCTCACCACCAAAGTTCATTTCGTCAATTAAAACAAACTCTTTTTCTCCGACAATATATGCTTGTCGCTGTGCCTCATCCGCAGGGTAAAGTATCTCAAACTCATAGCAATTATAACCTTTTTCTGTAAAAAAGCCATTTGCATTAAGCTGTACGTTGTTTGGCAACATCGGCACAAGTTGCTCTAAAATTGCATCTCTGAACATCTCGTGCTCGTCTACTGTGTAGCGGTTTGTGCCGTGTGAAACGCTTACGCTGTCAAAGGGTACGCTTATAACAGTGCCGTCGGGAATGTACGTAAATGCTCCCTGTGCAAAATCTGTGTCTTCATACCAGCCGTCAAACACATTATAAGTGCCAAAATCTTTTTCTACATTGCCAAGGGAGGACTGCTCTTGTGTTTGCGCTGTTTGCTGGGTTTCTCTCTCCTGTGCTTTTCCGTCTGTTTGCTCGCTTGCTTGCCCTGTGCTTTGCTCTTGCGCAATCTCAACATTATTTGTGCAAGCCGTTAAAGCGGTTATAGCAAAAACAGTTATAATAATTAATAATATTTTTTTCATTTGTGAATCCTATTCTTTATTTTTAATTGCACAATATATGCAGTTTCTACTTTAATTTTCATAAATTTCTTTTATTCTTTTTGTAACTCTATCCCCTGCCGTTTTTTCATCATAATTACTGTTCATGTACGCTTTTGCATTATTTACTGTTTTTTGATAAAACGCTTTGTCCTCGTATAATTTTTTCACTTTTTCTGCGGCATCGTCTACATCGGGGTCTGCCCAGAAAGAGCCCTTTTTGTACATGGCATAGTCTTCTTTTAACTCTGTCATTTTATAGCTAACAAGGCAAGAGTTGTCCTCATTCATAAACTCTGTGTTAGATGACCAGTTTGTGCCTATTGTAGCCGTGCCAAGTATCATTGCCTCTGCAAGCGGCAAGCCAAAACCCTCCGCTCTGTGCAATGAAATAAGCACATCCACCTCTTTTATCAAGCTGTTAACTTCTGTTTTTGACAGCGTGTCCGCAATAATATAAACATTATCATAGCCACTGCAAAGCTCTTTTATTTTGTCTATATCTTGCTTGCGTGGGTTATTAACTTTGATAACAAGCCCAACATCTCTATTGCTGTTGTCAAATGCTTTTCTATACGCTCTTATTGAGCCCTCGGGATTCTTTCTCTGCATGGTGCTGTTGCAATCATACATTGTCAAATACAAAAATTTGTCTGTTGGTAGTTTAAAATATTCTCTGCTGTATTCTTCGCTTGTATTTGCTTGTATGGGGTAAACCATAGTTTTTACAGGTAACTGTGTTTGCTTTTTAATTATATTTGTAATGTAATCGCTCGGTGTCCATATCTCGTCTACAAGCTCAAAGCCCTCTTGCCAATCTTTTGGAAAATTCTCAAGCTCCCAAAGCCAAAACCCTATGTTGTATTTATAGTCCCAAACACTGCTGTCCATCATTATTTTTGCAATAATTAAATCAGGTGGGTTTAAATGAAAAACATTAACACCATATGGCGTTGTGTTAGTAATTTTATCATCAAAGCTTGTGTCATTAAAACTCATGCTCGAAACTTCTTCATAATTGTAAACAGTAAAATCAACGTCGGAGCAATCAATTGCTTTTGCCACAAGCCTACAACTTTGCCCAAGGCCTATCTCACCTCTTATAAAACCTATTAGGTTTATACCCTGTGGATATTTGCTCTTATCAAATTTTTTAGCCACTGTTTTCTCGTTAATCTTTTTCGCTTTTTTAATAGTAAATTCTTTTGCTTTCCTTAAAAATTCAATTGGTATAATTTTAACTAAAACGGGTTTTAATTTATTTGTTACATTTAAAACTAAACTTAATATCTTCAAATGCTCATCTCCATAAATAATATTCATTTTCACGCATTTTGTAAGCATATATTATAACATTTTATATAATTTACGTCAATTAAAAGCACTCTTTCGGCTTTTAAATTAAAGATAAAACGCAATTCACTTCTTTACAATACCACTTTAATGTGGTAAAATGTTATGGTGGTTTTACATAATACCACAAAAAATAATAGAGAGTTTTGAGGGGACAAAAATGAAAAAATTATTGGCACTTGTACTTGCACTAATGCTTTGCTTTGCACTTGTTGCGTGCACATCTGCACCGGCAGAGACAGCACAAGCAGAAACTACACAAGAGGAGCCTGCGGCAGAGAGCGCTGACGGCGAAGAAACAGCAGAGGAGCCTGCCGAAGAGGAAGCGACAGACTCTGAGAGCGATTTAGCTTACATTCAAGAAAAAGGCACAATGATTGTTGGCTACACACTTTACGCACCAATGAACTATGAGGACGAATCAACAGGCGAGTTAACAGGTTTTGACACAGAGCTAACAAAAATTGTTGCAGAAAAACTTGGTGTCGAGGCTGAATTTGTACTTATCAACTGGGATACAAAAGAAATTGAGCTCGCTGGCAAATCAATTGATGCAATTTGGAACGGTTTTACACTTACACCTGAGCGCGAGGCAGAGATGGCTTGCACACAACCTTACGTTAAAAACGCACAGGTTATTGTTACTAAAGAAGGCTTTGAATACAGCGATACATCGTCTTTAATAGGTGCAACAGTTGTGGCAGAAATTGGCTCTGCGGGTGAGGCGCAAATTACAGGCGAGGGCGCAGACGCAAACCTAGCACAAGCAGATTACATTGGCAAGACAGCACAAGTTGATTGCTTACTTGAAATTAAAGCAGGCACAGCAGACGCCGCTGTACTTGATTTGACACTGGCAAAAGCAATGACAGGCGAGGGCACAGATTACACTGACATTGTTATGGTAGATTCTCTTGCAGAGGAATTTTATGGAGTTGGTTTCCGCCAAGGTTCAGACGTTGCGGCAGAAGTTAACAAAATTTTTGACGAGCTTACTGCTGACGGCACACTTGCAGAATTAGCAGAAAAGTACAATCTTGAACTTGCAGAGTAATTTTTAATTTAACACAGGGTACGCTTAGTTGTTTAGCTTTCGTACCCTGTATTTTAAATCAACGAGGTATAAAAATGAGTGAAGTAGCATTGGTTTTTTCAAATTTAACCGAGGGGTTTATGATAAATGTAAACATTTTTTTGTCTACACTTTTATTTTCTGTGCCACTTGGTTTTATTGTTGTGTTTGGCTCAATGAGCAAATTTAAACCGCTTAGCTACATAACAAAGTTTTTTGTTTGGGTTATACGTGGTACACCGCTTATGCTACAAATACTTATAATTTTCTTGGGTCCCGGACTTCTCGGTTTTGAAACCCCGTGGCCATCAGGCTCTTCGGGGCGCATAATAGCGGCAACAGTTGCATTTTCAATAAACTATGCTTGCTATTTCTCTGAAATTTACCGCGGCGGTATTGAAAGCATACCAAAAGGGCAAACAGAGGCGGGTCAGGTGCTTGGCATGACTCCCACTCAAATATTTTTTAAAGTTAAATTAATGCAACTTTTTAAACGCATTATACCGCCAATGGGCAACGAAATTATAACGCTAATTAAAGATACCTCGCTAGCAAATGTTATCTCAAATGTTGAGGTAATTATGGCGGCACGCAACTTTTCAACCTCCGGTTTAATATGGCCATTCTTCACAACAGCGCTATATTTTTTAGTTTTTGTTGGTGCTTTAACACTTTTATTTTCTTTTATTGAAAAGAAAATGGAGTATTTTAAAATTTAAACAGTGCACAACACTTTATCAAACTAAAAAAGCACAAGAAAAGTAAGCACATAGCATTTAAGCTGTTCTTCACTGTTTTTGTGCCTTTAAAGAAAGGAATGGTCATATTTATGACTATTTTAGAAGTTAAAAATTTGGAAAAGCACTTTGGTAAAACAAAAGTGTTGAAAGACATCAGTTTCAGCCTTGAAAAAGGAGAGGCACTTGCCGTTATTGGCTCTTCCGGCTCAGGCAAGACTACACTTTTAAGATGCTTAAATTTTTTAGAGACGCCCGGTAGTGGTTACATAAAAGTTAACGATGACGTTATATATAATTCTGAATCAGACAAAAAATTAAACGAGAGTGAAATCAGGCAAAAACGTTTACACTTTGGCATGGTTTTTCAGTCTTTTAATTTGTTCCCACAATATACAGCACTTGAAAACACAAAACTTGCGTGTGAATTATTAAGTAAAAAACGCGCAGATTACAAGCAAAACAAAACTAAAATTATAAGCGAAATCCGCGAGGATGCGCTTGAAATTTTAAACCAAATGGGGCTTGCAGACAAGGCAAATAATTACCCGCACCAGCTTTCGGGTGGGCAACAACAGCGCGTTGCAATAGCGCGCGCACTTGCACTAAACCCCGATATTTTGTGCTTTGACGAGCCTACCTCCGCGCTTGACCCTGAACTTACGGGCGAAGTATTGCGTGTAATTCGCTCACTTGCTGATAAGAAAACAACAATGCTTATAGTAACACACGAGATGGCATTTGCACGTGATGTTGCAGACAAGGTTGTTTTTATGGACAGTGGTGTTATTGTAGAGCAAGGCTTGTCAAAAGATGTTATTGATAACCCACAGCAAGAGCGCACAAAGCAATTTTTGGCGCGCTATGCAAAGGGGTAGTGCGTATTTTTAAAAAGATGATGTTTTAAAAAGTTGTGACAAATACAATAAAATATAGGGAAAAATAGGGCACCCCTGTGCGGTCTCCCGAGTTTGCATGTAATTTTTGCAACCTCGGCAGTCACATAAGAGTGCCCTACAATTTTTGCACTTTGTGATGATTTTTGTTACAGCTCAACTAATGTGTATACATAATATAAATAACCCTCAAGTCCTGTATGGATTATTTATACTTTATTTTATGGCGGTGCTACGCACATGCCAATTTATATTAGCTAACGCTAATAT
>CAYJNL010000018.1:52545-58954 GCA_964371675.1 uncultured Bacteroides sp. | reverse complement strand
TTTGCCGCAGGCGGTTTCTTCCGCTACAACGGCATGACGGCAGAGCAATTTTTGCTTGCGTGGGTGAAATCTCAAATTCTGACAAAAGGCATTTGAAGTATCCCAAGCGACAATGCAAGGAACTATAGCAAGGCTTGAAAAGAAAAATTTTATTGAGCTTAACACCTCCCCTGATGATAAACGAATTAAAAATGTAAGATTGACTGAAACAGGAGAAAAAGTTTGGATAGATGCTGCTAAGGCAAAAATGAAATTTTAGATGGTGAAATTACCAAAAAACACAGATGAAACTTCCATTGAGTTTAAAAATGTAAGTTTTTACTACACAGACGGCGAAGAACCTGTGTTTTAAGCGGTGTTTTTGTGCGTCTCTCTGTATCGTGATATTTTTAAGCAAAAAAATTTTAAATACCTCTTGACACATAATACTATGCAATATATAATATTACTGAACAGGAGGTATTGCGATGGACATACAACTTAAAAAAGGCCTTGTGGAAATTTGTGTGTTAAAAGCGTTAACTTTCGGGGATTCTTACGGTTACAGGCTAATAAGAGACCTTGCAGATTATATAGAGATAAGCGAGTCTACTTTGTACCCGATATTAAAGAGGCTTGAAAGTAACAACCTTTTAACAGTATATTCTATGGAAAACAACGGGAGATTGCGCAAATACTACAAAATAACACAGTATGGAGAGGCGCATATACAAAATTTTATATTCGAATGGCAAAATGTAATACGAGTTTATGATTTTATTTTAAACGGAAAAGGTGGAGAAGATCAAAGTGAATAAGGACATGTTTTTGTATGAATTAAGCAGACGCTTACAAGCGCTTAATATTGCGGAAGTTGACACAATTATAGCTTTTTACGCAGAGAGCATAGACGACAGAATTGACGGCGGGTTAACAGAAGAGCAAGCAGTTGCAGAGCTTGGCAACATGGACAATATTGTAAACGAAATTTTAAGCGACATGCCGCAAAACGCACCGCCCATGCAAAATAACACAAGCGAAAATGCGCAAAAAAGCAGTAACAAAACATTGTGGATAGTGCTTGCCATTTTAGGTTTCCCACTATGGGGGCCTGTTTTAATAGCTGTTACAGCAGTTATTTTTTCGCTTTTTGTGGCACTGTGGTCACTTGTGTTGTCACTATGTTTAGTGCCTGTTATATTGGCTTTTACAGGTGTGGCACTTTTTGTAGCAGGCATTTTCTTGTTTGGCATTAACGCTTACACGGCATTTGCATTACTTGCCGCCGCATTAATACTTATTGGCATAGCTTTAATGCTAATTTCGCTGATGGTACTTGCAATTAAGGGCGCGGCGGCATTAACAAAACTTAGCGCAAATGGCATAAAGGGCGCTTTTGTAAAAAAAAGCGCCGACAACAATCAAAATAATTGAAAGGAAAAAAAACATGAAATATCTTGTAATTATAGGAGCAATTATGATGGGTTTAGGTTTAGTAATTTTCGGCATTACACTAGCGGTAGCCGGCTTTAATTTTGAATTAATGACAGTAACCCCTGACGACTACTTGCAAAACGGGTCATCGCTTTTTAATGGTATTACGGTAAATTTGGGTGGCGGTGGAGCTTATGAGCAAAAAGCGGTTATGTTTGAAAACGCAGATAAGCACTTGATTTTAAACGAGACTTTAGGCGAGGTAAAAATAGGCGTTTCCCCCGACGACGCAATACACGTTACATATTTTGAAAACAACAATGAGACGTATGAAATTACAGAGACCGAGGACACAATTACAATAGATAAAAATTACTCGCGTAGTTTGTTCTTTGGCAACTTTATTAATTTTGGGCCATTTTTCACACAAGAAATACCGCATATAGAGTTGCTACTACCAAAAACCTTTGCAAAGGATATTGAGGTACACTCCGCTGCATGTGACGTTGATATTGATGATATATCGGCAGATAATGTGGTGCTTGATGTAACAAACGGCATAATTGACGTTGATGGAATAAAGGCAAATGACATTTTGGCAGAAATGGTAAACGGCGAGGTAGAAATTTCGGACACAGCAGTGCAGAGCATAAAACTATCTTCAACAAACGGCACTGTGGAATTTGACGAATTAACAGCAGACGACATAGAAATTTCCACTGTTAACGGCTTTATAGAGGGCAATATTTTAGGTAAAGAAAGCGATTACAATATAAGCTCAAGCGTTACTTTAGGCTCAAATACACTGCCGTCAAATTCAGACGGAGACACAGACAAAACAATTGATATATCGACAGTTAATGGTGGCATTGAGGTGGATTTTGCAGGGTAAAACTTATTTACAAAGGGGGGCACGTATGTACGTGAAACAAGATATTAAAGGTAGCCGTTATTTTTGGCTTGGCATTGTTACATTTGCTATTTTTATGCTTATTGACAGCTTAACGTAGCTGTCTTTAAGCGGTATTTGGGGCGGAACTTTTATTGATTGGAGCTATGGGCTACGAGTAATATCAAGGATTATTCCGTCAATTTTATGGTTGTGCTTGTTTTTTGCAATTAAAAGCGTAAGTACAAAAAAGCTAAACTTTAATTTTTTTAACATAAGGCAAAATATCCCTATTAAAAATTACGTATTATCAGTAATATTTGTTATTATATGCGTATTTAGTAACTATATAAGCTGGCAAGGTTTTAAAATATTTATTGAGTACAAAAACGCAGGGCTACTGGGTTTTATAGCACAGCACGTATATTATTTTGCGGAAATTGCTATAGTTGCAACCATAATAGTACTTTTTCAAAAGGCATGTGAGGTGTGGTTTAAGCACACACATATACCTTACGGTGGTATTGTCGCTGCTGTTACATGGGGGCTTGCACACATATTTACGCAAGATAGTATAATTGTGGGCTTATTGGCATTTTTATACAGTTTTTGCTTTGGGTCTGTGTATTTGCTCTTAAAACGAAATTTTAAGCTTACGATTTTGTTTTTATATTTAATGTTTGTAATTTAAGCAAAAGTTGCTAATCTGATGCAAAAATAGGGGTACCACCGTGTAGCCGCCCGAAATCAATGGTTATTCCAAGGTTTCGGGCACTCACAGCGGAGTACCCCTATTTTTATTTTTTATGTGAATATAATAGTTTTGCGCAAATCCTTGCGGCCGACCACAGGTCGCACTTGCAATTTATTTTGCAAAATGTATTTATTTTTACAACTTAATTAATATAAAAAACAAGAGCAACCTTATATGGAGCTGCCCGAATTGCAGTTAATTTCTGCATTTTCGAACAGTTACATATGCTTGCCCTTACCGTAGGTGTTAACAAAGCTTTAGTTTGTCAACGCCTTCTTATTATTGTATTTTATTATCTAATTTGTCTTTTGCTAAAGTGCCACCTCAAAAGTATAGCTACTATTTATTCCTAACAGCGCTCGTTCCTTTTTCTACAAGGTAAGTTGCCTCTAAATCTGCAAGGTGTATTTTCACAGCTAGCGGATATTCATCATATGCGTTGCTAAGCGCAAAACTACCGCCACGCACACTCTCGTCAAAACCACCCATGTGCCAGCGTATTGCAATTGCCTCTACCGGTTTTAAGCGCATAAAGCGCTCAATTAAATACACGCTTTTTTCACCATGCCCAAACGGAAATTGGTCTTGCACTTGAAACGACGGCACTTTTTCCCACTGGCCTGTCTCGTCATTTTTTACGTTTCTGAAAGATTGTTTGTAAAAATTAGCCTTGCATAAGTCGTGCAACAAACTGCTTATAGCAAAACTCTCTCTGTTATCCTCTTCGCTGTCAAAATACCTGCTCATAAGCACGTCGTAAACATTAACACTGTGCATAACAAGCCCGCCCTCACATGCTCCGTGAAAGCGCGTAGAGGCAGGGGCTGTATAAAAATCGGTAGTGCCTAGCCACTCAAGCAGTTTTTCACTCCCCGGCCTTTTTATATCAGCCTTGTATCTCTCGATAAATTCACTTTTATAATCCATATTTTAGAGTTCCACGTCATTCAATATGTCTTTCAATATAGCCATTTCGTCATGTGTTAGGCTTATGCCTTTGCCCATCTTTGTGCCGTCGGGCGACCAGTCTCTGATATCATATTTTGGCTCTCTCTCGTTCCAGCTAACCATATTTAGCTGACGCTCCCAGCCATTTGTGTTTTGTGATAAAACAGCAATTCGCTCTGTAATCTCATACTTAAATTCTGCCATAAATCAAGTCTCCTCGTAATTGTTAAAATAGTGTTTGCATTATTTTGCATATGTAATTCTATTGTAACCTTATTTTATTTTACTGCAAATACAGCTAAAAAGCAAGTAAAAATAGTAATTTACTGCAACTTAGCTAGAAAGTTGTGTTGTTTTCACAATTGTAGCTGTAACATCTTCGGTATCTTCACTATATTAAGTGGTATTGTTGGCAGTAGCACAAATATAATGCGCACTACGTCACAGCAAGCAGTTATACAACTGAAAGCGCAAAATAGTACTGTATATCCCCTCTTGTGCCCCAACTTGCGTTAATTTTATAAAGGTAAACTCCAGGCTCTAAAGGTGCTGTAAAAACGCCATCTTCCTCTGTTTCCACAAGTGAAAAGTCTGTGGAATACCTGCCACTTGCACGATACAGCAAAAGCTCTGACGGTGTGCTTGTAAAAGTTATTTCAAAGAGTGAGCCACCTGCAACCTCTTGAGGCACAATAGGTAAATCTTCAGGTACAAGGCTTGGTGCTTGCCAGCGTTCCACCGTTGTGAAAAAGCTCCAATCATACCCTGCACGGTAAATATTTTGCTCTAAAATCGGCGTGCCCTCGTATGTTATTGTAATAATTGGCAGTGCTGCTTCCGGGTCTTGTGTGTCAAGCGTTTCTTTCAAAACTACAGTTACAGCAGCACAAAGTAATATTAAAACAGTTGCCAAAACTATTTTTCTTATTAAACGTCGTCTTGTTTTCATCAAACATGTCCTTTCCTAAAAAAGTACTTACCATTATTATATATGAAATTACGTCTATTTACAACATCAATCTCGTATACATTTATGCGAGGTGATAAATTTGGAAAAATTATTTGATTTAGATGAAAACTTAATGATACGGCGCGTTTTAAGACAAGATTTAAACGAAATTGAAAATTTGTACAAAAAACTTGGCGCAGATGCAGTGTGGACAGAAAACAATGCCCTTTTACAAGTGCTTGAATCAGGCGAGCTTTGGGCTTGTGTGCTGGGCAAAAAAATAATAACATGTGGCGGTATTTGCACACCAAACACAAAACTGGCACTAATAGATAAGCTAAAAGAGCAAGACCTGGACATTACTGCAAACATATTGCTGTTACCCTTTGCCGGTGATAATTATGCACTTAAATATTTGCTTGATTTTTTGAGCTGCCGAATTGCGGCAAAGTATAAAGGGGCAAATTACGCACTTATTATACCGGTTAAAACAGGCAGCGAATATGCTGTTACAGCGCTACAAAATGACATGGTGCTCGTTGCAATGCGGCCACTTTCACACTTGCGCATAAACTACATTTTTTTTTCAAAAGCACATGTTCAAACAATTGAGAGTGATAGTATAACCATAAACATGCAAGACAGCCTAGCACTTTCGCGCTATCTTGAGAGCGGATATTGCGGTACATTTGAAGAGAACAAAACAATACAATTGTTTAAAAAAGCATAGCGTTTCGTCATAATGACAAATGGTAAAAGTTTTACTAAATTTTTTGCAAAAAATTTCGGGGTCTTGGGGCAGCGCCCTAAGGTGTTTTCCGCAGAAAACGCAATCTTTTGCCTTAAAAGAGCTTTTTTGAAGGTGAATTTGCCAATTTATTGGCAAAGAGGAAACTTTTTGCGATAGAAAAAGTTTCTTTATTACTGCCCTTTTGTGCAATTTTATTTAGTACAGGACTTTTTTGACAGTTAGAAACGTTTTTTAACCATAAAAAACGTTTCTAACTTACTTTCGTGTAAGGTTTTTCATGTTTTGAGCAAAACTATTACATTTGTACTGTATATTAATTGTTTATCAGGTAACATTTATACATATATAACATATTTGTACAGAAATGTAAAAAACATTTTGTGCTATTTACACTTGCAAAATATTTTTTATGGGTGTAAAATTAATGTAAGCGTTATTTTTTCAGTTATAAATTGTTTTTTAGTATACTAAAAACAATGTTTTTGCATTGCACTACTAATGGAAATAATACAAAAAAACACAGAACATGCGTGAATTTCACGCTAATTAATTATACTATGGCGTGCCGTCAAAAACGGCACATGCCAAAAAATCTCCATTCTGTACTTATTAATATAAAACTATTTGTGCTTTGCACAGAATGGAGATTAGCGTGAATTTCACGCTAATTAATTATACTATGGCGTGCCGTCAAAAACGGCACAT
>CAYJNL010000018.1:0-52445 GCA_964371675.1 uncultured Bacteroides sp. | reverse complement strand
TCCATTCTGTACTTATTAATATAAAACTATTTGTGCTTTGCACAGAATGGAGATTTTTATGGAAATATACATGGACAAGATAATTCAAGCTGACAAAAAAGCTTGCCGAATTATTGAGCTTGCGCAAAAAGAGCGTGACAAAATTTTAAAAAAATCTCTTGTAGACGCAAACAAAGACTTAGAGTTTAGAAAACAAGCTCAGCTGAAAACAATGGCAAGCCAAGATAAGAAGATTAAAAGCGATGAAATTGTTGAGATGGAGCGCGCAGATAAGGAATATATAATAGCAAAACACAAGATGGATAAGGTTTTTAACGACGGTATAGACACCTGGGGCGACGAGATTATAGCGGCGGTTTTAAAGTAAATTTTATGCGTAAAAACGCAAAAAAGGAGGCTTAAAGCATTGTTATTTAATAAATCGGCACTTGCCATGGTGCCAAAGGCAAAACATATGGCATCGCAATGCTTAAGCGCAGAAGAATACAAGGCTTTAACGCGTAGGCGCACCGTGCTTGAAGTGGTTGCGTTTTTGCAAAGCCACCCATATTCGTCTAAAACAATGGGCGGAATATCGCAAACAAACCCACACCGTGAGCAGATAGAGCAAGCGCTTAGCAAAGACCTTTTTTTCAAATACGAGGCTTTAATGCGCTATTGTTTTAAAGAAGGGCATTTTGGGGGCTACTTTATAATAAGGTGTGAAATTGACGAAATTTTGCAAAAACTGCGCCTTATGGGCGTAGGATTTTCTGAGCGCTATATCGTGCAAATGCCCGGTTTTTTGCTTAACAAAACAAAGTTGCAACTGTTAAAACTTGCAGAGGCAAAAACGCTTGAAGAAGTGTGCAATATACTTAGCGGCACACCTTATTTAAAGGTAATACAAAGTGTTATGCCGCAAAGTGGCGAAAAACTTGACTACATTAAATGTGAGCACGCGTTTGAGTGCTTTTATTACAACTATGTGTTTGACAAAATAAAAGAAGATTTGTCAAAAAAAGCAGCCCTAGAGACATGCGAGCTATTTTGTCTACAAGCAGAGATTTACAACCTTGATGTAATTTTCAGAGCAAAGGCATTTTACTCTGATGTGTACAGTTACAAAAATTTAACTGAAATTCTCTTGCCTTACTATGGTATTTTAAATAAAAAGCAAATTTTAAAACTAGCCTGTGCAAAAGATTTAGATGAATTTTTAAGCCTTTATAACGCAAGCAGAGCTGTAAAAACATACGGTATAAAAAGCAAAAACATTGAGGCGCAATCGGGCATACAGCCCCACATAGCACTGCGCAACAAAGCAAGAAAATTGCTGCATTTTTCAATAGTTCCGGAAACGGTGCTTGCCGCACTTTTGTGCTTTGCTGAAATAGAGCGCAGTAACATTGTTACAATTGTTGAGGGTGTGCGCTATGGGCTTGAGCCCGACCAAATTGAAAATTTCTTGAAAATTTAAAATTTTAAATAAAAAACAAGGAGGTGTTGCCGATTGGGTATGGTCAAGATGAAGCACGTAAACATTTACGGCTCGGGCAGTAATGCAAGGCAGGCACTGGAGCTCTTAACAAAGCTTGAATGCTTGCACCCCGACAGCGCAAACGACATATCCGAGGCAGCCGCCAAAGTTTCAGACAATACATTCGACCCGATTTTGTCGCAAACAATAGGTGTTTTGAAGGATATTGATGCGATAACAGACCTTTTGTCACATGATGAATGTAATTTTAAACTTGGCGAGATTAAAAAGGTTGTAGACGTTTTTACCGACAAAATAGCACAAAGGCGCAGTAGAAAAGCAGAGATTGAGGCAAAACTTTCAACATATGAGCAAACAATAATTCAATTGCATCACCTTACAAACATGCACACTAATGTAGACGAAATTTTTGCGTGCAAGTACTTAAAGGTAAGGTTTGGGCGCATACCGAAAGACAGCTTTGCAAAACTGCCATACTACACAAACCACCCGTTTACCTTTAATGATTACGACTTCGACGGAGAGTTTTACTGGGGCGTTTACCTTGTGCCTGAAAACCACGCAGGAGAAGTGGATGCAATAATGGCATCGCTTTATTTTGAGCGCATGTGGGTGCCCGATTTTGTGCACGGCACACCGCAAGATGCACTTGCAAAACTTCTTGCAGAGCAAGCGGCGCTTGAAACAGAGCTTGAGCAAATTTTAAATATGAAAGACATTGCAACAGCAGAAGACATTGTAAACTTGCGCAAAATAGCGTCGTGGCTAAACTATGAATCACAAATTTTTGAGATGCGCAAATATGTTACACTTCTTGAGCAAAGCTACTATATAAGCGGTTTTGTGCCTGAGGACAACATGGCAATTTTGCAATCGGAAATTGATAACACGCAAGACCTCAAAATGCTTATTGAAGACGATGATGCGAAAGTTTTCTCTCAAACAGAGCCACCCGTTAAGCTGAAAAACAACAAGTTTAGTGCACCATTTGAGTTTTACGTTAAAATGTATGGGCTCCCCTCTTACGGAGACCTTGACCCAACTGTTTTTGTGTCCATAACATACGCAATACTGTTTGGCGCAATGTTTGGCGATATTGGACAAGGCATTGTACTTGGCTGTATAGGCTACTTTGTAATGTACAAGATGATGCACATTGAAGTTGGGCGCATACTTGCAAGATGTAGCTTTTTCAGTGTAATTTTCGGGTTTATCTTTGGCAGTGTGTTCGGGTTTGAGCACATTATGGAGGTTTTTTACCACGACGTTTTGGGAATTACCGCCTTGCCTATAATTGTTATGCAGCCCGATAATATTAATAACATACTGATAGCCTCAATTGCGGCAGGTGTTTTCTTAATATGCTCCGCCATGATAACCGGTATGTATGCAAAAGTGCGTAAAAAAGACTATATCGGCAGTATTGTCTCCCCAAATGGGCTTGTGGGGCTTGTGTTTTACCTATCGCTCATTGCGCTACTTGTAAAAATGGGGCTTGGCATACAATTACCATTTGTGGGCAGTGTGCCTTACTACATTTTATGCGTGGTGTTGCCTCTTATTATAATGTATTTCAGCGAGCCACTATGCGAGGTTTTGCGTGGGCACAAACCGCATGAGACTGTTGGAGAGATGTTCCTAAACGGCTTTTTTGAGGTTTTTCACGTGCTTCTCAGCTACGCTTCAAACTCAATGAGCTTTTTGCGCGTAGGTGGTTTTGTGCTTGTTCACGCAGGTATGATGAGCGTTGTGCACACGCTTGCGGCGCTTACTACAAGCGTGCCTATTCAGGTTATCATTTACATTTTGGGCAACATTTTTGTAATTGCAATTGAGGGGCTTTTTGTTGCAATTCAAGTATTGCGCCTTGAGTTTTACGAGATTTTCAGCAGGTTCTTTGATGCAAACGGTAAAGCATTTGAGCCTCTCAAAATTCATAAAACTATAGTATAATCACTTAACTAAAAAATTAAGCAACTATAAAATACATTTTATAAAAAAATTCAAGTTAGTTTAAAGGATGGAGTTTAATTATGAACAACAAGAAAAAAGTTATGCGTTTCGTTTTGGTAATGGCACTTATGGTTACAATTTTAAGTGCGTTTTCACTAGTAAGCTTTGCGGCAGAGGCAGAGGCTGTAGCTGAGGAAGTTAGCGCGGCGGCTAGTGCTGCAGGGCTTGGCTACATTGCAGCGGCGCTAAGCGTTGGCATTGCAGGTGTTGGCAGTGGTATTGCTGTTGCGGCTGCGGCACCGGCGGCTATCGGCGCTTTGGCAGAAGACGAGAAAACTTTTGGTAAATCAATAGTTTTCGTTGCGCTTAGCGAGGGTATGGCACTTTACGGAATGCTTATTTCCATACTTATATTGTCTAACTTATAAAATTTACGCTTATTGCGCATTAAAGCGAGAGGGTAAGTATGAAATATTTTTTAATTAGCGATAACGTGGACACACTTGTTGGCATGCAGCTTGTGGGTGTTAGCGGTGTTGTTGTGCACGAGGTAGACGAAGTGCGCGAGGCACTGGAGAAAGCGTATTCGCAAAAAGACGTGGGGCTTATTTTAATAACGGACAAGCTTGTAAACTTGTGCAGGGAGGTTGTGTTTGAGTACAAACTTAAATACAGCACACCGCTTGTTGTTGAAATGCCCGACAGGCACAGCAACCAAAACCCGGGGGACAGTATTAAAAGGTATATATCCGAAGTTGTGGGTATTAAGATTTGAGGTGTTAGGCATTGAGCATTGAAAATGCAAACGAGCAAATGCAACAAGCTGAAGATTACGAGAGCATAGTTACAAGCGAGGGCGGTGGCTTTGAGGCTGCCGTTATAGCGGCATCTATGGAGCAAGCGCAACAAATTATAGAAAATGCAAAAGCCGAAGGCAAAAAGCAGTATGAGGAGGTGCTTGCTAATGACAAGGCAGACGTTGTTGCGGCGCATAAAACAGAACTTGAGGCTATGCTTCGCCGTAAAGTAGCCGGCTCACGCCAAGACAACATGAAAAAACTGCTTGTTTACCGCAAACAACTAGTAAACGGGCTTTTTGCGCAGTGCGAAGAACAACTTTTAGCTTTTACTAAAGAGAAGAAAAAAGAGTATGCTGCGTTTGTTTTAAACTCTGTAAAGCCATATTTGACTAAAATTGATAAAAACAGTGTTTTATACATAAAACAAGGCGATGAAGACCTTGCAACAGAGTATAAAACAATAATGCGCGGCATTGAAACACAAGTTGATAAAACAATAAAAATTGGCGGTGTTAAGCTAAAATGCAACCGTGTATTGTTTGACGAGACAATTGATAGGCGCCTTGTTGAAGAGCGCGAAGAATTTTTACAGCGCTGTAATTTGCACATAAGTATTGGGGAAACGGAGCCGACAGATGAGTAAAAACAATGTTATAAATTCAATTAACGGCCCTGTTGTCACAGTGGCAAATACAACCGACTTTGCAATGCTTGAGATGGTTTATGTGGGCAATGCAGGGCTTATTGGCGAGGTAATACGCGTTAGCGAGAAGCTTACAACAATTCAAGTATACGAGAATACCACGGGCATTTGTGTTGGAGAGCCTGTAAAAGGCAGTGGTACACCGCTAAGCGCAACGCTTGGCCCCGGTATTATTACAAATATTTACGACGGTGTTGAGCGCCCACTTGGTGTTATAGCTGACAGAGAAGGTGCGTTTATTTCAACAGGCGTAAAGGCAGACAGCCTTGACACAGAAAAACTGTGGGAGGTTACACTGCTTTGCAAAAAGGGCGATGCCATAAACGGTGGCGATATAATTGCAACATGCCCCGAGACAAGCATAATTACACATAAAAGCATGGTGCCGCCTGTAATTTCGGGCATTGTAACGTGGGTGGCAGAAAACGGACAATACAATGTTACACAGCCCATTGTTAAAATAAAAACAGACCTTGGCGATGTGCACGAGATTTGCCTTGCACAAAAATGGCCAATACGCACACCGCGCCCTGTTAGAGACCGCAAGCCAATTGGCATACCGCTCATTACAGGACAGCGCGTTATAGACTCGCTTTTTCCAATTGCAAAGGGTGGTGCGGCGGCAATACCTGGTGGTTTTGGCACAGGCAAAACCATGACACAGCACCAACTTGCAAAGTGGTGCGATGCCGACATAATTGTATACGTGGGCTGTGGAGAGCGCGGCAACGAAATGACAGACGTTTTGGAAGAATTTAGAAAACTCGAAGACCCAAAAAATGGCAAAATGATGATGGAACGCACTGTTTTAATTGCAAATACAAGCAACATGCCCGTTGCGGCGCGTGAGGCAAGTGTTTACACAGGTGTTACACTTGCTGAATATTACCGTGACATGGGCTATGACGTGGCTATGATGGCAGACTCTACCTCGCGCTGGGCAGAGGCACTGCGTGAAATTAGCGGACGCCTTGAGGAAATGCCGGCGGAGGAGGGTTTCCCTGCTTATTTGCCGAGTAGACTATCCGCTTTTTACGAGCGCGCAGGCTGTGTACAAACGCTTGGCGGAGACAACGGCAGTGTGTCGCTAATAGGTGCTGTTTCACCGCAAGGTAGTGATTTTTCAGAGCCTGTTACGCAAAACACAAAGCGTTTTGTGCGCTGTTTTTTAGCGCTTGACAAAGCGCTTGCATACGCGCGCCACTACCCCGCAATTAACTGGACAGACAGTTACAGCGAGTATTACGAAGACCTTGACCCGTATTATATTGAACATATAGGCGAGGAATTTTGCACTTTGCGCAAGAGAATACTGGGGCTTTTAAGTGAGGAAAACAAGCTTATGGAGATAGTAAAACTCATAGGCAGTGACGTTTTGCCCGACAATCAAAAAATTGTAATAGAGACTTCACACGTTATAAGAACGGGCTTTTTGCAGCAAAACGCATTTGTTGCAAACGACACGTATGTGCCGCTTGCAAAGCAATGCTGGATGATGCAGGCAATAATGCACATGTATGACAAAGCACTGGACCTTGCACAGCAAGATGTGCCTGTTAGTGCCATGATAGAAAAAGGCTTATTCTCAAAAATAGTTAAGGTTAAATATGAAATTCCAAACGACAAACCCGAGATGTTTGGCGACTACATGAAAGAAATGGACGATATTTGCGAGGAACTGTTGAAAAACAAGAGGGTTTAGCCTTGCAACTAACAATACGTAAGGGAGTGAGCCGACATGGCATTGGAATATTTAGGGCTTTCTAATATAAACGGGCCCCTTGTGGCTGTTGACGGTGTACATGATGTAAGTTTTGAAGAAATGGTGGAGCTGAAAACAGAGCACGGTACGCGCGTAGGGCGTGTTGTAGCACTTGACGGCGAAAAGGCGGTTATACAAGTTTTTGACGGCACAAGTGGGCTATCGCTTGACAAAACAAGCGTGCGCTTTACAGGCAAACCCATGGTGTTGCCTGTTGGTGCGGAGATTGTCGGCAGGATTTTTAACGGTGCAGGCAAGCCCATTGACGGCCTTGGCGACGTGTACCCCGACAGATACGACGACATTAACGGCGCGGCAATTAACCCCGTTAGCCGCAATTATCCGCGCAATTATATAAGGACGGGGATCTCGTCTATTGACACACTTGTAACGCTTATTAGAGGGCAAAAACTGCCTATTTTTTCGGGCAGTGGTATGAGCCACAACAAGCTTGCGGCACAAATTGTGCGCCAGGCAAAAATAAGCGAGGCAGAGGGCGCGCAGTTTGCCGTTGTTTTCTGCGCAATGGGCGTTACTAAAGACGTAGCGGAGTATTTTCGCAGTAGTTTTGAAAAAAGTGGTGCATTATCGCGTGTTACAATGTTTTTAAACTTGTCTAGCGACCCTATTGTTGAGCGTATTTTAACGCCGCGCTGTGCTTTAACGGCGGCAGAATACCTTGCATATGAGCTAAACATGCACATACTTGTTGTTATGACAGACATGACAAGTTACGCAGAGGCACTGCGTGAATTTTCCTCAAGCAAGGGCGAAATACCGGGCAGAAAAGGTTACCCCGGTTATTTGTACTCTGACCTTGCAAGCCTTTATGAGAGAGCAGGCGTTATAAAAGGACGCGGCGGCAGCGTTACGCAAATACCAATTTTGACAATGCCAAACGACGACATAACGCACCCGATACCCGACCTTACTGGCTATATAACAGAGGGGCAAATTGTTCTTGACAGGTACCTTGACCAGCAAAACGTTTACCCACCAATTAACGTTTTGCCAAGCCTTTCGCGCCTTATGAAAGATGGCATAGGCAAGGGCTACACGCGTGAGGACCACTCCGCTGTGTCGAACCAGCTATTTTCAAGCTACGCCAAAGTTAGCGATGCAAGAGGGCTTGCAAGCGTTATAGGCGAAGAGGAGCTTTCTGCCACAGATAGGCTATACCTTGATTTTGGCAGTAAGTTTGAGAGCGAATTTTTGGGGCAAGGTGCAAACCTTGAGCGCACAATAGAGGAGAGCCTTGATTTAGGTTGGCGCTTACTCTCTATTTTACCGCGTGAAGAGCTTGAGAGAGTTGAAAAAAGTGTGCTTGATGAGCATTATGGCACGCATTGATAAAAAAAATTAAGGAGAGTGCAAAGTGGCGGAGCGGATTTTCCCTACAAAGGGCAATTTAATTGCTTGTAAAAAGAATTTGGCGCTTGCCAAATTGGGCTTTGACTTAATAGACAAAAAGCGCAACGTTTTAATGCGCGAAATGATGCGACTTATAGATGAGGCATCAAAAACGCAAAAAGAAGTTGGCGACACATTTACAAAAGCGTATGCGGCGCTACAAGCGGCTAATATTACACTTGGAATACAGCGCTCTCTTGACAATTATGTTGACGAGGAGAACGGCTTTTCAATGACAAGCCGCAGTGTAATGGGTGTAGATTTACCACAGACACAGCTTGAAACAGCGCCATTAAAACCGTATTACGGTTTTAATGGCACAAATATGCAGCTTGACTACGCGTATGTTTGCTTTGACAAGGTTAAAAAGCTTTGTGCGCAGCTTGCAGGTATTGAAAACAGCGTTTACCGCCTTGCAATGGCTGTAAAAAAGGCACAGCGCCGTGCAAACATGCTAGAAAACGTTGTTATACCGCGCTTGACAGAGAATATTGCTTATATCTCCTCAACGCTTGAAGAGCAAGAGCGCGAGGAATTCTCAAGGCTAAAAGTTATAAAAAGCCAAAAAAGTGCCCAGTAGGGGCGGATTCCATATCTGCCCGCGTAATTGCACAAAACTAATTTTGCCACACAAATGGTAGGGGCAACCTGCGATCGTCCGCAAAATTTATGCAAAACTAAATTCACCCACTACATTGTATAGTGTGACTTGCGGTTATCTGCAAATTTTGCACAAAATCAATTTCAGCAACATAAAAACTAGGGGCGAACCTATGTAATTGCCCGAAACCTTGGTTTTACCATTGATTTCGGGCAACCACACAGGTCCGCCCCTACTGTTTTGTTAAATGCTTATTCATGCTAAATAGCTGTATAACCGCCATCAATCAGCAATTCTGTGCCTGTTGCATAACCCGAGGCATCACTTGCTAGGTATAGGTATGCGCCTGCAATATCTTCGGGTGTGCCCATGCGTTTTTGCGGTGTTCTGTCAATCCAACCTTGGAGCTGGTCGTTAAAGTCTGTAACAACCTCTGTTGCAACGTACCCGGGGCTAACACAGTTTGCCCTGATGTTGTATTTTGCAAGCTCCACTGCAAGGCTGCGTGTTAAATGCACCACAGCCGCTTTGCTGGTGCAATAACTGGACGTTGTTTGCGGTGTATTAATTATACGAGCCGACATAGACGCCATATTTGTTATTGTGCCAGGTTTTTTCTGCTCTATCATAACTTTTGCGGCGGCTTGTGAGCACAAAAATGTGCCAAACAGGTTAACATCTATAACCTTTTTCCAGTCCTCTGGTTTAACGCTCTCAATTGGGAAAAAGTTAACTATGCCTACGTTGTTAATTGCAAAATCTATTGTACCATAAGTATTTACAACAAAATCTGCCATTTTTGTAACCTCTTCAGGGTTTGAAGTATCACACTTAAAGCTTGTTATTTTTTTGCTGTATGCTTTAGATAGCTCGCTTGCCACCTCCTGTGCTTTTTCAACATTTAAATCCACAATTGTAAACTCTGCACCTGCCTGTGCAAACGCTGTTGCAATTGCCTTGCCTATGCCCTGTGCCGCTCCTGTTATAAAGCCTTTTTTACCATCCATTCTGAACTTTTCCAGTATATCCATGTATAACTACCCCTTTTCTTGTGCCTATTAATATGTTAAACCACCCCAAAGTTTATACAATTCGGCTACTAAAATTTTGTTTGCTTTAGTTCTCGTCATTCGCAATACTAAAGTATTGCGAATGACGGCGCCTCGATAAACAAAATTTTAGCCGGCGCCGTCTTGTACAAATTTTAAAGTGGTTTAACTATAGCTTAAAAAATTAGAAATTATAATCGCCAACTGTTTCTGCATCAAAAGTAAATGTACCTATGTAGATGCGGTCTTCTTCAACTTTTAGTGTTCCTACGCCCGGTACTTCCATGCCGTCTGTAATCTCGTTGCCCATAGAAAGTTGGTCTAACACCCATACTGAAACATAGCCAAGGTTCATTGGGTTCCACATAACGCTCTCGCTCATTGTGCCGTCAACTATATATTCTTCTACTAGACTTGGTATGCCCATGCCGCCTACTTTTACTTGCCCTGCTTCTAGCTGGCCTGCCTCAACTGCCTCGTTAACTGCTTTGCATGCCGCCGGTGTTTCTGCGCCTGCTAGGCACAATATACCTGCAAGGTCAGGAGTTGCTTGTATAAAGCTCTTTGCATTCTCATATGCTTTTTGTAAATCGTCATTACTTGCATATACGCCAACAACTTCTATGTCGGGGTAATCACTCTCTATTTTTGCTAGTGCTGCGTCTCTCCATGCAACTATGTTTGCCGCACTTGGTGATGCTATCATAACAGCAACTTTACCTTTTGGCTCAGGCATTTGGTTAATTAGTGCTGCTAAAAATGCCTCGCCTATTGCCTCGTCTGTGTCAGGCAAAACGCAATATGCGCGCTCTGCGTTTTCAGAATCAGAGTCAAATGTTACAACAGGTATGTTAGATTCTGCCGCTTGTGCAAAAACATTAGTTACACTTGTTGCGTCGTTTGGTGCAACTGCCATACCGTCAACTTGTCTTGTTAGCATGTCTGTAATTAAGTTAATTTGCTTTGCTACGTCAACTTCGCTTGTGCCGTTCCAAATAACTTCTGCGCCAACGTCTTCGCCTGCTTTTAGTGCGCCCTCTTTAGCTGCTTCCCAATAAGCCGCGCCTACCATTTTAGGGCTTACAAAAAATGTTTTCATGTCGTCTGATGCCTCAGGCTCTGCTGTTTCTTCGCTTGCTGTTTCTTGTGTTTCTTCAGGCTGTGTTGATTCTGCCGGTGCAGGCTCTGCGCAAGCCACAAATGCTAATACCATAATTAATGCTAATAATAAAACTGTAAATTTTTTCATGTTATTTTCTCCTTATTTTTTGTTATGTTAAACAGGCATTTTTATTTTTTAACTGCCTGCTTACGGATAAAATTGTCTTACATAGTGCCTATACTGCCTAAATTTTTTTCTTTAATTTTGCCACACTGACAAGCAGTAATACACCTAAAATTATTGATTGATAAATTACACTCATACCCATTAAATTAAGCCCGTTGCGCAAAATACCTATTATCAATATGCCTAAAAAAGTGCCTTGCAATTTGCCTTTGCCACCGTTGATATCTATGCCACCTATCAAAGCCGCAGTAATTATATCAAGCTCGTAACCTGCGCCCAAAGTTGCCTCTGCACTTGAAAGGCGTGTTAACAAAAACACTGTTGCAATTGCAGTTATAACTCCACACGTGCAAAACAGCATTATTTTTACTTTCTGTGTGTTTATGCCGCTAAACCTTGCGGTAACTTCGTTATTACCTGTTGCTTTAATGTATCTGCCAAGATATGTTTTTTCAAGTACCATGTAGGCTATAATGTAGAGCAAAATCATAAATACTACACTGAGCGGTATACCAAAGATATCTGCCCCAAATATGTTAAAAAACTCTTGCGGGTAGCCACTTACCGCCATGCCGCCCGTTATAATGTAGCAAAGCCCTCTGAATAAAACTTGTGTGCCTATTGTTACAACAATTGCCTGAATTTTAAGTTTTGCTACAATTAATCCATTTATAAGCCCAACACAGAGACCAATTATTAATGCTACAAATACACTAAAAAATACGTTTTGTCCCATTTTCAAGAACATGCCTGCGCACACAGCACTAACACCTATTATAGAGCCCACGGACAAGTCCATATTGCCCGAAATTAGTAAAAGTGTAATTGGTATTGCTATCATGCCTATTTCCGAAACCTGGCGCAAAATATTTATAATGTTTGACGCTGTTAAAAAATAGGGTGCGGTAAAGCTAAAAATTACAAACTGCACTAAAATTACAAGTGCTAAAAAAATGTAGCGCATTGCATCTGCGGAAATGCTTTTGTTTTTTATAACATTGCTCTCTTGCATTATTTTGCACCTCCTTTATTTTTAGCTTTTACAAATGTAATGAGGTTTGCGCAAAGTGCAAGTAGAATTATGGCACCTGTAATGAAGTCCAGCCAATACTCGCTTGCCCTTATTTGAACAAGCCCGTTTCTCAAAATACCCATTAGGAATGAGCCAAATACAGTGCCCACAACTGAGCCTGCACCGCCAAATATATTTGCACCGCCAATTAATGCTGCACCCATTGTTTGAAATTGCACAGTTGTTGCCGCCGTGGCTGCTTGAATACTTGCAAAAGTTGATGCAAATA
Source organism: uncultured Bacteroides sp. (assembly GCA_964371675.1). GTDB lineage: Bacteria > Bacillota > Clostridia > Oscillospirales > Ruminococcaceae > Ruthenibacterium. The sequence goes on along the minus strand of CAYJNL010000018.1, from coordinate 40,098 downwards.
AAATACCTGCAATTGCCATTAAAAAGCCATTTATAGAATAAACCGATATTTTAATTCTGCTTGTGTTAAGGCCCATAATTTCGGCAGCTTCTCTGTTGCCACCATATGCGTATAAAAGCCTGCCCTGTGGTAAATATTTAAGTGTAAATGCCATAAACACGGCAATAAAAGCGTATATTAAAACTTGAAGAGCAAGCAAGCCGCCTGTGGAGGAACCCAGCCTTAAAAAACCCGGAGAAAAATCCGTAAGCCATTGTGACTGCGTTATTATAACGGCAACGCCTCTGAAAATATTCATATTTGCGAGCGTTACAATAATATCGGGTATGTGCAATTTTGTAATTAAAAAACCGTTTAAAAAACCACACAATGTGCCAAACATCAATGTTAAAAACACGTTAATAAAAACAGGTATTCCCGCGTTGTCCATCATTGCCGCAACAGAGCCGCAAAGTGCAAGTAAGCTACCTACTGACAAATCCATGCCACCTATCATGATAACCATGGTAACGCCAAGTGCAACAATGCCGTTAATTGAAATTTGCTGAATAATAACTGTTACATTTGTTAGGTTTGCAAAATTTTCAGATGCTACGCTGAACACAATAAACACAATTAGCGTGAACAAAATTATAGGCAGCTCTTTAATTTTTAAACTTGAAAGTTTCATATAGCTTGCCCTCCGTTTTCCTGCTCATGTGTAGCTGCCGATTTTAACAAGATTTTTTGATTAGCTTCACTTTGCATAAATTCGTCTTTAACACAGCCCTCGTTAAGCACTAATATCCTGTCAGACATTCCAAGTATTTCGCCCATCTCGCAGGAGGTTAAAATAATTGCCATGCCCTCTTTTGCAAGTTTGCTTATAAGTGCGTATATCTCTGCTTTTGCACCAACGTCAACACCGCGTGTAGGGTCGTTTAAAATTAGCAGCTTTGGCTTTAATGCAAGCCATTTTGCTATTACTACTTTCTGCTGGTTACCACCGCTTAACTCGTTAATTATCTGCGTTTCATCGTAACATTTAATGTTTAGTAGCCTTATATAGTCAGAGGTAAGCTCCTTTTCTTTTTTAGTGCTTATAAAGCCGTTTTTGCACAATTGCTCAATTATAGCAAGCGACATATTAAATTTTAATGTCAGCTTATAAATAACTCCTTGTCGCCTTCTGTCGGGCGGTACGTATGCAATTTTATGCTTTATTGCATCTTTGGGAGATTTAATTTTTATCTCCTCGCCGTTAATTTTAATTTTACCGCTGTACCTTTCAAGCCCGAATATGGCATTTGGGCACTCTGTTGCGCCCGAGCCAATAAGCCCGTAAAGCCCTAAAATCTCGCCCTCTCTAACGCTGAATGTAACATCTTTCAAAGTATCGTTATCGCTTAAATTTTCAACTTCAAAAACCACACCTTTTGGCACAACGTCAAGTTTTGGGTATAATTCTTCAACTTCTTTGCCTATCATTTGCTCAACCACTTGGTTTGCGGTTAAATTTTTGAGCTCGTCAACAAAAGCCGTTACACCGTCTCTTAAAACTGTAATTTCATCACAAATTTCAAAAATTTCGTTTAGCCTGTGCGACACATATACTATTGCAACATTGCGCTCTTTAAGGCCCCTAATTGTATTAAATAAGTTTTGCACCTCATGCTCCGGCAATGCGCTTGTGGGCTCATCCATAATAATAATTTTTGCATTCGCCGCAAGCGATTTTGCAATTTCTACAATTTGCTGGTTTTGAACACTTAAGTTTTTAACAAGTGTTGATACCAAAAATTTTCCACCAATAGAATCTACAATTTCCTGCGCTTTTCTCTCCATCAATTTCCAATTTATTAAATTGCTTTTTAATATGCTTTTGTCGCCTATAAAAATGTTTTCAGCGGCAGACAAGTTTTGAAACAAATTGAGCTCTTGATGAATTATGGCAATACCCGCCGTTTTTGCCTGCATTGCATTTGCAAATTTAACGTTTTCTCCACCATAAATTATTTGCCCATCATCAAAACTGTAAATACCTGTAAGTATGCGCATTAGTGTGGATTTACCTGCACCGTTTTCCCCCACAAGCGCCATAACTTTACCCTCTTGCAATGTAAAATTTACGCCTTTAAGCACTTTAACCTTAGAAAAAGATTTATATATGTTCTCCATTTTTAAAAGTGTCTTTTCCAAAACAACACCCCTTACTATAAGTTAGTTGCAGTTAATTTTTTTAATTGCAAATTGTGTGTCTGCGCTAAAACAGTCGTTTGGTTTTAAATAAAATGCGCCGTGCTCTCTTGGGTTTTCAAGTGCCATTGCATTTGAACACCATGTTTGCGGCTCAACTGCCACAAAGCCCTCTGTTGTGGTTTTGTTCCATATTATCCAGTATTTAAACACTTCGCTTGCGCTGTACTGCATTTCATAGCCTGCTTTTTCGTCTCGAATAATTGCTACTTGCTTGCCCTGTGTTCCTGTGTAAAGGGCATCAATGCAGGTTTCTAGTGGGTTTGCACCGCTGTTGCTTGCAATTCTTTTCTCTATTTCGTCAAGCTCTTGTACCTCTCCGCTTGGGAGCCTGTCAATTGGGTCGTCCACACACCTTGCGCTTATTGGTACATGTAGTTTTACTGCGCTGTCATTCTTGCTGTTGCAAAAATTAACATTTAGTGCCGTGTGGTATGCAAGCCCAAATGGGAAAGTTTTTTCGCTTTTGTTTTGTATGCTAAAGCGCTGTCTGAGGCCGTCTTTATCAACCCTACATTCCAAAGTAAAACATAAATCTATTGGCAAGCTTTTTCGTAGAGTTTCGTCGCTAGTGTCAGCTTTTAGCACAATTACGGCGTATTCTTCGCCACTTATAGTGCTGTCAACACGCCAGTTGTATGTGTGTAAAACGCCGTGTATATGCACCTTGTTTGGGTAGTTTTGTACAAATTCGTACTTAACACCGTCGTACTCATAAAAACCGTCTTTAACTCTGTTTGCCGGCAATAAAACGGGTACACCATACGCATATGGGTCATTAATTAATGTTTTCTCATCTTTTGGGGTTCTTAATATATCGCAAACCTCGCCGTTTTCTCCTTGCCATGTTAGTTTTATTACATTTGCACCTAGTTTTGGCACAATTAGTGCGGTGTAGTTTTGCGCGCTTATCTCATATGCGTTTAAATCGTCCCACTCAACTTGCTTTACACAGCCCATCCCACTCACTCTTTTCATATCTTTTTTGTGGTGAATCCGTTCCAAATTGTTTTATACCTAAAATTTGGTAATTTTAGTAAACTTTTATATAAAAAATAAACTTTCGATAATATGTTATTTTTTATTGTTATTTTTTTGCTATTGTAATCTACTTTTTTGTGGAATCGATTCATCAACTTGTATAAATTATAGCAAAAAGGTAGAGTATCGTCAATATGCAAAACCACCATAAATATTTCTATTTACGGTGGTTTTGTTGTGATATTGCACAAAACACATGTTTATATACTCTGCTTTTTGCTATTTAGAGTTGACCACTTTAATAATTGTAGTTCAATTTTTTCACTGTTTCACGTTCAACTAAGCTATGTTTTAAAGTTATGTTTTCTGCAACTGCATCGCTATCATTAATCAGGCAACACAACTGCTCAATTGCGGCGCGCCCCATTTCATATCTCGGTTGATGAATAGTTGTCAATGGTGGCAAAGTATATTCTGAAACATTTATATTATCAAAACCAATAATTGAGATATCCTCAGGTATCTTTATGCTCTCAAGCCAAAAAGCTTTCATTGCGCCAATTGCCAAATGATCTGATGACGCAAAAACTGCGGTAAACTGTTTAATTTTATCTACAAGTTCCCTTGCACACCTAAAGCCCTCATCATAATTATAAGCGTAGGCATTAGCAATAATGTTTTCATTTATTTCAATCCCGTGGTCTATAAGTGCCTGCTTGTACCCTCCAAGCCTACATAATCCGCTATCTCTGTCTTCTTGCGGGCCTGTAATTATTGCAATTTTTGTGTGCCCGTTTTCCAGTAAAAAATCAACAGCAGTTTTTGCCGCATTAAAATTGCTAATATTTATTGTGCTTACTTGCTTATACGGCATATATGTTGAAATTGAAACAGTAGGCTTTTTTAGCTTTTTAATAATGTTCAGGGTTCTTTGAGATATTTTGTGCGACATTATAACGTAGCCATCTAGCTGCTTTTCCTCAAGGTTTGTAATAATTTTCTCTTCTTTTCTACCCCTGTTGTCAGAGTTACAAAGTATTATAGAATAATCATTCTCGTGTGCAACATCTTCCGCACCGCGCACAATCTCACTGTAATACCCATTGGATATATCAGGCAAAATTATACCAATTGTTTTGGTTTGTCTGCTTTTTAAGCTCCGTGCAATGGCATTTGGCTGGTAGCCAAGCTCTCGCATAGAATTCAAAACCCTCCGCCTTAGTTCATCGTTTACAGATTTTTCGTTGTTTAGCACTCTTGAGGCTGTACCAACGCCCACACCTGCATGTTTTGCCACATCTTTTAAGCGCACACTTCGTTGAGTATTCACACTTGATAGCTCCTTTTGACTTGAGTTTATATTTAATGGAATAATATACAAGTATATATTATAACATTAAAATAAACAGTTGAAAAGCATTTATTTTTGATAGTGTTGATACAAGTTGTCAGCTTGCTGATTTTGTGCTTTTCTGCTTTGTACCGTCATCAAAGCTTACATTCTAAAAAGAGTGTATCTTTTTTCTTGCACATAAAGCTAAAACAATCTTAAAATCACTTTATTGGAGTTGCCCTAAACAATGCCTTTGCAAAAAAGAGCAAAACTTTTGCCGAATGAAACAAAAAATACTATGTATATTAATGAGTATTTTTGTAAAGGCAACTGCTCATTACTACCCACCCGAGAAAATGCTGCATACAATATAAATTACAATTACAGCAAGTATAAGCTGTATACCTATTGTAACAATATATACAAGCGCAAGCCACGCAACGTTGCCCACTACTGCTGCAACGAGCGCCAAAACACCTTGGTAAAACTCAAACCCAAAGTAACTGCCGTCATCGTGCGCGTAAAAATTCCATATAATTGTAGTTATTGTTCCGGTTACAATAAAGCCCCAAATACCAACATTTGCGGCAAAATTGATTAAAAAGTTTTTCCAGCCCTCTTTGTCTCCCTCTCCAAATGCCCACTCTACAATTTGCTCGCCAAATATATTGTGGAAAATAAGCTGCATTATAATTGCAAGCACAATTGTGGTAATCCAGTAAAAAAGTATATGCCCTGTTGAGGGGTAGCTTCTGCTTGTTGTGTATGTACTTCTTGTAGTTGTATTTGTTGTTTTCGCCTTTGTATTACTTGACGTTGTATTAAGCCTTAAGTTGCTCGCACTTGTTGTGCGCTTACCTTTATCGCCTGTTTTTACTGTGGGCGTCGTCACACTTTTTGTCTTGCTAATGTGCTGTGTAAATTTATTTTCAAGAGCACACCATGGGCAAGACGTATTGTTTGTAGGGTATTTGTGGGTTTTGTCAACACTGCATGTGCGCAAAGATTTTTGCATAGCCTCAAGTGCCTTGTGCCAATCCACACACGTTGGGCGCAAAGTGGGTATCATGTGCCCTGTTACAAACGCCCTTTCGAAAAGGTCTCTAATGTAAGACGGCAAATAATTTATATCCGGCGCATATTTTGGCGCTGTTATGCCTGCTTTTTTGTAGTAAAATGGGTAGTTGCCGTTTTTTATGTTATCAATAGGCTGTGGCGCCGCAATTGACGGTTGCGACGAGGTTAGCCTATTTATGTTATAATTTCCGTCTACCGCACAAGCAAACGGGTGGCACCCGTTCATAAGAAGTGCAAAAACATGCACCGCAACGGCAAATAAATCAGTGTAAACAGTAAATGTTGGCAGTGGTGCTGTTGCAAGTGTTTGCCCGTTTTTCATCTTTGCCTGAACTTCAGCGGCAAGGTATTCCGGCAAGCCCACCTCACACCTGTACACCCTTGTTTTGCCCTCTCTAATATGGTATGAGTCTGCATCCACAAGTGTTATTGTTGCATCTGCCGGGTCAACTTGTATGTTATTGGGGTTTAAGTCTCCACAAACTTGCCCTGCGTTGTGCACTGCGTTTACGGCGGCGCACAGGTTCATTGCTATTGTTATTTTTTCCGATAAGGTACACACGTATTTATCGGAATACGCTGCGTGTAGCGATTCATTATTTTTAATTCGCGGCATTACGTAGCCAACAAATTTACCATTTTCAGTTACTATGTCGTATGGCCATGTTATCTGTTCCATGGCATTTTCAGTCAGTGGTGTTTTTAGCATTGCCTCAAGCTTTTTACGCCGTGATTCTGTGCGTTTTTCGGGCTTAAATATTTTCATAACGTGGTTTGGTCTGCCCGAAATATTGTAAACAGCACCCTCTCCGCCTTGCCCAATAGGTGGCATAATGGCGGTGTATGTTGCTTTACCACCTGTGTATGTCATAGTTTAAACCAAACCCTTCCCTTTTGGGGCACTTCGCCTTTTTGAAAAGTGGCCCTTTGTACACCGCTTGAAAAACACGGTTTTAGGTGAAATTGCGTATAAACTTAAAATACCGATAACCCGAGCACCTGTGCAACAGCAAGCTGTACCATTGCAAACAGGCACAGCATTTAATTTGTGTTTTATTAGCTTAAAATTTGTGCAAGCTCCCCTTGCATAAAAGGCAAATATTGTAGCGCATAACTCACAAAAGCCACATATAATGCCATTTTTAGCGTTTTGCCAAAAAGGCACACACTAAAGAATTTTACTGCACGAAGCCTTAGTGCACCTGCGCAAATGCCTATAATGTCAAACACCGGCAGTGGCAAAAACGAGAACAGAAAAACAGCTTTATATGGGTGCTTTAAAAACAAGTAAAACAACTTGCCTTTTGGTTTAAACCGTGTTAACTGTGCGCCGTTTTTACCTAAAAAATAGCCTAGCATCTCACCTGTTGCAGTGCCAAAACCACCAATTAAAACAACTAAAACAGGGTTTAAAAGCTGTGCGTATTGCACCACTACAAAAATGGCGGGTGCAGGCAACAGCACCGTTGCCGTAGATGCAACGCAGGCGATAAACACACCAAAATACCCTGTTACAGCGTACTTTTCTATTTGCTCTTTAAACACAAAAGCGCATGCTATAACAATTATAATTATAAAAAGTGCAACAATATTTTGCGCTGTTTGCAGTTTTTCTTTTTTGTGCATTTTATTTCCACCTGTTTTAGCTGTTTTTATTTACCTTTTACATCAACTTAGCCAAGCCGTTTGAACACTAGTGCCAACACTATCCAGTTTACAAGTTAACTTGAAAAACACGCTGAAACTCGTTGTAAGTTATTGTATAATTTGCACCTATCTGCCCGTTTAAAAGCAGTGTTTTTTCCGTAATTTGTGCAATTTTTTCAAGTGAGTCATCCACGCTTTTTGTGAAAGGCAGTTTAAAAACAATATCTTTTCCACCTTTTTTCAAACAGTGTGCAAGGTAGTTTTTATAGTCGTTTGTGGTGTTCATGTACATGCTTTCTGCTGTGTAATAATTTGCCGAATTCGTGCACACAGGCATGTTTTTAATTGTAAGTTTGTGGTCTTTTTGTATCTCTTCGTCAGATAAATTAAAGTAATCATACCTAGTTATGCCATGTGTTTTTATAGTTAAATCGAAAGTTATGTCAAGGTGATAAAAAGCACCACCCACGCGCACCATATTCCACGCATGCAGGTTATCTTTTGCAACACTTGCAAATTGCTCTTGCGTGCTCTCTCCATGCAAAACCATGCTTTGTATTCCTGCAATGTCAAAAAGCAATTTTGCCGCTTTAGATATACCCTCGCACACACCTTTGCCAAAAAGCAGTGGCCCCACACACTCATACGAGGAGTCTGCAAAGGCGTCATCATACACTATGTTTGTGCAAAAATAGTCGTGTATACGCTTTTCTTTTTGCGTTTCACTCTCATTTTCACACCCGTTCATAATTTCTTTTGCCTTTTTTATTACGGCAAGCAGTGTGTCGTTTGCTTTTTTCTTGTCAAACCTATATTTTGGCACAAGCGATGTATTATTAAAAAACAATGTGCGGCTGCTTGTAACGTGCTCTACATAAAATAAAAACGAATTATCGTGCACTATTTTCTGGTAAATGTCTTTAATCTGCTGTGCATCAACACCGCTTATAGCAATTGAGCTTGAAAAGCTCATTAGCCCTTGCGTTATTTTATCGTATGCAATTTGCTCTTTTGTGGTGAGCGTGGTGCGGTAGTAGCGGTATATTTTATTTGTGTTTTTTAAAAAGTAGTCAAACCCATCATTATAGCTCATTTGTCAAAAATCCCGAATAATTTTTTAAATTTTGACTTTTCTTCCTCGCCACTTGCCTCTTTTTTTGTTTCTGTTTCTATAATTTCGCTGTCATTCATAACTTGATATTGCGCCATATTGTAGGCATATTGTGTGCTTATGTTTGAAACACTTTCATTGCTACCTTTTTGCATTCCCGTTGTGGTTTGCTCACTGTTTTTTTCTTGCAGAGGGTTATTTTCACGTGTTATCGACAAATCAATTTGCTCCTCTGTGCTGTTGCCAAGCAAGCTTTCGTTTTGCGCCTTTGTAAAATCTCCCACACTTTGCAATTTTATGTGGTGCTCAAGGTCTGAAAGTGTCATATTTTGTGCCTGTTTAAAAGTTTGCGCAAATATTTTTTCATCTTTTGCACTTGTTTTAAAAGCGGTGCTGTTTTGCTTTGTTATAATGTTAAAATCTTTAAATTTGTCATCTTCAGGCGCACTGCTTGGAGCTTTTTTTGCATCTTCTTTTTCTTTGTAAAGGTGTGGATACGCCTTTCTGTTCCAGGCATCTTGCATTTCATCCCAATTTGGCTCGCTGTAAAACTCTGCCTGTTTGTCGTCAAGCTCTGAATCAGTGTTAATTAGCGCCACCATGGTTTTATCGTCTTGCTGTTTTTGCATAAGCGATATAGGGTAGTTGCTCTTTTTAATTTTCTCAACAATTTCGCTCGCCTCTTTTGGTATGTGTTTTTTGTAGATTTTTAGCAGTATATCATAGAATTTTTCGCTGTCATAATCATCTTTTGCCGTTAAAAAATCTTTTATATCAGCTTTTAAATTGCTATTTTGTGCCTCATTGTTTGAAAGAGCGCAATCTGCAAAAAAGCTTGCAAGTGGTACATAAGCTGTATTTGCATTTTTTTCAACATCTTTAAGCAGATAGGGGCACAGCGTGTCAAGCACGCCGTCTGTCATTAACATAACTGCGCGCAAATCCTCTTCATAAGCGTCTATTTTCCAGTGTGTATATCCTGCGCGAAGCGGCATTACGCTAATGCCGTCTGCGCCTTTTTGTGGGCGTGTTATTTCAACATAATCGCCAAAAATTGTAAGCCCTATTATTGCGCCGTCGCCCGAGTGCCCGTAAATTATGCGCTTACCGTCATAAATTGCAAGTGTTAGTGTGGTGTCATAACTTTCTATTGGCTGTTTAGTTTTTTCGCTCTCACGCAATATTTTTTTAAAAGCATAGTTATAAGCTGTGCGAAGCATGCTCTTTATGCTAATGAGGTTGTAATCCCACGGCATGTACTCGCAGCAAAACTCAACAGCTGTTTGGGTAGCAAGTTTACTGCCTATGTGAGAGTTTTTTGCACTGCCCACACCGTCTGCAACAGCGGCAACAAACCAACCGTTATCTAACTTTTTAATCATGTGCGCATCTTGGCAAACAGTGCCGTTTGCTATGTGCGACTTGCCTGCAACACTAAAGCCGTAATCAAATATCATACCTTGCCACGCTCCTATTGTGTGTTACCCTCTTTTGCCATGTAAATGAAAATACCGCTATATTTCGGCTTTTTCTCTACCAATCAGACGGTATTGTCTGTGCACCGTCGGGCAAATCAGGAAGTTGTGGGTTTTCTTCAACTCTGCTTACGGAAATTGTAACCATGCTTTCGCTCATCCAGTTGAAAATGCCGTTAAAGTTTGCCTCATCAAGCGCTATGCACCTTTTTGTAAGCGCAGTTATAACCTCTTTGCTGTAACCCGGCACGCCAACAGCCCAAAATTTTAGTTTACCGTGCGAGCCTTTGCTCTCTTCGTCTGCAATTCTCTGCTGTGCCTCTGTTACATCATCTGTTGGTGCGCCGTCTGTTATCATGAAAATCCACGGTTTGTAACACGGTGTACCCATGCTGTGGTAAAACCTGTTGCGCTCTTTAACCATGTCTATTGCAAGGTTAATGCCTGCACCCATTGCCGTGTAACCTGTGGCGGCAAGCTCTACGGGTTGCAAGTGTGAAAGCGGTGTAAAGTCTTGCACAACACTTGCTGTATCGTTAAACTGAACTATCGCAATATCAACACTTTTTCTTGCTTGCTCGCTTAGCATTGTCTGCTCTTTAAAGCTGTTAATTGCCTTGTTTAAACTGTCAATGGGGCTGCCTGCCATGGAGCTGGATGTGTCCAAAAGCAGAACGCACGCAAGGTGCGGCTCGTTAGGCGCGGCAATACCGCCACTTTGAATATCTGTGTGCTTTGTTTGCTTTAACTCTTCCATGATAAAACTCCGTTCTGCCACTTTAAAATTAAAAATTCCAAGCCAAAACCAGCGGCATGGTTAGGCTTTTCAAAGCTGTTTTAAATTGCCGTTTAAAGCTTAAACCATATAAAAAACAACAATATCCGAACGTTTTATTTTCTGTAATAATTTTACATTATAGCGTAATTTTTGTCAATATACCTACCGGAACTTATACTTATAGCTTATATAATTTTTTAAAGCTTACTGCACAAGTTAAAAAAATGACAGTTGACTTTCAACAATACTAAAGCTATCCCTATCAGTTATTATAGCTTTATTGTTAACTTCACCTATTAAAACAGGAAGTTTTGGGTTGTGTTTTGCCATGTTAGAAAGTGCTGCCTTTTCGCTTGTTAAAGCGTAACAATAACTGCAACCATTTGCACAGCAATTATATGTGCCAATGTCAATACTATCTGCACAAAGGCATTCTTTTCGCTGGTTTTTATCTTTTTTGACGTTTATTTTTTGCCCTAATATATCTTCTATTAAATCTTTATCTATACACGCGCCGTGTTTTATACCAAAGTTTACTAAATCTATTTGCTCTGCACATGTAAATAGTTCAATACTTTGCTCTTTAGCAATTTTTGAAAAAGCCTCAGCTAAAGCATAAATATTTGCCTTTGTCATTTTATAAGCAGGGTCTTGACCCATCCGTGTGGTTACATTTTTGTAGCTATCAACAAAGCTTATAACACATCTTTCAGTGTAGCTTGATAACTTTTTCGCCATATATGAAAAGCGCTCTGTGTGATAATCTAACGTATATATGTCAGAAATTATGATAGGGTCATATCTCCACACAAGCCGCTTTTTACCTATTCTCTCGCTTAATTCAATAAAGGTGTTTATTAAATCTTCCTTACTTGGCAAGCCTTTTTCAGTTTGTTTACCATATGGTGTGAGTGTGAATTGAAAATAATACAAATAGCCCATTTTTTCTATTATCGGCAAGTATTTTAAAAAAGGTTTTGGGTTTTTAGTCCAAAAAACTATAATATCAACAGCCTCACGTGTTAATACTGCTTTAGAGTAACGGTCGTTATTATATGGGTTTTGGATAAGCACATAGCCCGCTTTTAGCCTATTTACAAACCATTCACCGTAATATGAGGGTATATCTGTTCTTCGTGTAGCACTTATAATCATTTTTACCACCCCGATAATGACGACACAAGCTTGGAGCTACCCTCAAAGTTGCCCTCACAAAAAGTGTTGGCAAAGCCTTTGTTTTCGGGCAGCTCCACGTTGAAAAACTCCTGTGCGCTCATTATTAATTTTTTCACTTAAAATACTCGCTTGAATCTGCCGGAGCATTTGCCCTGTCTTTGTCGGTGTATTCACGCACAACTTGTGAAACCGTAATTTTATAGCTCTCAAACAACTTGGTTTTACCCTCTAGTTGGCTCATTCTGTGTTCTGCCATATTGCGCCATTTTGTCATTGCTTCTTCGCTTTCCCATACGTTCATAGATAAAATTTTACGCTCGTCCACCAAACTTTGAAACCTCTCTGCCGAGATAAATCCGTCAAAGTCCGAGAGCATTGGTTTTAACATCGCGGCAAGTTCTAAATATCTTACCTTACCATCGTCTGTTGGTGTTACCTCAAAAAGCACAATAAACTTACTCATTTATTTTCCCTCCATATTAAGTAAAAATTCCTTCATATCAAGCCCACCTGCATAGCCTACAAGCTTGCCCGATGCTCCAACAACTCTGTGACAAGGCACCAAAACATGCAGTGGGTTTTTGTTATTTGCCATTCCAACAGCACGGCTTGCTTTTTCGTTGCCCACTGCTATTGCAATGTCCTTATAGCTCCTTGTTTCGCCATACGGAATGGTACAAAGTACAGCCCACACTTTCTTTTGAAAATCAGTGCCAATTAATTTATACGGCACATCAAAACACTTTCTCTTACCGTCAAAGTATTCTACAAGCTGATTATACGCTTTGTCTGTAAGCTCAGTTTTTGTGCCAAAATCTGTTATATTCTCATCATTTAGTTTTTTAAAGCATGTGATATGCTCATCTTCATATTTCATAATAAAAAAGCCCATTTGGGTTTTATAAATTGCAAAATTATTCATTTTTGCTGCCTTTCCTATATGCCGCTGGCGACATATTTGCCCTTTCTTTAAAAAATTTGTAAAATGCTGACAGGCTACCAAAGCCAACTGAATACGCAATATCAAGCACTTCGCTTTCTGTTTGCTCTAAAAGTCTTATTGCCTCTTTATATCTTAAATCATTTACATATTCATTTGGTGTTATGCCGTACTCCTCTTTGAAAACCTCCACAATTCGCTTTCGTGAAAACCCAAGTTTTTCTATCTCGCTATTTAATGCTTTTGTTTGTACAAACATATCATCTATAAGGTTTTTCAAATTTTCTGCAATATCTTTCATTGGCTTGTAACTTAGCAAATCGCTTCTACACCTTTTGCAAGGCCTGTAACCTGCATTTATTGCCTCTTGTGCTGTTTTGTAAAACTCTATATTTTCAAGTTTTGGCTCTTTAGACTTGCACGAGGGTCGGCAATAAATACCTGTGGATTTCACAGCATAAAAGAACACCGCATCGTAACTTTCATTATTTGAAATAACAGCATCATACATTTCGTCAAACGACATATTAAAATTGTTTTCCGTCATTGACGCGCCTGCTTTCTTTTCATAGATTTAATAATTTCTTTAGTTGCTTTATCAACTTTTAACGACTCGTTAATTTTTTGCAAAGCCTTGTTATATGTAAAATCATCTAAATTACTGTTTTTAAGGTATTGCATTGTTTCGGTAGGAAAATTCACAAAACATACCTGTAAACACCATGCAACTGCCATTTTTACATAATAATCTTCATGCGTTATTTCATCACAAATTAATAAAATATTACTTATGTGCTGTTTGTCCACATAATAAAAAAGCAACATAACTACGGCAAATCTTATGTCATATGCTCTGTCTGATTGGTAATATCTCTGCAAAAATTTCCACACTCTTGCTTTATGGTTTCTCACTATTTTAAGCTCATTGCAAAAACTATCACACAGCGACCAATTTGTAATTTTAGGCACAAACAGGGTAATTTGTTCCAATGTAACCTCAATATCTTCATTCATATTGCCAATAATTAATGCTTTTAGCATGGTTTCCTCAAAATATATATCTTCGGCATTGTGAAGGTAATCAATTGGGTTATCTTTTGCTATTTTTTTTGCTATTTTTCGTATTTGAGGTATACGCACACCTATGAGATTGTCACAACCGGGAATAAGTGCTGTTGCAAACACTTTAAACGTATCATCAGTTAAAGCAAATAGTTCTTTTCTTATCTCTGTTTCTCTTTTACACATATTTTTCACCGCCATAAATTTAAACGTAAACACTCGTGCGAGTAGCATCGCCATAAAATAAATTATAAATAATCCTCATATCCTGTACGGATTATTTATAATACCACATATAAAAGCAACTTTCTTCCTAAAATTGCACAACTAATTATGTGTGCCTACACAAAACAATAGGGCGCTTCCTCTTTTGCCGCTCAGAAAACACAGAAATTATCTGCGCTCACCGGCGACCAACAGGAGCGCCCTACATCACCCTATTAGGCTTAAATATTAAATGTAACATGGTACTATATTTTATTAACTTGCTAAAAACTAATTTAATTCATAATTATAACAAAAACTTTTACAGCATGCCGTTTCCAAATATATCTGCCATAACTTAGGGTATAAGGTTATGGAGGTGTTGACAAAGTCGCCTTCACAAAAGAACGCCTTTAAAATTTCCGTCATATGTCACAAAAATGCTCATTAATACACACAGTATTGCTTGCGCTTTTTGTTTAATCTGACAAAAATTTTGCTCTAGTTTTTGCAAAGTCTTTGTTTGGGGGCAGCTCCGTTATGGAAACTCCCTCAAATTCGCCTTCACAAAAAGCATCGGTAAAATTTCCGTCATATTTCATAAAAATAATACTTATGCCACTATAAATGATTATTGTTATTAATAAATATTATCACATTTTATCGTGTATTACAATATTTATTTTAATTGAGTAAAACACCAAAACCACGCTTTTTGTTAGCAAGGTTAGTATAAATTTATGCTAAAATTTTAAGGGTCATTTGTACTATGAACTGCCCCGGTTAATAGTAATGTTATTAACAAGACACCATTAAAATAAGCGTGTGGCAACAATTTGCCACACGCTTATTTTTAACACCGCAGTTATACCGCTGTGTTAATTTTTTACTATAATTTACTTAAACTTATCTCTGTGCAAGGTGAAGTGCAAAACCCAGAACTTCCTCTTTCAAGTAAATAATTTGTGTTTTGCCGTTTTTCACAGCTCTTGTTTCTTCAACAAACTCAACACCTGCACTTTGCAAGTGTGCAATTGCACGGTCTATTGAATTAGTGCCAATTGCTATGTGCCCGTGTTTGCCTCTGCCGTTGTTTTTCATAATTTCAATTTCTTTTTTGCCACTAAACACTGAAGAATTACCCACAGCATAGCTCATGCCGAAAAGTTTCTCAAACATTTTCGCAGCTTTAATTGCATCTTCTTCGCCGTTTGCATTAACACCTATGTGTAGTATACTAAACCCGAGCATATTTGTTACTGCCTCTTTTGTAAGGCGTGTAATCTCTTCCCAGTTACCCTCGTCAATTAGGTTTGCAGGTACCATCCATGTGCCACCACATGCTACAATTTTGTCAAAAGCAAGGTAGTCTGTTAAATTTTTTGCGTTAACGCCACCTGTTGGCATCCAGCGTAGGTTCTTGTAAGGCCCTGCCACAGCTTTAAGTTTTGCAAGCCCACCGTTTTGCTCTGCAGGGAAAAATTTAACAACCTCAAGGCCCATGCTCATTGCCTGCTCCATCTCGCCCGGTGTTGCTGTGCCCGGCATAAACTCAACGCTGTTGTCAAGTGCATATTTTGTAATTTCAGGGTTAAAACCGGGGCTTACCATGAACTGACAGCCTGCCGCTTTTGCTCTGTCTACTTGGTCTTTTGTCAAAACTGTGCCTGCACCTACAAGCATTTCCGGCACTTCTTTAACAATATTTTTAATAGCTTGCTCTGCCGCCTCTGTTCTGAAAGTAACCTCTGCAACAGGCAAACCTCCTGCTACAAGTGCCTTTGCAAGAGGCACTGCTTTATCTGCGTCGTTAATTGCTATTACAGGCACAATGCCTATACCGTAAATTTTATCTACTACACTGCTCATTTTTTTCTCCGTTCTATTTATTGTTTTAATTTACCGTATTTGTGGGTAACAATTAGTAAATATTATAAATATTACATAATGTTGACAACACTAAATAACACTTACTTTTTGCAGCTAATTAAACCACAATTTCTCCCTCACATGGTGAGCCAACAGCGTTGCTCTCATCTGTGTCAATGTGCATTGCTGTTGCAAAATCTTTGCTTACACGCACTACAACATCACCCAAAACTGCACTGCGCTCTGCTGATTTTAAGCTAACACCTACAATTTGTTTGTCGTTAACACCAAATTTTTGCGCATCTTCCGGGGTAATATGTATGTGACGTTTTGCTGCAATAACACCCTGTGCAATTTCCACACTGCCTGCTGGGCCTTTCAGTGTGCATCCCGGTGTACCGTCAATAGCACCGCTCTCACGCACAGGAGCATTTATGCCGATGCTACGTGCATCTGTAAGGCTAATTTCAACTTGTGTTGCATTGCGTGTAGGGCCAAGAATACTAACATTTGCAAGCTCTTTTTTCGGGCCAACAACAGTAACCCTCTCCTCACATGCGTATTGTTCCGGTTGTGATAAATCTTTTTTTACTGTAAGCTCGTAGCCTGTGCCGAAAAGAGTCTCAAGGTCTTGCTTGCTAAGGTGCACGTGACGTGCTGAAGTCTCGATTAAAATGCTCATAACTAAATGCTCCATTCTGCCGTTTTGCGCGGCAAATAATTTATTTTATGCCCTTATTATTGCATGTTGTGCCCAATAAGAACACGTTTCACAGGGTAATTGTTCAACATTTTATTGCATTACCATATTATATACTACCAATTAATTTTACAAACTTCAAGCTTTTTTGTGTATTTTTTAAGTTTTTTCGCAAAAATTGTATACTAAAAATTCAAATTATATTTTGCAGACTATCAAAAAAGCTATATATCAAGAAAAACGCACAAAAAGGTAGCAACAAAAGAACTTTTTATGTGGCAAAAAGTTGTGTTTTCTGTAAAAAGCACTTTAGCGCTCTGCACTATGAGTCTAATTTTTCAAAGAAAATTCAGTAAAACTTTAGTGTTCATCATAATGATGAAAAACCAGCTTATAAAAACAGCTAGCTCAAAACTACAATCTCACCCTTTTGCATCATACCAATTATCACCACTGTTAACGTCTGCAACAAGTGGTACAAGCAGGTTTGCCGCGTTTTGCATCTCTTCGCTTATAATCTTAGCTGCAACTTCTTTTTCAGCTTGTGGGCACTCCACAATAAGCTCGTCGTGCACTTGAAGTATTAGCTTTGCGCTCAAGTTTTCGCTCTTTAGCCTGTCGTAAACACGCACCATTGCTAGTTTTATTATATCTGCCGCTGTGCCCTGTATTGGCGTGTTCATAGCCATGCGCTCTCCCAGTGCTCGCACATTAAAATTGCTGTTGGCAAGCTCGGGTAAGTTGCGGCGCCTGTCATAAAGTGTTGTCACATAGCCGTTTTCTTTAGCTTTTGCAACTGTGTCATCAAGGTATTTTTTAACTCCGGGGAAGTTATTAAAATACGTTTTTATAAACTCGTCTGCCTGTTTTACGCTAATATTTAAATCTTTGGCAAGACTAAACGCACCAATGCCGTACACTATGCCAAAGTTTACTGCCTTTGCAGAACTTCGCATCTGCGGTGTAACCTCGTCTTCGCTCACACCATAACTTTTTGCGGCGGTGGAGCGATGAATATCCGCGTTTCTCTCAAACGCGTCCATCATTGTTTCATCGCAAGATATGTGTGCCAAAATCCTTAGTTCAATTTGGCTGTAATCGGCATCAAGCAGTGTTTTGCCCTCTTGCGCTATAAAATATTTTCTAAACCTACTGCCAAGCTCCGTGCGCACGGGTATGTTTTGCAAATTAGGCTCGCCCGAGGATATGCGCCCCGTCCTTGTCTCCGTTTGGTTAAAAGTTGTGTGTATGCGGCCGTCGCTTGCTATAACTTTTAACAGCCCCTCAACGTAAGTGGAGTTTAGCTTTTGATATGTGCGGTACTGCATAATATGTTCGATAACAGGTGAATATTTGCGCAATTTCTCCAGTGTCTCGGCGTTTGTGGAATAGCCGCTTTTTGTCTTTTTACCCGTGGGCAATCCCATGTCTTCAAAAAGTGCTTTGCCAAGCTGTTTTGGGCTGTTTACGTTAAACTCATAGCCCACATGCTCGTGTATTATTTTTAGCTCTCCCTCAAGTGCCGTTTGCAGTTCTTTGCCAAAGTTTTCAATGCCTTTTTTGTCCACAAGTATGCCTTGTATTTCCATGTCGCTAAGCACACGACAAAGTGGCATTTCTATCTCAAAAAGCAAGTCTTTCATGTTTTGCTCTGTGCATTCATTTAAAAGTTCTTTGCACAAACTTTGCAATACGGTAGGCTCTGCGCGCTCATATTTATGTTTTTGTACAGCGTTGTAACTCTGTGCCAGCTCACTTATTGTGTACTCGCGCGAATCGGGTTTTAAAAGGTACGCAGCAATTTTAGCATCAAAAAATATGTTTTGTGCTTCTTTGCCATGCAAAAATGCAAGCCTGTATAAAATTTTAGCATCAAAACAATATTTTTTTACACTGCCATTTGCAAGCAAGTTTAAAAAATCTTCGCTGTCAAGTGCTGTTTTGTAAATTTTATCGTTTTGCACACAGTAGGCATGCTCAGCGCTCTCTGTGTTTTCGGTTTTCGTGCTTTTTTCGCCTTTTGGGGCGTTTTCACTGTTTGGGAGCACACAAATATACACCTCACCGCTCTCAAACGGTGCTGTTACCTCGGTTAAGGGGGGCAGTTGTGGCTTGCTCGTATCTGCGGCGCCTGTTTCACCCGTCTCTCCTATGTCGTTTAACCCAAGTTTTTTTATCATTGTAAACATCTCAAGCTCGCTTAAAAGCCGTGCCGCCTTTGCAAGGCTCTCGCTGCTTGGGGCTTTTTTATATGCACCTTTTTGAGTTTCTATCGGTACATCGCACATTATTGTTGCAAGTTTGTAGCTAATATATGCTGTTTCTTTGTCTTTTAGCAATTTTTCGCGCGCACCTTTTTTTATGCGTGTGTCGTCAATGTTTTCGTATACATTGTCAAGGCTGCCAAAGTTTTGCACAAGTGTCAGCGCTGTTTTTTCGCCCACACCTGCTACCCCCGGTATGTTGTCGCTCGCGTCGCCCATAAGGCTTTTTACGTCAATTAACTGTTTTGGGGCTAGCCCGTACTTCTCAAACACAGCTTTTTCATCCATAAAAACTGTTGTGCTCTTGCCCATTTGTGTTGTTGCAAGCAGTACTGTTGTCTTGTCGCTAACTAGTTGCAGGCTGTCTCTATCACCCGTTGCAAGCAGGCACTCATCACCCCTTTGCGTGCACACGTGCGCCAGTGTGCCAAGAATATCGTCTGCCTCATAGCCCTCTAAAGAGGTGCACTTGTAGCCCAAAAAGCACAAAAGCTCTTTTAAAACGGGCATTTGCTGTGCAAGTTCCGGTGGCATACCCTTTCTGTGTGCCTTGTACTCTTTGTAAAAAATATGGCGATGTGTAGGCGCTTTAAGGTCAAAAGCGATGGCTACCTCGTCGGGGGAATACTCTGCTTCGAGCTTATTTAATATATTGAAAAAGCCTGTTATGGCATTTGTGTATTGCCCGTTTTTTGCACTAAGCAGTTTAATGCCGTAAAAAGCCCTGTTAACTATGCTGTTACCGTCAATTACAAGCAGTCTCATAGTGTCCTCATTTCTAATTGATAGCGCTTTATGCTGTTTTGTGCTATCACATTTAAGTTCAAAATTTTACAATTATAGTATACCACAAACGAAAAAAATATGGTATACTTAATACATTATGAACAAAAATTTTATTAAAAAACTTAATTTAAACAAGGGTGCATACCTGTCGCCCATGGCAGGTGTTACAGATACCTCTATGCGTGTTTTGTGCGCAGAACACAGTGCAATTTACACCGTTAGCGAGATGGTTAGTGCAAAAGCCCTTACAATGCAAGACAAAAAAAGTGTGCTTTTAATGCGTGGCGGCGGCGGAAAAGCGCCGTTTGGCATACAAATTTTTGGCAATGAGCCCGAGGTTATGGCAGAGGCAACAAAGCTAATTTGCAGTGGCAAGTATAATATAGATTTTGATTTTATAGACATAAATATGGGTTGCCCTGCGCCCAAAATAACAGGTAGCGGTGCGGGCAGTGCACTTATGAAAACGCCGAAAATAGCTGCTGAAATTGCAAAACAATGTGTAAAAAGCGCTGATGAATACGGTGTGCCCGTAACAGTAAAAACACGCATTGGGTGGGACAATATAGAGGGCACGTACACAGCAGTTGAAATAGCAAAAATGTGTGAAGATGCCGGTGTAGCCGTAATAACCGTGCACGGCAGAACGAGAAGCGAGATGTACACCCCGGGTGTGCACAGAGACGTAATAGCAAGCGTAAAAAGCGCTGTAAACATACCTGTAATTGCAAACGGAGACGTACAAGATGCACAGAGTGCACTTAGTATGTTAAAAGAAACAAACTGTGACAGCCTTGCAATAGGGCGCGCGGCAATGGGCAACCCTTGGATATTTGAAGAAGTTGCATGTGCCATGCAAGGCAAGCCCTTGCCAAAACCGCCAGAATTAAAAGAGCGCCTTGCCACAATGAGAGCACACATTTACGACATGTGCGAAAAAAAGGGAGAATTTGTTGCAATGCAGCAATCGCGTTCACAGGCGGCATATTATATGCACGGGCTAAAAGGGGCGGCGGCACTGCGCAGGGCATGTTGTGGGCTGTCAAATTTCAGCGATATTGACAATATAATAGAAATGGCTTTTGAGCAAAACACTTAAGAAAAGCGGCAATACTAACTTTTAAAAGAGCTTGCTAAAAGCTTTATTGAAAGAGTTCTTTGTTGAATTTTGTTGAAATTGTATTTAGACAAAATTATTTTGTAAAATATTTATTTTTTTTAAAAAAGATATTGACAAACACATTTTTTGCGTGTATAATTACTTAGGTAACCTGCCGGGAGTTAAGATGTATGGCCCCTTGGTCAAGCGGTTAAGACGTCGCCCTCTCACGGCGAAATCAGGAGTTCGATTCTCCTAGGGGTCACCATACCGGTTCTCAGTGCATGGTACACACAAAATTTAATATTCCTCAATAGCTCAGTCGGTAGAGCATGCGGCTGTTAACCGCAGGGTCGTTGGTTCGAGTCCAACTTGGGGAGCCAAAACGTCGCGAACTACATTTAGTTCGCGACGTTTTTTTGTGCCTAAAGGACAAAGCATTTCAAATTTATAACGCAAACGAAAAATTCTTGTTTTGTCAGTTGAGCAAAGAAACCTTCATACTTATTGCATTTATTGGCGCAAAAGCACCCATGGAAAACACAATAACCATAACCATATACGGTAAAAGCTCGGCTCTGTGTTTGCACCGCTATATGCGCTCATACCAACAACTGCGGCAGTGCCAAGCCCTGTTAGTGCCATTGTTGCCACAAACACAATAAACAGCGCGCTAAAAATACCTATTGACACAAAATCTTTCACCTCTAATTTTTTCATAATAATCCCCATTCTGTGCAAAACACAATTATTTTTAATAGCCTCCATATATAATGAAGATTATTGGCATGTGCCATTTGTGGCAACATAAAAATTTTCTTGCGTGCTGCCTACCACACAGTTAAAAAGCAGTTTAAACGTGTTTTTATTGGCATAAATATACTCTGTATGTGCATTTCCTGCACGCAATTTGCGCTGCCACAATTCTTCATTTGAAACTTTCCACTCAGTATCTATACTAATAAACACCTCTGAAAAAGGTTGTACCAGAGTAGAAAAAAGCTCATCTTTACTTGCAAACCTTGTGTACAAAGCGCCTGTTGTTACACCGGAGTTTTTTGCTATAACTCTCATACTCGCCTTTTCAAAGCCGTGCAACAAAAACTCTTGCTCTGCTGTTATCAAAATTTTATTTGTCATATCGTCGAGTAATAGCATAAACCACCTCAAGTAACACTGTTGTTCGAGCATATCATTTAAAGCTTGGTCCGTCAACACTAATTAAAAATATTTAATTAAAATGTTGTTTTTATTTCTGTTTTATGGTAACATAACGCAGAAAGTTAGAATTAACTAACCTGCGTGTGCAAGCTTTACTTTTTAACTTAATATGTGTTTAAAACAGAACGGATTTGATAACATGAACAACTTTGAACAATATTGCAAAAATTATCCACTGATTACTGAAAATATAAACGGTGGCAATTTTAGTTATAGATATTATAAAAACGACAATTCTACCGAAACACTTGTTTTGCTTGTTGGTGGCCTCGGAATGTCTGATTTAATTTACACACATTTTGAAAAACTTGCAAAGCATTATTCAGTTTTAACATTTGACTACAATATAAACTACAAAACAAACGCAGAGCTTGCAGAGGCAATTGCAAAATTGCTTAAAAAGCTTAAAATAAAAGCATGGTTTGTGGGGCAGTCTTTCGGCGGTTTTGTAGCACAACTTATGGCACAAAAACACCCTGAGGTAACAAAAGGGCTTATTTTGTCAAATACAGGGTGTTTATCTGCACATATGAGCAGCGAGGCTTATGCTTCCTTAACCGAAATGTTAAAACGCACAGATAAAACAAAAATTATGCTCAAGTTTTTACCTCTTACCATATTTAAAAAGCAGATAAGCAATGCAGTTTTCAAAAAATATGCCGCTGATTTTAGCGAAAGCGAAAGGCACCTTCTGCGTGAGCTGTGCGATGTAATGGAAGAAAAGCTTACAAAAAAGTATGAAATGCACATGTTAAACTTACTTGTTGACATGGAAAGCCATAGAGGCATGAAAAAAGCAGAGTTTGAATATTTAAACAATAAGGTTTTGCTTATGCTATCAGAAGATGACAAAACATTTACAGGCGGTGTAAAACAGGCACTTGTCGAGCTTATGCCAAACCCAACAACAGTTACTGATTTGAATGGCGGCCACCTTGCGCTTATGGTAAACTGTGATAAATATATTGATATTATAGCAGATTATATTGACAAGCGCTGTTAATACACAAGCATTTATCTTGCAATTAAAAAATTTATATTAAATAAATAAGTAACCATTTACAAATATTTGTGGATGGTTATTTTTATTTTGACAACAAACTAAAATATCTTGACTTTATGTTTATTTTGGTGTATAGTAAAGTTAAGTTAGCTCACACTAACTTATGCAAAGAAATTTAGTATAGAAGCAAGATATAAATATTAACAAAATAGCAGTATAGCCATTATAGGCGAGCCAATACTTGCAGAAAACACACCTGATAGTTATACCGAAGTACTTGCAAAAACTTTGAAAAAACAATATAATATTAAACATTAAGAAGTAGCAGATTTTAAAGTTCAAAGCTATATTGAAAACAGCTTTAAATAAGGAACAAAAGATAGCATTTTAGGCAAATGGAGCGTGTTTTCTTTAACTTGCTTATTTTACCTTTGTTTGCCCAAAAGAACTTGAGGATTTAGCAAATAAATATGATGATTTTAAAGTGGTTCAACTATGCAAGTGACAAAGCATAAAAAGGCGGCAATTTGTCGCCTTTTATTTTACATCATCACACATGAGTAGGAGATAATAATAAAAGTATGGATGTTTTATTTGCGTTTGGATTAACACTTTTTGCAGGCTTGTCAACGGGGATTGGCAGCGCTATGGCGCTATTAACAAAGCAAACTAATAAAAAATTCCTGTCCTTTTCTTTAGGGCTTTCCGCAGGTGTAATGCTATATGTTTCCTTTATCGAAATACTTCCAAAGGGGGTAGCATCGCTAGTCCCTACTTATGGAGAACGCATGGGCAATTTAATTGCAATTTTAAGTTTTTTTGGTGGTATTTTTTTTATTGCCCTTATAGATAAACTTATACCTACAATGGGCAACCCTCATGAGGTGCACACAGTAGAAGAAATGGACGGCAGTAATATCGAGCATAAGCAGAATTTAATGAGAATGGGGCTATTTACAGCAATAGCAATAGCAATTCATAATTTTCCGGAGGGGCTTGCAACATTTATCTCTGCTATTGATAACCCCGAAACAGGTATAGCCATTGCATTTGCTATCGCTATCCACAATATACCCGAGGGCATAGCCGTAGCTGTGCCTGTATTTTATGCAACAGGAAACAGAAAAAAGGCATTTGCATTTTCTTTTTTGTCAGGAGTGTCAGAGCCAATAGGCGCAATAGTTGGCTATTTTTTACTAATTCAACTTATGGGAGACGTACTTTTTGGTGTTGTTTTTTCCGCCGTGGCAGGAATAATGGTTTTTATTTGTTTAGATGAATTATTGCCCTCAGCAAGGGAGTATGGAGAGCATCATATATCAATTTATGGACTTATTCTGGGAATGTTTATTATGGCAATGAGCTTGTTGTTATTTATGTAAAATATTAAAGGTCGGTACATACTATGCCGCTTTTTTCTTATTATTTTATACTGCAATTAAATTTCTTGCAGTTTTTATTCTTGCTGTGTACATATCATAAAATTCATTTTCATCAAGACCGTCTAAAAAATCTTGGCTTACTGCACAATATTCATCTATGCCTTGCTCCACCTTTTTATCAGTCTTAATATCGGGGCAAACTATTAAATTTCCGTTATTTGAATACATATTGCAAGTGCTTTCGTTTATTATCTGTGCCATTACAGCTTTGCCTGTAATGGCATCTATTGTTTGTGCACAGGCGAAATATGACGGCAACAAAAACACGCCTTCTTTAAGTGTTGTCATATGTGTAGTAACATCATCGGCCCTTAGCGCATAAAGTGAGGGCACAACAGCGGTTTTATTCTGCTTAGTTCTCACCGATTGAAAAGCTCCTATTGGCATATCGCTGATGCTCGAATTTTCAAGCACCTGTTTTGCTGTTGCTAAATCATATTTTTCCATAGCAATCTTTGCTATAGTTTTACCGGCAGAGTTATTTATTCCACCAAATGTAAAACCTGTGTTTTTAATTATTTCTGCTAGGCTCTTATCTTTACAATGTTCTAAATCGTTTGTATAACACACAAGAGGAATAGCTAAAAAAGGTAACAAAGTTTCTTTGCGCCTCAAATCCTCTACTATTTTGCTACTTTTAAGTTTTAACCAATTCTCTGCTGTGTGTAGTTTACCAAGCTTGTTATATATGCGCTTATGTTCAAACACCTCAAGGTCTGCCGATATAATAATGTCCGGCATTACACTGTCTTTCTCTGCTAAATATTCCGACATATGATTTGCATATCCCAATCCAAAAAACTGTATTTGCAAATCAATACCTTGCTCTAAAAGATTTTCCCGAGCTTTTGCCAAAAACTTTTTTTCTTCATTGTGAAGTATACATATGTGATTCCAATACAATAAAACTTTTTTCATATAAATCTCCATTATGTGCTGTGCACAAATATATTTTAAAAACCTCCGAATATAATGGAGATTCTTGGTATGTGACGTTTTTTATAGCACGCCTTATAACAAATATAATAACGCGTTTTTCAAGTTATTACATCGCCTTTTCTAAGCAAACTTTGCCTTTTCATTTGCAATTTATAATCTTTGTCCATCTGCTCAAAAAGTAATAGTTCATGCTCTGTTCTTTTTATTATATTCACTACACCGCCGTTTTTCATAACTATTCTCTTTTCTGCCATAAGTGCGGTGTGCGGGTCGTGCGTCACTATTAAAACCAGCTTTTTGCTGTCGGTTAAAATGTCCAGTGCTTTTATCTTATCAATGCCAGCATTTTCTATCTCGTCTATAAGTACAATGGGTGAATCGCATATTAATGCTATATCAGCTATCATAAGTGCCCTTGTTTGCCCACCACTCAAAAGGTTTAAGTTCATATCTTTACTTATCGGCTCTTTTGCAATATCGTTCGCAAGAGAAATTATCTCGCTAATACTGCACTTTTTACACTTGCATTCACAGTGCAATTCTATAAACTCTTTAACTGTGGTATCAAGCATAAACCGCATGTTTTGCCCCAAATGTGCTACAATATTAAGGTTGTCGTCGTAGTTTAGCTGTTGCCCGTTTTTCTCTATAATAACAGTTCTCTTTGACACTGAATTTTTATTTACTGTTTGCTCTATATCTTTTATTAAACGGCTTTTTCCACTCCCGGTAAAGCAATAACGCGGTTGTGCTTATATTGTCGGGGCAAGTGGAAGTTTACAGCACCTCATTTTCAGGCGATGAAGTATATTTATCTACATTAAAAGCCGGAGATTGCACCGGCATAAGCAACATATTTAATAAAAACTCTTTAAACACCGTGATAAAGTGCAGTACTGCCGTAGACGCTTTGTGCATATCAGAAGAAGTGCTTAGGGAAATGATGAAAGAAAATTTTGCATTAACCGAAAAACTTTTAACTTTATATAATAGTAAAATTCAATTTCTTATTGAGCGCATAGAGAGCTTGACAATTCAGTCTGTAAACTTGAAACTTGCACATTATCTTTTAAGTAATAAAAACAGCGAAAACCGTATTTATATAAAATCAAAACAAAAGTTGGCAGAATATCTAGGTGTAAGTAGAGCAAGTCTTTACCGTGAAATTGCAGAATTAAAAGAAAAAGAGATTATAGAAACCGACAAAAAGTTTTTGTATATAAAAAATGAAGAGGCATTGAAAACGCTTCTGTTATAGTTTGCCTTAAAGGTAAACGTGGCACAAATTGCTCGTGTTATTGTAAGCAGTCTTGGCGCATCTTTAATAGCCGCTTTTTGTGAAGGCGACTTTGTGGGCAGCTCCATAATGCTACACCTCGCTTGCATTATAAGTCATTGAGAAATATTTTTTAAGTTAATGTTTAGATATTATCTTTATATAGCAAAGGCTGTGAAAATGAAATTCATTTTCACAGCCTTTTTATAAGCTTAGCTAATCAATTAGGCGCAATCAACACAGGCATAAACACTGACATCTCATGCACTCCCCTGTTATTCCACGCGTAATACGGTATAAGCTTAATTTGTATTTTCTCAAAGTTTGCATTGCCATAAACAGAGTAAAGCTGCGAAATATTTTGCATTAAATAGGCATTTGTGTGTAATTCTGTTATTCCACCTAAAAGCTCGCTGTTATGTTTTGCTTCAATTTCACTATTTAGTGCAACGTATATTTCGTCAATATTCCCCCTTTCAATGTCGGGCGCTTCAAGGCAATATACAATAGGCCCACGCATAAAGCAAACTTGGTTTTTACTTGCCTCAACCTTTGCGTTTGTCCTAACTGCTTTAATTCCCATATCAAGTTTTAAAACAATTTGCTCGCCTTTTTTAAAATCGCTATGTATAGTATAATACGTGCCTGCATGCACTTTGCATATATTGTTGCTATATGCAAGGCTTGTGCTGTTGCTAAATTTTGGTATGCGCAAATTAAGGTTAAAATCGCTAATATCTTTGTTAATTGTGATGGTTACCGTATCTTCCCACGGGTAATTCGACTCGATGTTTAGATCAACATTTTTACCGCTTACAACAGTGTTTATCTCACAGCCGCTATACAAATTTATATATAGTGCATTTTCTGCTTTTGAACATGCTAATGTGCTCATTTTTGCAATTGTGCGTGCCATTTGCGGTGGGCAGCAATAGCAGTGGTTAGTACTCCAGCGCTCGTAAGAATCTGCCGAGAGCAAAGTTTGCTTTTCCCCATACCACTTGAGTGGGTTAGTGTAGCGAAATTTTTTTCCGTCTGCACTCATGCCCGAGAGCCCACTGTTGTATAGCACATTTTCTACATTGTCCATGTAATTTGCCTTGCCTGTTAGCAAAAACATTCTGTATTGCCACATT
Organism: uncultured Bacteroides sp.; assembly: GCA_964371675.1. Classification (GTDB taxonomy): domain Bacteria; phylum Bacillota; class Clostridia; order Oscillospirales; family Ruminococcaceae; genus Ruthenibacterium. The sequence continues at coordinate 12,344 of CAYJNL010000018.1, read as the reverse complement.
GCGTTGCCTATGTTTGCACATGTCTCGTTATATGCCGTTGATAGCGGTAAAATGTAGTCGTTTGCAAAAGCTTCACGCACATGGTCGTTTCTGGAGGAGTACCCAAAGTGGGTTGGCCCTACACCGCCTGTTATATAAATTCTGCTATTGTATAAATTTTCGCTTATAGTTTCAATTGCTTTTTGCGCTTTGCTGTAATTTGTTTCACAGCAAATATCTGCCGCTCCTGCGTACAAATACACTGCTGTTACTGCGTGCCCCTCTGGCATTGTCTCGTCTTCAAGTTTTACTCTGTCTTGGTTCAAATCTCCACCGCTATCGGGTATTCCGGGGCGCTCAATCATCTCAAAATGCACATCTGCGCTACCTTTAAGCTCTGTAAAAATTTTCGCAAGCTGTAAATACTTCTCGTCCTTTGTTGCCCTGTACATGTCTACAAGCCCCATTATGTGAGAGGGATTCCACCCAAAGTGCGGATATTCCACTTTCTCTTTTGCGAACTCTCTGTAAAGGCAATCTGCCGCTTTTTTAGCAACTTGTATAAACGTGTTTTCACCTGTGAGCAAAAAATGTGTTGCGGCAGCTGTAAAGAGGTGCCCAAAATTATAGTCCTCGTGGTAAACACTTGTCGCAAAGCGCTTTTTATTGTTCATTTGTATAAAGGTGTCTATGTATCCGTCGCTCTCTTGCGCGTTTGCAATTGCATTTACCTCTGCATCAATTTTGTGCTTTAAGTCAGCGTTTTTTGTCTTGTGCCATATGCAAACAGCCGCCTCTATCCACTTGTAGCAGTCGCCGTCACCCCAGTGTGTAAAGCCCGAGTATTCGCCGTCAATTTCGCCTGCCAATATGTGAAAATTTTTAAATTGTGCTGAATTTTCCTCGTTGTTCAGCGCGTTGTAAACTGAATCTATTGTGCTGTTAATGCACAAATCTTCCTTATCTCGCCAAAACCCTTTTGTCCATTTTACATCATCAAAGCCCACAGGGCTAAGTTTTGAATTTTTATACATGTTGTTTGTTAGTCCCTCCAACGCTCGATAGTATCAATAATATTCGAAACTATCTATGTAATATTTTTTGCCGCCATAAAGCACAACAGCTAAACAGGGAATTTTCTCTCTTGGCACAGTGGTGTTGCCTCAATAAGTGCGCGGAGCATTACTTTTTGCGCTTTTGCTGTAAGCTCTGCATCTTTATTAAATAGGTTCACACGCTCGTTTGGGTCATTTTTCAAGTCATACAGCTCGCCGTATTCTACAAGTGGTATGTATGTAAACCTGTACTCATCTGTAACAATCGTCTTCATAAACCAGTTTTTGTCTGTCTCGTTTATAAGGTCGCACTGCACTGTTTCTTTAAGTTTTTCTTGCGGTGTTTTAGAGAAAACATTTTTGCAAAAATCGCTATTATCTTTGTAACACTCGTGCTCATGCTCAATAAGCGCATAGTCTCGGGTAGCATTTTCACTGCCACTTAGCACGTTTTTCAGCGATACACCTTGGTTTGTATAATGTGGTTTTACATTGCAAGCATCGTAAATTGTTGCCGCTAAATCAACTTGGCTTGCAACAGAGTGCACCTTTTCTCCATCTTTAGATACACCCGGCCATTTTATTATCATTGGTATTTTTGTAAGCCCACTTGTGTGCACTCCACCTTTTCTGTTGAGGTTGTGGTCTCCCATCCAGTCGCCATGGTCGGAGGTGAAAATAATGAGCGTATTGTCAGCTAATCCATATTTTTCAAGCGAGTCCATAATGCGCCCCATGGCATCGTCCACAAGCGTTACAAGCCCATAGTAGTTTGCCAGTATTTCTTTTTTGCGCTTCATCGTCAAATCAGGCATACCTTGGCGCGACATATAATGTTTTATATGATATGGCAATTCCTCGCCAAAATCATGCTCATCGCCTATGGGCTCGGGCATGTCGTCGGGGCTGTACATGTCGCAGTATGGTTTGGGTGGGTTAAACGGTGGGTGCGGCTCTTGAAAGCCAACCGATAAAAAGAACTTTTTGTCCTTATTATGCTTTAAATAGTCATCAACTTCATTTGTTATCCATGTTGCGCTGTGCACCTCCATTGGCACGGCAGATTTCCACGCATCAAAGCTTGTGTCCTCGCTAAAACCGTTTTCACGCAAGAAAAGCTTTTCTGTCTCGGGGTGGTTTTCGTGCACCCACAGCCCATAGTGCCCACCTGTCATACCATAGTCTCCATGCCCAAGCCCCAGGCGCACGTCTTTGTAACCATAAAAGCCATTTTCAAACTTTTCATTGCGCCAATAGTCCCACACCTCTTCATAAGACGGCCCCATTACCTTGTTATCTGTCTGTACAGATTCACAGTAAAGCGCAGGGTCCGCATGGTATGGCATTAAATGCGCTTTACCTATAACGCAAGTCTCATATCCGCTTTGCGCAAGGCTTTTCACAACATTATCGCGGTTTTCATCAAGCGCTGTGCCGTTGCGCCATAGCCCGTGAGAGTGTATATACTCACCCGTTATCCAGCTGGCGCGCGCAGGAGAGCAAAGAGGGTGTGTGCAGTGCGCGTTCATAAATGTTGCACTGTTTTGTGCAAGTTTGTCAATATTAGGTGTTTTTACAATGTTGTTGCCGTAGCAGTGCAGTGTGTCTGCGCGCTGCTGGTCTGTGTGTATAAATAATATATTTAATGGTTTTTCACTCATATTTTTGCCTTTCTTTGCACTTGACATAGTGCTGTGTTGCTTGTCAAATATTTTTTATTTTCTGTTTTTTTGTAAGTGCAAGCCCAAAATTAGCCTTTAACTGCGCCCTCAAGCCCGTCTATAAATGCGTTTTGAAATAGTAAAAACACTATCATTATAGGTATTGTGGCAATTGTTGCGGCGGCGCAAAGCCCTGTCCAGTCTGCTGTGCCCTCGCCGAAAAATGCGTATAATCCTACGCCGAGTGTGCGCAGTTCAGGTCTGTTAAGCGTAAATATTAGCGGTGCCATAAAGTCGTTCCACGATGATATAAAGTTGAAAATTGCAACAGTTGCAAAAACGGGTTTTGCAAGTGGTATCATTATTTTAACAAAAATAAGCGGGTACGGTGCGCCGTCAAGGTGGGCGGCCTCTTCCAAATCTTTTGGCACAGTGGCAAAGTAGCGCATAAACAGCAAAATTGCCATAACGTGTGCAGGGCCGCCTATTGCCAAAATAATACCTGCATACGTGTTATTTAAGCCAAAGGCGTTAATGATTTGGTAAAGCGGTAACATGCTAACACTTTTTGGAAAAAACATTGTGCCCAAAAACAGTGCTAAAATAATTTTTTTGCCGGGGAAATTATCTCGCCTCAAAGCGTAGCCGCTTGTTGCCGCCACAAAGAGAACAAGAATTACAACACCTGTGGTTACTATAAAAGAGTTAACCATGTAAACATCAAATTTAGCAGATTCCCACGCTCTTAAAAAGTTATCAAATGTTGGTGTCTCGGGTATTACCCTAAGCCCGTTCATAAACATTTCGCTCTGTGTTTTAAATGCGTTTGAAATTAGCCATATAAACGGGTAGCACCACAAAAGGCAAAACGGAATGAAAAATATATCAAGTACGCCAAAGCTCTTTTTCCTCTTAAGCTTTGTCTTGTTTGCGGTAATTGTCTTATCCATAATTTTGCTCCTATACTAATTTAATTTGGCAAATAGTGTAAACGGTTGTTTAACTATTTATTTTTTTGCAACACTTGAAGAAATTTTATTTGTAATGACAGTTAAAACAACTACCGTTACAGAGAAAATTATGCCGCTTGCCGCAGAAAAGCCGTACCTTATTATAGATTGCTCTGAATTAAAGGCATATCTGTAAATATATGTATCCATAACATCTGAGGAAAAAGCAGGCCCGCCATTTGTCATTGTTTTTATAATGTCGAACGGATACAAGCCGTTTTTAAAAGCAAACAATGCTATAACAGCGCCAAATGGTGCAATAATTGGCAGTGTAATTTTTGCAAAAGTTTGGAAAGCGTTTGCGCCGTCTATTTTTGCTGATTCGTACACGTCCATTGGCACTGTTTGCAGTGCCGCCAGCCAGTATACAAGGCTTACACCTATGTTTTTCCAAATAGAAACGCCAATTACAGTGCCAAGCGTTAAATCAGAGGAGCTCAAAAACTTTATAGGCTCACTAATAAGCCCTATGCCCAGTAAAACAGTGTTTACAGGGCCGTTTACGGGGTCAAAAATCATTGTCATAACCATACCAATGATTGATGTTGTTGTAATAACAGGTATAAATATAAAAAGCCTGTATACTTTTTTTAGTTTTGAAGTTGTACTGTTTAGCAAAATTGCAAAAAGCAGTGCAAGCCCGCTTTGCAAAACAAGGTGCGAGAGTGAAAATATCATTGTGTTAAAAAAAGCGTTCCAATAATATGGGTCAAATAGTGCCTCTTTGTAATTATCAAGCCCAACAAAGTCAACAAGTGGCCCAAAGCCCTCCCAATTATAAAAAGAGTATAAAAATACATTGTAAATTGGGTAAAGTGTAAAAATTACAAATAAGCTTACTGCCGGCACTAAAAACAGATAATTCCACCTGTTAACTAATAGTGTTTTTCTCATAATTTCGTCTCCGTATAGTGAATTTTTAATAAAATGGCGTGCCTTTCGTAAATTTGAAAGGCTCGCCACTTTAATTTAATTAATTTAAAGTATGTTTCAACCTTGCTTGCAAACATAAGCTTATTGGCAAATTTATTTTAAGCCTTAGCCTGCATAGTTTTCATCCATATCCCAATTTTCAGGGAATATTAGGGCATCTCTTGTTATATCGCTGCCCTCGCTTTGTAGTTTTGCAACTTGTTCATCTACAACTATATCCATTGCGGTGTCATATTCCTGTGCAAGTGTTTCAAACGAAACATCGTTAATTATGCTGTACAGGTAAAGCTCGTTCAAAGTGGGTTTTGGTGCATTTGCTGTTATAGCTGATAATAGTGCTGTTGCATCTTCGTGGTAAACTGCAGGGTTTGGCGCAACTCTTAGGTAGCTGTCTGCGTTATCCATGTTTTCTTGCATATAATCTGTTAGTGCGCCGTCTTCAAATGCTCGGAAACCTACGGGCACACGGCCTGTTAAGTCATAAAATTCTTTTTGGAACTCAATTGAAGATATATACTGCAAAACTCTCCATGTAGCCTCGGGGTATTTTGCTGTACTACTCATACCGTAGTATGGGTCTGTAACGCTGTAAACATAGCGGCGCCCGTTATCTTCTTCGCTTCTTTGTAGAGGCACACCAAGTGCAAGCTCAACATCGGGGTTAATGTCGTAGATATTTTTAATCCAGAAAGAGTTTGCGGCAACAACTGCCACTCTGCCTGTTGCTAGGTATTGCATCATTGTGTCGCCGTTTGCTGTCTCCCAACCGGGAACCATTAAGCCCTCGCTGTTAAGCTCTTTTATAAACTCAACTGCGGCAATTGTGCCCTCGTTTGCGGCGTTTGACATACCTGTTGTTGGGTCATATAAGAAGTTGCCCTCTGTTGTGTGTAGGTCAACTGCATTTGTGCGCACAGATTCACCAAGTGAGCTAAACGCATATTGTCCGCCGTCTGCCGCTTGGAAACCAAAACCGTAAACTGAGCCACCGCTCTCTTCTTTAACTGTTTCAAGTGCTGTTTTCAAATCGTCCCATGTCTGTGGTGGCTCTGTAATGCCATACTCTTTTAAAACAGTCATGTTGTAAATTGTTGGGCGAAAAGCCGGAAATTCAACCGATATAAACGGCAGGCCGTAAATTTGTCCGTCTATCATTAAACCGCCGTTTGCCTCAAACGCGTTGTCGGGGAAAGTAGCTTTAAAGTCATCTGTCAAAAATTCGTCTAGCGGTGCAAGCCAGCCTTTTGCGTAAGACGAAAGCATACCTGTTGGGAAAGATGCACTAACACGGAAAATGTCAGGCCCCTCGTTGCTGGAGAACATAAGCTGTACAGCTTGACCATAAGCATCTGCCTCATTTGGTGTGAAGATAAGCTCAACGTCAATATCAGGGTTTGCGGCTTCAAATTCTTCAAGCTTTGTTTTGTAGTATTCTTCCTCGTTAGCAGGACCCGGTAAAACAACTGTAACCGTTTGCACTTCTTGTGTTTCGTCTGCGCTGTCTGTTTGCTGTGCAGGTGCCGCTGTTTCAGCCTCTGAAGATGCCGCCGGTGCTGTTGCCGCACAGCTTGCAAAAACAAGCACTGCCATTAAAAGGGATAAAACTTGTAGTAACCTTTTTTTCATGTTAATTTCTCCTCATCTAAATTATTTTTTAACAAACAATTAACTCTGCATTAATTATATATTAATTATTTATGAATATCACCATATAAAACATCTTAAAAAGTGTATAATTCTTTGCTATTAATTTTTTTCGGGTGTAAAATTCTACAATTGGGTAGAAAAAACCATGAATATAATTTTTTTGTATGCAGGGACAAAATATGATGTTATAATGTATATTATAACACTAAAAAGGATACGCGATAATGAAAAAGCAATATTCTATACACAGCAGAATAATAATTATTAATGTAATAATTACTGTGCTTACAATAATAGCTGTAAGTTTATTTATTATAACTTATATACAAGATTACTACGCACAGTTTTATGAGCGCGAAAAAAACATTGTGTCTGACAGTATAAACACTATACTTGTAAGAGAGCTTGACAGTGCTGTTTTATATTTTAGAAACATAAGAAACGAGTACAGGCTGCAAAACATGAACTTTGAGGAGTTTGAAACTTATGTTGACAACATAAACACAATAGAGCACACATTAATAGACAATTTATTTATATGGAATTCACACACACAAGAATTATCCAACACAAATTACAACTATCTTTATAAAGATTTAACTAGCCTTTCAAAAGAAAGTTATGATGATTTTAAAATAATATCACTGCCTGAGATAAACAGCAGTACTAAACTGTTTGCTATTCCGCTTGAGACTAACAGTGCAACAACAAGTTTTTTATGTGCTGAAATTTCGCTTACTAAAATAGGAATATTGCTAGAAAACATAAATTATGACGAGCACATCTCTTTTGTTGGCACAGACGAAAACTCACAGTTTATCTTTAGCAGTTTAAGGCTCAATTTAGCTAAATATAATGAGTTGTTTGAGCAAATTTCACATTTTTTTAAAAGCGAGCAAAACACGGGCGTTATAGAAACTTTAAACGAGACACAGTTTAATGTAAACAAATACACTGTAAACGCTTTTGGGCAAATTTGGACACTCGTATCCATAATTGAAAACACACAAGATTTCTCGCTTTTAAATTCATCTTTGGCAATTTACTTGTTTGTTTTTTGCATAACGTTTACGTTACTTTTAATTCTTGGCACAACTTTTGTACTGCGCAGTGTAAAAATTGCCATAAGCCAGTTGCAAAAGCACATAAATATGCTAAAAAACAAAAAAGTAGCAAACCAAATTACGGCATCTCCCCCAAGAGAGTTTGGTGAGCTATTCTCAACTTACAACGATATGTCAGCTAAATTTGATAAAATAGTTGATGAAAAGCTAGAAGTGGAAAAGTCAAAGCAAAAATATGAATACCAATTATTGCTTGCACAAGTTAACCCGCATTTTTTGTACAACTCGCTTTACTCCATAGATGCACTTGTGGATTTAAAGCGTTATAGCGATATTAAAGTACTGAACATATCATTAATTTCACTTTTGTCTTACAGTATAGGCAAGCTTGGCACAATTGTAAAAATAAATGAAGAGCTAAACATTGCACAAAAATACATTGATATGCAACAAATTAGGTACGACAATAAATTTTCATTAAACATAAATGTAAGCGATGAAATTAGAGAGCTTCGCACAATCCGCATGGTGCTACTCCCACTTGTGGAAAATAGTGTTTACCATGGCTTCTCTGCATCAAAACAAACAAAATCAACAATTGAAATATCCGCAGAACTGCTGAATGACGACGTTGTTTTATTTGTAAAAGACAATGGCGTTGGCATTGAAAAAGAGCGTTTAAACGAGATTAATGCACAAAAAAATATATCCGGCAAGAAAAAGTCTAACTATGTGAGTATTGGTATTAGCAACATAAACCAGCGCATTAAAAGCGAGTATGGTGAAAAATACGGCATTACAGTTTACAGCAGTAAAAGCGACGGCACACTTGCTGAAATAATAATACCGAAAATTGAGGAATAATGCAGTGGACTTACTAAAAATATTACTTGTAGACGACGAAAATTTAATAAGAGAGCGCCTTCGCCTTGTATTTCCTTTTGAGGAAAATGGCTACAAAATTGTTGCAGAGGCTGCAAACGGCGAAGAGGCGCTGGAGCTGTGCAAAACAATTGATGTTGACATAGTAATTACAGATGTAGTTATGCCTGTAATGGACGGGCTGGAGCTTACAAAAAAACTGCGCAAAACTATGCCGCACATTAAAATTTTGCTGCTATCGTGCCACCCTGAATATGAATATGTTAGAGAGGCGCTTTTGTGTGGCGCCAGCGATTATTTACTAAAGACAAACAGTGATTTTGATACTATTTTAAATGTGCTTAACAATATTTCAAAAGAAATTTCTAAAGAAAATTCTTTTGAAAAAGCGCATACACAAAAAACAATTACAACACATTCAAATACTTGGGATATTTTAACAAGCAACAACTTAAATTTAAAAGATGAAGCAGATTATATTTTAAACACAACAAGTAATAATTTAATTGCTTTTGTTATCACCTTTAAAATAATTGGTTACTGTTATTTATGTGATACTTTTTCTGTGCAAAGTATTGAAGACATCAAACAAAATATAATAGAGTATATGCAAACTTTTTTATTAAAAAAGTATGATGTTAATTGTTTTATGTCAAAAAGCGAATATTTCGGTGCAATTTTAACAATGCCACAAAATGTTATAATGCAAAGCGAGAACGACATAGAAATTCATGTTAATAGCATTATAAATAATGTAAAACTAACAAACCATATTATCTGCATTGCAGGTTGTAGCGAACTTATAAGCACTACATCAAAAAAGTATTGCCTTGAAAACATTTTAAAATTGTATAATCAATCTAAAAATTGTGCAGAACATTATTTTTATTACCCTGACAAAAAAAGTTTCTTTTATTCAAAGCTAGCAGACAAAAAATTCACACCTATAATTGAATCAATAAGCGCAAAATTACTGACAGAACTTGAAGCAATTTCCTCTCAGCCTTTTAATGCAAACGCAAAAAGTAGGTTGGCTAAATTGTGTAGCACTTTCTCAAATCTTTATATTGAGCCTAACTCCCTAAAGCAACTTGTATTTTCTTGTGTTGAAAAGCGTTCAAATAAAGAGCAAATAACGCAGAGCACGCTACTTAATGATTTTAAACATATAGAATCTATACATGATATAAATGAGTTTTTATCGAGCTATTTAATTGAAAGCGATTTTTCGGTTTTTGGCACTATAACTACAGAAAACACATACGTTATGCGCATAATTGAGTATATGCAAGAAAATTACAATAATTCAATTACGGTTGAGGATTTAAGCGCAATTTTCCACCTTAGCCCTAATTATATTAGCCACATTTTCAAAAAAGAAATTGGAATTAATTTTGTTACATGCCTTACAAAAATCAGGATAAACAGTGCCTGTGAAATGCTCAAAAGCACATCACTTTCCATGCAAGATATTTCATTTAAAGTAGGAATAAACGATTCAAAGTATTTTATCAAAATTTTCAAGAAAATTATGGACGTCACCCCAAATCAATATAGAAATATGCACAAAGCTTAATATCTTAGACATTGTAGACACAGATTTTGCAAGAAAAGCAGTGCTTGTTTTAGAGAGCATAACACCTGTGCAAAAACCGAGAAGTAAAAAGAAAGCGAAATGAGGCAAAATATGACAAATGACAACTTTAAACCGGGGCGATACTTGCATTTTAAGGGCAACGAATACGAGCTACTTTACACAGCAAAGCACAGCGAAACTTTAGAGCAATATGTGGTTTACAAAGCGCTGTACGGCGAGGGCGGCATTTGGGTGCGCCCTGCACATATGTGGGGTGAAACAGTGGTGCACGAGGGCAAACAGGTGCAGAGGTTTACATATATTGGTGAGGATTAATCTTTAAGTCGGTAACCACAATTATTTCACTCATATCACATCGGCAAAATAACTAATACTTTTTTGAGCAAAATTAGCCTAAAATATAATAAATAAGCTTTTATAGGCTGTCCACATTACTTTATTCATTAGGACTTTCGAGGTTACAAAACTCCGCTCTAAATCTATGGTGCATTGTACACTTTCTTTTTTTCAGTGCTACACTTTTTTATTTATATTTGCTACAGTTTTATTTAAGTAAAAACATTAAAAAAAATAACAAAAAACGAACGAAAACCCAAGATTTCATTTTGACATTTCATGCGTTTTTATGTTATAATTTATTTTATGTATTTATATTTAAAAACAGTAAAGAATCTATAAAAAAGTTTGATGGAGGACTTATGAAAAAGATGACGCTAAAAAACAAAATTATATCGGGCATTCTGGCGCTTAGCATGGTGGCAGGGCTTTTGCCGCTTGCCGCCTTTGCAGAGAACACTGCGGTGCCGAGCAAAACCATCACGGCCTTTGCAGACCTCGAGCCGATAGAACTGGAAATTGACGAGGAAATTACCGAAGCGGAAATGATCGCCACCTTCCCAAAAAACCTTACGGCCACGGTGGAGGGCGAAACCGAGCCCCTGAGTGTACCTGTTACGGGCTGGACTTTGGATTTTCCTTCCCACAGTAACGGTGCTTTTGCCACGGATGAAAATGCCGAAATATTCTACGTTCCTACCTTGAACGTTCCCGAGGGATACAAACTTTCAAACAAAATAACCCAGCCCGCCTTAAAAGTGCAGGTGGGCGAGGCACTTTTGCATGCACCGATGATGATGAGCGCAGTCACGGGCGATTTTTCCGTGACGGGCGATACAGGTAGTTATAGCTATGGCCCACACAGTTCGCTTACCGGCATAAACGTGCTCACCATCACGGGCAGTGCCCCACTGGAAATATCCATGGCCCCCGGCGTTTCTTCCACCACTACAAACACCATTGTGGTGCAAAGCGGCGTCCCCGCCAACCTCGCGCTGAACGGTGTGAACATAGATGTGAGTGGCACGAGCGATGCCTGCGCCTTTGAAATTGCAGGCTCTGCCATGGCGAACATCATTTTGCAGGGTGCAAACAGCTTGACAAGCGGATCTGACAAGGCCGGCTTGCAGGTACCAAACGGTGCAACACTAAACATCACAGAAAACTCTTCCGGCAGCCTACACGCCACGGGTGGCTCGAGCGCTATGGACCTCAGCGGCGCCGCCGGCATCGGCGGCGGCAATAGTGTTGGCGGCGGCACGGTTACCATCTCCGGCGGCACGGTGGTGGCCGAGGGTAACTTTGGCGGTGCCGGCATCGGCGGTGGCCTTAATGGTGCAGGCGGCACGGTTAAAATCACAGGCGGCAGTGTAACAGCCACAGCTAACGATGGCGGTACGGGCATCGGTGTCGGCCATGGTGGTTCAACGGGCGGCGACACAATTGAAATTATGGGTGGCACGGTAACAGCCATGGGCGGCGGTGGTGGTGCACTGGCGCTTTCGGCAACCCCCACCTATACACTGCCCAACCCATCAGCTGGCCAATTTTACAGCGTTTCCATCAGGGCAGGCGCTGATGACAACAACTCAACAGCAAGAACACTTAGCGAGAATTATACCTCAGTGCCAACCTACGTCAAAATTGCCATGAGCTCCGCAACACCCACAATCGGCATAACGCCAAACCCTGCTTTAACCTACAACGGCACACAGCAAACGCAAAATGTGACCGTGAAGCTGGGCAGCGCAACCCTTACACCCGGCACATACACCCTAAGCGGCAACACCGCCATAAACGCAGGTGATTATACCCTCACCGTGACGGTGCCTCCCTTGGGCGCAAACAGTGTGTACGACACAACGGCGGGCACCAATTACATCGGCGGTGGTGGCACGCAAACTGCAACCTACACCATCCAAAGAGCCACTCTTACCGTCTTTGGAGTCACAGTGCAAAGCCGTGCGTACAACGGCATCACCGATGCCACGGCAGACGTGCGTTTTAGCGGCCTTTTAAACGGCGAAACCTTCACCAAAGGCACAGATTACATCGTAAATGCCGATTTCCCAAGCCCCAATGTGGGCGACAACCTCACCGTGGGGGGCGTGGTGCAGCTTACAAACACGGCAAAGGCAAGCAACTACATCTTTAACACCGCCGAGTTTTCCTTCCCCACG